>NZ_CAWPGB010000062.1:0-510 GCF_963887575.1 Vibrio sp. 3-2(1) | reverse complement strand
TTCATGACTGGGGTGAAGTCGTAACAAGGTAGCGCTAGGGGAACCTGGCGCTGGATCACCTCCTTATACGAAGATTACACTGATGAGTGTCCACACAGATTGATGGTTTATACAGTTTAAGAGACGATGCTGGGTCTGTAGCTCAGGTGGTTAGAGCGTTCGCCTGATAAGCGAGAGGTCGGTGGTTCAAGTCCACTCAGACCCACCAATTCTTCCTCCCAGAAGATTGGCACACAGTATCACACACCTGATGGGGTTATAGCTCAGCTGGGAGAGCGCCTGCCTTGCACGCAGGAGGTCTGCGGTTCGATCCCGCATAGCTCCACCATCTTTAAGCGCACTAGCAATAGTGTTTTTAAAAATGGTTTTCATTAGAAAATCGTGCTCTTTAACAATTTGGAAAGCTGACTGATAACAACGAACGTGTTTGTTGTTATCAAATAAAAGTTCTCAACATCAATGCGTTTAACGTATTGATACCAAACACATTCAAGTGTTCTTGGGAAAGCT
>NZ_CAWPGB010000061.1:0-566 GCF_963887575.1 Vibrio sp. 3-2(1) | reverse complement strand
TTTGCATAACAAACGGCTCAAGATGGATTGCCAACGCGTGGCGACTTTAGTGCAAAATTGCAGTTCAGTGTTTACAATGTGTTTTTTGAGTTCGGCGGTGCGTTGTCAACCCCTTAGCCGGGCGTTATGCAACTCAGGTAAAATTAGGGGTTCAATCTTGTGGGATTTCTCCGGCCATTCGTTTTGTGTTGTCGGCAAATGAGCATTTTTACCCTAAAATTCGTGGTTTACTCAAGCCGTAAAACAGGCAAGGTTCTTTGTTTGCCTCAATGAGTTTTAGCGTTGGCGCGTTGTAAATTCAGTGGGCACAAAGTGTGGAAAGGGCAAGTTTATCGAGCATTTTGTACTTGCTGAAGTTTTCGCTCGTTGAGTTTTCCTGACACAAGAGCTTGGTTTGGTGCTGAAAGGTGGACTTTGTTTTGGCTGCTCATTTATCACGGTTCTTGCTTGGGTTGATTCTTGAATCACTCAACCATTGCAATTGTGGCTTTTGGTCGTGTAAATTCAGTTTATCTCATTGAATTTGCATAACAAACGGCTCAAGAGGGATTGCCAACGCTTGGCGA
>NZ_CAWPGB010000060.1:0-581 GCF_963887575.1 Vibrio sp. 3-2(1) | reverse complement strand
TAACAAACGGCTCAAGAGGGATTGCCAACGCTTGGCGACTTTAGTGCAAAATTGAAGTTCAGTGTTTACAGTGTGTTTTTTGAGTTCGGCGGTGCGTTGTCAACCCCTTAGCCGGGCGTTATGCAGTTCTACAGGTTCAACGGAAACTAAAAGACGTCAGCCCAATGTATTTGAACTGACGGAGCTTTACTCTTTTTGTCTATAAGGTGTTTATTCTGCGGCTTTTACTCTGATTTTGCTTTTGGCAACGTCAGAAAGGTTTAGGTTAGAAATTGCAGCATTAGCTTCGTTTTCGTTTGGCATTTCGACAAAAGCAAAGCCTTTTGATTGACCCGTTACTTGGTCTAAAACAAGCGTACATTCGGCTACGGAGCCATGAGCTGAGAATAAAACACGAAGTTCTTGTTCAGTTGTAGAGCGAGATAGATTGCGAACTAAAAGTTTCATGATGAACCAGTTGGTAGTAAATGACAGTGCGAATTGTGGCAGCTAAAGATAAGTTTGGCTAAGCAATTCGTTCTTTATACTGAGTATTGGTTAAAAAACTGCATAACAAACGGCTCAAGAGGGATTGCCAACGC
>NZ_CAWPGB010000059.1:0-592 GCF_963887575.1 Vibrio sp. 3-2(1) | reverse complement strand
GCCTAACGCCCGGCTAAGGGGTTGACAACGCACCGCCGAACTCAAAAAACCACTGTAAACACTGAACTTCAATTTTGCACTAAAGTCGCCAAGCGTTGGCAATCCCTCTTGAGCCGTTTGTTAGGCCAACCGATTGACAATGATACTTTCAAAAACAAAGAATAGGCTTGTTTGCAAACTTAAAACTAACTAACCGATTCATTTCTAAACCAAAATGCTGAATCAGCAAAGAAACCAAAAAAACTCAAATTGAGCGATTTGGAAGAAAAGTGACGAGCGTAGCATGCTCGGCGGACGTTTGGATGCTGAAGGTTATTTTGCCGATGAATTCACAACGAAAAATAACCCAACGCGATCAAGAAACAGCAAATATGTGATGATTATTTATTGCTTAAGTTAAGCCACAAAACATGGAATTTACTGCTCAATTTCAACTCGATTTAGCTGATAAAAACTCACCTTGCCTAACGCCCGCTTAAGGGGCAGCCAACGCTACTACCAAGCTTCCGCATAACACCGTAATCACGAAAACCAACGCATAATAAAAATGCCACGCGTTGGCTGTCCCTCTTGAAGCGTTTGTTAGGCATTT
>NZ_CAWPGB010000058.1:0-677 GCF_963887575.1 Vibrio sp. 3-2(1) | reverse complement strand
AGCGACACACGAGGTTCACTTTCTTTAAACAAAGAGGCGTGACCTCAACCTTAACTAGGTTGTGCGGCGCTATTCTTTTCTTCGAAAAGAATTTGGAGCGACACACGAGGTTCGAACTCGTGACCTCAACCTTGGCAAGGTTGCGCTCTACCAACTGAGCTAGTGTCGCAATGATTAATCGTATTCACGCTTAATCTAAATTTGGTTGCGGGGGCTGGATTTGAACCAACGACCTTCGGGTTATGAGCCCGACGAGCTACCAAGCTGCTCCACCCCGCGTCCGTATTGTGTCATCGTTAAGTACGATGAAAACTTACACTCTCTAACAAGAGAATTTGTAGCGACACACGAGGTTCACTTTCTTTAAACAAAGAGGCGTGACCTCAACCTTAACTAGGTTGTGCGGCGCTATTCTTTTCTTCGAAAAGAATTTGGAGCGACACACGAGGTTCGAACTCGTGACCTCAACCTTGGCAAGGTTGCGCTCTACCAACTGAGCTAGTGTCGCAATGATTAATCGTATTCACGCTTAATCTAAATTTGGTTGCGGGGGCTGGATTTGAACCAACGACCTTCGGGTTATGAGCCCGACGAGCTACCAAGCTGCTCCACCCCGCGTCCGTATTGTGTCATCGTTAAGTACGATGAAAACTTACACTCTCTAACAAGAGAATTTG
>NZ_CAWPGB010000057.1:0-711 GCF_963887575.1 Vibrio sp. 3-2(1) | reverse complement strand
CAAAAGCTTGGTTTGTTGCTGAAAGGTGGACTTTGTTTTGGCGGCTCATTTATCACCGCTCTGGCTTGGGTTGGTTCTTGAATCACTCAATCATCGCAATTGTGGTTTTTGGTCGTGTAAAGTGGTTTTATCTCATTGAATTTGCATAACAAACGGCTCAAGAGGGATTGCCAACGCGTGGCGGCTTTAGTGCAAAATTGCAGTTCAGTGTTTACGGTGTGTTTTTTAAGTTCGGTGGTGCGTTGTCAACCCCTTAGCCGGGCGTTAGGTGTCTTTAGTAACGCAGCCATCAATTGAACTTATTTTTCAAAATGGCCGTAAAATAATGAATTCATAATATTACGGAGTTAAAAATGAATCAGATTAATCCGGCAAAATTGCGTAATAGCAAATGGACAGCTGTAAAACCGATAAATCGAGAGAAACACTTTTTGGTGTCAGAGGTTGACTATGAAGAAGACGGTTCAGTAACTTTGTGTAAGTTAGAATCTATTCTTTCCAAAAATGAATATTCCATTGATTGGCTTGAGTTAAAAAATGAAGAAAAATGGTCTCAAGGTTGGACATAATCGGCATTTGGGTAATACACCTAACAAACGGCTCAAGAGGGATTGCCAACGCGTGGCGACTTTAGTGCAAAATTGAAGTTCAGTGTTTACAGTGTGTTTTTTAAGTTCGGCTATGCGTTGTCAACCCCTTAGCCGGGCGTTA
>NZ_CAWPGB010000056.1:0-728 GCF_963887575.1 Vibrio sp. 3-2(1) | reverse complement strand
AATTCTATGTCTTTGAAACTATTTTCTGATAACTCAAGCTTCTCGAAGGAAACCTCTAGATACTGCTCACCACTTTTCAAAGATTTCATCGTTTCCTCCAATCGCCTAACGCCCGCTTAAGGGGCAGACAACGCTACTACCAGCTTTCCGCATAACACCGTAACCACAAAAACCAACGCATGATAAAAATGCCACGCGTTGGCTGTCCCTCTTGAAGCGTTTGTTATGTTTTTACTGATACACGACCTTAAAGTGTTCTAAAACCAATAACATATCCTCACTTGGCTCTATACCTAAAGTTTCACATTCACGTGAGAAAAATGTCCAATGAGCCTTACGCCACCATTCTAGCGATTTGTCGCCCTCACCCTCACTTGCCGCAAACTCTTTCGTCACTTCGTTGAATCGACAACTTGAGACAGATGTTATCTCAATTATACAAATTGGTTCACCATCCCAGTTTGTGACCACTTGAAGGTGGCCAACTATAGGTAATATTTCACTTTCGTGGCTATACCAGTATTCCATGCTGCATGATGCACGCTTCTCGCCACGTAGAATTAAATCAGCACATAGATTTGCGTTATATTCATCTGCGCAAAAGTAATCCGAACTAAATGATGTATATTTTTCAGACACTTCACTAGGTAAAGTTCGAAGGTACTGCTGTAAAAATAACTGACTCTTTTCTTCCATGATTCTCTGAACCTGATTAAAAACATAACGCC
>NZ_CAWPGB010000055.1:0-247318 GCF_963887575.1 Vibrio sp. 3-2(1) | reverse complement strand
TTAAAGAGTGAAACCACCTTTAAAGGTGGCATTAAACGCAAACGGATGAACTGCGCAATGGACGAAAACTACCTAAGTAAGGTTCTCGAAAGCCTTACCGGGCGGTGATGTTCATGCGGTTTCCGTACTGGAAAGAGTTGAAAACGCTATGTATAGCAGTAACTTACCAGAAAGATAACCACGAATTATCAGGCAGTATGGGAATGCGGTATTTTATCTCATCAAAGGAATTGACCCCATCAGGATTTGGTCAGTTGTGCCGTGGACACTGGGGTGTAGAAAGCATGCATTGGTGGTTAGACGCCGTAATTAATGAAGATGACAGCCGAATCACCTACAAGCACGCATCAGAAAACCTGTCCCGAATACGTCAAATGTGCATGAACTTTATCAAGTTAGTCGATATGAAAGGCACTTTGAAAAGACGGCAGTTAAAATGTGCATTAAATACGGAGTTTCGTGAGCGAGTTTTATTTGGTGATTAACATTTTGTTAACTCATGCGCGGACCCTGATAGTGATATCTGGAACAAATCCAATATTTAATATGTTTTCCTTAGGTTTTTTGAAAAACAAGGTTGATTTTAAGTGGCTTCTTTTTGGATATGATATATTTCCTGAAAATTTGATCCCCGGTGGAGTGGTTAGTTCAAGTAATTGTATATATAAAATTTCTAAGGTTATTTTCTCTAGGCTTTATTCGTCTCCTGACGAAATAGTCGCTGTTGGTAGGGATATGAAGAACTTGCTTTTAAAAAAACCAACAATAGATTACCTATTCATTATATTCCTAATTGGTCAGATCATAATGATACTTTCCCTGTTTCATTATCTGAAGTTAGTACAGAATCAACGAAGGTTACTTTTCAGTTTTTTGGGAATATAGGAAGATTACAAGATGTAGATAACATTTTGAAAGCTATACCTTTAGTTAAAAGTAAAAATGCTTTCTTTTCATTTGTTGGGGGAGGCGGAGAGGTTGAAAAAGTAATTAATTTTATAAATAACCAAAATGATCATAGAGTTGTCTACAAAGGACCTTGTCCCATTTATCAAAAGAATGAAACTCTTTCTTTGTGTAATGTGGCTTTGGTTTCTTTGAAGCCTGAGATGTATGGACTTGCTGTTCCAAGTAAATCGTATTTTTCATTAGCCGCAAATAAACCGTTACTTGTTGTAGGGGATTCCGGTTCTGAATTAAGGACTCTTGTCAATGAGTACAATTTGGGGTGGGAATGTGATGCTGGCTCTCCTGCTAAATTGGCTAATTTAATCGATGAAATTTGTGCAAGTTGGTCGGAGCTATCACAAATAGAGGTAAGAGATGTAATGATAAATAACTTTTCTGAATCTCGACCTTTGCAAGATATTCATAAAGTCATTTCGCAATTGGGAATTTCAAAAAGATGAATTCAAAAATATTGCTGACGGGCGCTACCGGTTTTATTGGGCGGCATATGTTATCAAATGAAAACATTGCCGGGTGTGTCGTTAGAGAAGGGGAGGCAATCCCTGATGTCGATAATTTTGTAATCAGTGAGCTTAGCGGAAAAACAAATTGGTCAGGTGCTTTTGAAAGTGTTGATACAGTAATTCACTTGGCAGGTTTAGCGCACTCCTCAATTTATAGTGAAGATGAATTAAATGAAGTGAACTGCCATAGTGTTGTTAATTTAGCAAATTCCGCATACGAGAGTGGAGTTCGTAGGTTTGTTTTTGTCAGTTCAATCTGTGTCAATGGAACATCTACTCAGGAGCTACCTTATAAAGAGAGCTCTATACCTTGTCCTCATAATTCATACGCACAATCAAAATACTATGCAGAACTTGGGCTTAAAGAAATAGCGGAAAAAACCGGACTTGAAGTCGTTATAGTGAGACCTACTTTAGTTTATGGCCCTAGCGCTCCAGGGAATTTTGGTTTGTTAACTCGGCTTGTTAATAAGCTTCCGTTTTTGCCTTTTGGCTTGGCGAATAACCGAAGAGATTTCATCGCAGTTCAAAACTTAGCTGATTTATTGGTTACCTGTGCTAAACATCCCAACGCCGCTGGGCATACTTTTCTAGCGAGTGATGGTGAAACAGTGTCGATTAAGGAATTTACTAATGCAATTGCTAAAGGGTTAGGTAAAAAGGTTTTCCAGCTCCCAATACCGGTGACTTTAATGCGCTTAGCCGGGAAGTTCGTTGGTAAATCGGATATGATTGAGCAATTGTATGGCAACTTAGAAGTAGACTCTTCTAACATCAAAGATGTGTTAGGCTGGACACCTCCGCTAACAATGAAGCAAGCAATGGCAACATTGCGTGATACCGGGACAAAATAATATATGATTCGTCTTTTAGATTTCCTAGCCGCCTTCTTTGGCTTGCTGTTTCTGTGGCCAGTGCTATTGATTGTCACCATTATCGGTTTGTTTGACACAGGCTCGCCGATTTTTGTGCAAGAACGTGTGGGGCGTAATAAAAAGCCATTCAAGTTGATCAAGTTTCGTACTATGTCGGTGGAAACAAAGTCTGTAGCAAGCCACTTAGCGAACAATGCATCAATCACTAAACTCGGTGCTTTTCTTCGTAAAACCAAAATCGATGAATTACCTCAGTTGATTAACGTGGTGAAAGGTGAAATGAGCTTGGTGGGGCCGCGTCCAAATTTGTTCAACCAAGAAGAACTGATTAAAGAACGTGATGCATTAGGGGTATATGATGTTCTACCCGGTATCACTGGCCTTGCTCAGGTGCAAAACATTGATATGTCTACACCGCAGCTATTGGCAAAAACAGATAAGCAGATGATTGATACCTTGACGCTAAAAGATTACTTCAAGTACATATTAATGACAGCAACGGGCAGTGGTAGTGGTGATGCTGTGAAGTAACACTGCTTTCAATTTATCTACAAAGACTTTTTAAACCAACGCCAGTACAATACTGGCGTTGGTTTATATTAGAGAAATAACATGGCTAGGCTTAATTTTATCTGGAACCTCTCAAGGTTTAACAAACGCATTATCAGCGTATGTATAGACACATTTTTTATTATTGCTTCTTTTTATGCCGCGTATTGGACTCGTATTGGTCATATCCAGTCATTTGATGATGTCTCAACTCGCTATGTAGTTCTAGGTACGTTAGCGGTGACGCTTTTTGTCTATACGCGACTTGGGCTATATCGTGCTGTGCTTCGCTATTTGACCTTTCATGCGTTAGCGGTGGTGAGTGCTGGTACGGCAATCTCGGCGGCAACGGTTGCGATACTTGCATTTTATTTTGATGCGTCAATACCGCGTTCAGTGCCTATTATCTATGGCACCTTTCTTTGTTTGTTATGTGGTGGTTCGCGGCTCATTGTTCGTGTACTAGTTGCGCAAGTTAATGGCAAAGGGAAGAAAAACGTTCTTATCTATGGTGCCGGTTCTGCTGGTAGGCAACTGGCTTGGGCGTTGCGTTCATCTGAAACCCATAAAGTAGTGGGTTTTATTGATGAAGATTCGACTCTTGAAAACACCGTGATCATGGGGTTATCGGTAAGGAATCTCAAAGAGGCCTCTGCTGCCGTTGATAAACACAATGTACATCAAATTCTATTAGCGGTGCCGAGTGCGTCGCGTGCGCGTCGTAAGCAAATTTTAGATGCTCTAGTGCCTCTTTCTGCCGAAGTGCTCACGGTGCCGGATATGAAAGATATTGTAGAAGGCAAGGCAACAATTGATGAATTGAAAGATGTTGCGATAGAAGATTTGCTCGGTAGGGATGCAGTCACACCACAGCAGTCACTGATGGAAGCCAATATAAAAAACAAAGTCGTGCTGGTGACAGGTGCTGGTGGTTCGATCGGTTCTGAATTGTGTCGTCAAATTCTTTCATGTAAACCGAAAACCCTCATCCTGTTCGAATTGTCTGAATTTGGCTTGTACCAAATAGATCGTGAGCTACATCTGCTTGCAAAAGAAAAAGGGCTCGATGTTGAAATTATCCCACTGTTAGGGTCTGTTCAACGCATCAACCGCTTGTCCGTGGTGATGAAAAGTTTTGCAGTCCAAACCATTTATCATGCCGCTGCCTATAAGCATGTACCCTTGGTGGAATACAATGTGGTTGAAGGGGTACGTAACAATGTGTTTGGCACTTACTACACTGCAAAAGCGGCGACTGAAGCTAAAGTTGAATCATTTGTGTTGATTTCGACCGATAAAGCCGTCAGACCAACCAATGTGATGGGTACGACAAAACGTATGGCAGAATTAGGCCTTCAAGCCTTAGCTGAACAAGAGAAAATGAAAAGTGATGGCACTCGTTTTTGCATGGTGCGCTTTGGTAATGTTCTTGGTTCATCAGGTTCTGTTGTCCCGTTATTTAAGAAGCAAATCTTGAAAGGTGGCCCATTAACGGTAACTCACCCTGATATTATTCGCTATTTTATGACGATTCCTGAGGCGGCCCAGTTGGTAATTCAAGCTGGAGCAATGGGCAAAGGGGGCGATGTATTTGTCTTGGATATGGGTGAACCAGTCAAGATTATTGATCTTGCGGAAAATCTAATCCGATTATCTGGCCTTGAAGTTAAAAATGAAGAAAACCCTTATGGTGATATCTCAATTGAATTCTCAGGCCTACGTCCAGGTGAAAAGTTATTCGAAGAGCTTCTTATTGGCGATAATGTCGAGCAAACGGCTCATGAAAGGATCATGACCGCGAGTGAGCGGTTTTTACCCCTGTCGGACTATACATGTTTGTTAGAGCAATTAGATTCTGCTTGTCATAATTTTGACCATGAAAAAATTCGCGAATTATTGATCTCAGCACCGACTGACTTTAATCCTTCTGATGGTATTTGCGATCTAGTTTGGCATCGGTTGCATGATGGTGGTGAGCCACCTTGCGAGATACTACATTAATTTTAAAGAGCCCCATTGTTGGGGCTCTTTTGGTTTATGGGGTTTGATCTGAACAGGATGCGCTTTTGACGATAAAGCAGGCAGATTATTTTTCGATATAACTCGAAGAATAATAGTGATGAGCTTATTTATTGCTCGTGTGGTTTCATAATTGTGAGTCGATATTTAAGGGGTGTAATTTATGAACATTATTCATCATGGCGGAAAACATACGATCACTGGCTCTTGCCATGAACTTAATATTAATGGTGTTGGCGTGCTCATTGATTGTGGTTTAGTGCAGGGGAAAAGTTCAAAGTCGCTTAACATCGAATTTGCGGTTCGTCACATCAAAGCGTTGGTGTTAACGCATTCGCACATTGATCACATCGGCCGTATACCTTGGTTATTAGCGGCTGGTTTTCATCAGCCTATTTATTGCACACCTGCTACCGCAGAATTACTCCCATTAATGTTAGAAGATGGGTTAAAGCTTCAACTTGGTTTAGGGCAAGCACAGCGTACAAGAATATTAGAAAGGCTGAATAAACAAATAAAGCCGGTGAATTATGGTGTGTGGCAGCGTATTTCTCGTGATTTAGACAATACTTATTTTCGCTTTACGCCTGCGGGCCATATTTTAGGGTCAGCGTTTATTGAAGTGAAACTGCCAAATAATGAAATTGTCCTGTTTTCAGGGGATTTAGGTCCCAGCAACACACCGTTATTGCCAGATCCTATCTCTCCGCCTCGCGCCGATTATCTGCTGATTGAATCAACCTACGCGAACAAAACCCACGACAATGTGCAGCTGCGGGCGCAGCGCTTAAAGGACATCATCAACCGTTCTTTGCAAGACGGTGGCACCATTTTAATTCCAGCATTCAGTGTGGGCCGAACACAAGAGCTGCTGTTTGATATTGAACAATTGATCTTCAGCGGTGAAATTGATGGCAATATTCCGATTATTTTAGATTCACCCATGGCGCAACAGGTGACGAAATCTTACCGAAAGTTTAAAAAATTGTGGGGAAAAGAGGCGAAAAAGCGTTTGGATGCACAAAGGCATCCGCTTGCGTTTGAACAGTGTATTACCGTTCAAGATTATCGAAGCCATCAAGCATTGGTCAACCGTTTAGCCTCAACAGGGGAAGCGGCGATTGTGGTGGCCGCGTCTGGCATGTGTGAAGGTGGCCGAGTGATGGCCTATTTAAAAGCGCTGTTGCCTGATAAAAGAACCGATGTGATCTTTGCGGGCTTCCAAGCACAAGGCACTCTGGGCCGAGCAATTGCGCAAGGCGATCACTCGGTGATGATCGATGGCGATGACGTGCTTGTGAATGCACAGGTTCATAGTATGTCGGGTTATTCTGCCCATGCCGACCAAGCCGATTTATTGCGCTTTATTGAGGGCATTGCGACTAAGCCTAAGCAAATTCATTTAATTCATGGAGAGCCCGCAACAAAGCAAGCTTTTGCGGTTACGTTGCGCAGTTTAGGCTATGAGGTGATAGATTGAGCGCAATGTTTTGCCGTGTTAATTGCATTGTTAATAGCAGTAACTTACTTTTAATAGGTGTAAAAGATTTGTATCCATTAGCAACTAAACGATAACGCTTTGTGGCTTGGACTTTTTGTCGGTTAATTACGACGCGGTGTGAGTGCAAAGTGTACATGTGTAGTGGGCGATTCTTACAAACAAAACCTAATCTATTTCACCAATGGGGGTGAGTTGTGAATCTATCGTTAAAAGGTAAGTTGATAATGACAAGTTTGCTTGTTGTTATTGTGATGGCGGTGGTGTTGACGTTACTGTCGGCAAATTTATTGAAAGATGAAACGGAGAGTGGCATCAAGGAAAGGGTGTATGGTATCTCGAAATCGGCAACGAGTTCGATTACCCAATGGTTGGATGTTCGTAGCAAAGTCATTAGTGCGGTGATCCCTCACACGATGAAGGAAGATTCACTGCCTTTTTTACAGCAAGCTCAGCAAGGCGCACAGTTTGATTTACTCTATTTCGGCACTGAGCAAGGCACCATGCACCGTTCTATTCCGTCTCGAGGTGCAGACAATGCAAGCTATGATCCTCGGACAAGAGGATGGTATCAAGAAGCGAAAAATAGCTCCGGCACGATATTAACTGCCGCCTATGCTGATGCGATCACGGGCGCTTTGATGGTAACGCTCGCTGAACCGATTAAGAAAAACGGACAGTTTTGGGGCGTTATTGGTGCTGATGTATTAATTGATCAATTGGTGAAGGATGTCATTGCGATTGATGCAGGAGCAAAATCAAATGCTATGCTGGTCAACCGTGATACGGGGTTAATTATTGCCCACCGCAATAAAGATTTAATTCTCAAACCGTTAGCTTCTTATAGCCCTAACCTAACGCAGCAAGTCATCGACCGCTCAATGACTGAGAATAAAATACAAACTGTGATGGTTGGTGATGTTGATAAATTATTATTCTTTACTGCCGTTCCTTCGACGGACTGGGTGCTCGGCATTGAGCTCGATAAAGAGGTTGAGTACACCAATATCGGCGCGCTCTTTATGCAGTTAACCTCGATATCAGTCGCCATTACAATTTTGGTCGCGATCGTGTTTTCGGCATTGGTTGGGTTCTTACTGCGTGACTTGGGCCGAGTTTCCCAAGCATTAGCGGAAATTGCAGATGGTGATGCTGACCTTACGCAGCGCATTGAACCACGTTATCAAGATGAAGTAGGCGCACTGGCGAATAACTTTAATCAGTTCGTCGGTAATATGCACGGCATGATCAAGCGTTTCCATGAAGTGTCGCAAGGGTTAACACTGCAAGCAGAAAACACTGCTGCGCAAGCCCATGAGCGTACCCGACGCATTATGGTGCAACAAGATGAAATCAACATGGTGGCCACTGCAATTAACGAAATGGCGGCCGCAACGCAAGAGATTGCAGGCAACGCAGACAATACAGCGGCTACCTCTTTGGATACGGTGAAAATTTCTAACCACGGCGTTGAGCAGGTGAAAAATACTCAACAGTCGATCAGTGAGTTATCGAAAGAGATGACGGTAGCCAAAGAGGTCATTGAGGACTTGAACCAGCACGCACAAAACATCAATACGATCTTGTCGTCGATTCAGGGCATTGCTGAGCAAACCAACTTATTGGCACTGAATGCGGCGATTGAAGCGGCAAGGGCGGGTGAGCAAGGGCGTGGATTCGCGGTGGTAGCGGATGAAGTTCGAGTGCTCAGCCAACGGACGCACAGTTCGACGCAAGAAATTCAACAGACGATTGAAACCTTGCAGAAAACCACGACTCAGGCCGTGAACATCATGACTGAGAGTAGCAAGCTTTCCGAAAGTAGCGTGGAAGATGCCAACGTGGCCGCGCAAAGCTTAGTGAAAATTGGTGAAGCGGTCGGCACGATCAGCGATATGGCAACCCAAATTGCAACCGCCGCAGAAGAACAGGCGTCAGTCACAGAGGAAATTACGCGTAATACCCAAGGTATACGCGATGTGTCTGATGAACTGGCAAAAGAAGCGCAAGAAGCTTCCCAACAAGCTGAATTGCTTTCTAGCTTATCTAAAGAGCTTCAACAAGAAATTAACCGCTTTAAACTGTAACCCTTCTCGATCACTTTACGATTAAACCTCCCCCATTAGGGGGAGGAAACTCAGGCAATGTAATGTTTACCTTGCGAGTGCTTGAAAATCACTGCCAGTTGGCGCTTGCGAAACGCGTAGGCCGAAGTCAGGAAGCACGGCATAAATGTGGTCAAAAATATCGGACTGAATACCTTCATATTCGACCCACACGACCGTATTGGTGAAACAATAGATCTCCAGCGCGACACCATCGTGCGTGGGGGCCAGTTGGCGCACCATTAATGTCATGCCTTGGTGAATTTGGGGATGGTTACGCAAGTAACGTTCTAGATAGGCACGAAAACTGCCAATGTTGGTTAAGCGGCGACCATTGATGCGGCAGGCTAAATCGAGTTGGCTCATCTGATTATAGGCGTTGAGCTCTTGTTCTTTCTCGGCCAAGTAGGGCTCTAAAAGTTGTGCTTTGCGTAGGTAGCTTTGCTCTTCTGGCGTCAGAAAGTGAATGCTATTGGCATCAATTAATACGCTGCGTTTAATGCGTCGGCCGCCTGATTCTTGCATCCCTTTCCAGTTTTTAAACGAATCAGAGATCAAGGCATAAGTCGGAATCGTGGTGATGGTTTTATCCCAGTTTTGCACTTTGACTGTGGTCAGGCTAATGTCGATGACGTTACCGTCTGCGCCATATTTGGGCATGTCGAGCCAGTCACCGACGCTTAGCATTTGGTTCGCTGAAAGCTGAATTCCCGCCACTAATCCTAAAATCGGGTCTTTAAATACCAGCATGATGACCGCGGTCATCGCACCTAAACCGCTCAGCAGTAGCACTGGTGATTTGCCAATTAAAATCGACGTCGCGAACAGTGCGGCGATAACAAACGCGATGATTTTGATGCTTTGAATAATGCCTTTGAGCGGAATATTACGGCTAGTTGCGCTGCGATAAAGTAACGTTTCCACCACATTGAGCAGAGCGTAACTGCTTAACAGGCCAAAGAGAATAATCCACAGTAAGGTCAATGTATGCAGCAGTTCGTAAGTCGCACTGGCGTGGCTAAGCCATAACTGAGTTTGGATTGAGATGACAATCCCTTGAATTAACAAGGCAAAGCGGCTGAAAAGCTTTTTGCTAAACAGAATGTTTTGTAAAACTTGTGCGTTGGTTGTGCGCCGCTGTAGCCATAGGCTCACCCCTCGGTGCAACACTAAATGGATAACGATAGAAATAAGCGCGATAAGCCCAAGTGCTTCAGCAATCGGCAGCAGTTGTTCTAAATTAATGTTCAGTGATTGTAGCCACGAAGTGATGGCTGAAGGCATGATTTGCTCCTTGTGTCATTAGGCGATACCGTTCCTGTTTTACCGCATTAACCCGTGTTCGATGCGGCAGTGTATTCTCGACAGCAATGGCAAGTGGTTTGCGTGTCTATAGTAACATTGAGTTAAGGTTTCCCTAGGCTTAGTGCCGATTATTAACCGCTATTTGACCTAATAGCCTTTTTCAAAATCAATTCTGTTTTCAAGTTGGAACCCGTCGCGCCACAAGCCGTAATTACGGGTGAAAATCTCCACCACTTGCTCAGGAAAACTCACTGCTGCGATGTGCGGGGTAAGGCTAATGGCAGGGTGCGTCCAGAACGGGTGATCTTCGCTTAATGGCTCTTTTTCAAATACATCGAGGTAGGCGTGTTGAATGTGCCCCTCTTCAATCAATGCAATCAAATCACTCTCAACAAGGTTTTTACCGCGCCCGACATTAAACAGCAATGCATTGTGGCAATGGCTCAACGTACTTTGATTGAGTAAGCCTTTGGTGTGCGGCGTGTTGGGTAACGTACTGACCACAACCTCCGCGTGAGCGAGGGCAGTAGCAAGCTCGTTAATGTGATAGGTTTTATCAAAAACCCCGTTTTTGGCTGGGATGCCAGTGCGGTTGACGCCAATCACGTGCAAACCAAAGGCTTTGGCTACTTTCGCTAAATGGCTGCCAATCGAGCCTGTGCCGAGGATTACCATGGTTTTATCATTGATCGATTGATAAGGGTGGGTCTGCCACTGTTTGGCCGCTTGTTGCTGCGCGTAACAAGCAAAGTGGCGAAAGTGTGCAATCAGGTTGCCCAGAACGTATTCAGCAATTTGCTGGCCGAAGATGCCTTTAACGTTGGTGAGCTCATAATCTTGACGAAGTTGTGGCGACATTAAGGTGTCGACGCCTGCATATTCCGAGTGCAACCATTCCAGTTGCGGAAAATCGTCCAAATACTTTGCCGCCAGTGGTGGTGCGGCCAGCAAAATGGTTGCTTCGCTGCGATCGTCAGTGATGGCTAAGCCGCTCAACTGCGCCTGTTCAATCGCTTGTCGATAAATATCGTTGTGTTCGGTCAGAATATAGAGTTTATGAGTGAAATTGTTCATCGGCTTTGCTTTTTTCCCTGTTGGTTATCAAGTACACTTCCGCTGTCTTTTTCTGCTGCGATTGAGTGATTATGCTACAAAACCCTCTGCAGGTTCGTCTTGAGAAATTTGAACCTTGGCAACAAATTACTTTTATGGCGTGTTTGTGTGAACGTATGTACCCGAACTATGCCATGTTTTGCGATAATACTGAATTTGCTCACACGCGAGTATATCGAGATATTCTCGACAGCGTTTGGGAATTGCTCACGGTAAAAAGTGCCAAAATCAATTTCGAGAACCAATTGGAGAAGTTGGAAGAGATCATTCCAAGCTCAGAAGATTTTGATGTTTACGCTGTGTACCCAGCAATTGATGCGTGTGTGGCTTTGTCTCATCTACTTCATGGCCTGCTTGATCGCGATTATCTGTATGAAAACATGCAAAAAATCAGTCAGGTGTCGGTGCTGACAGTGGCGCAGTTAGAAGAAGCGCAAACGGGCGAAGAGATCACCAACGACAATCAAAAACAAAATGAAGCGGTCTGCGCCGAATGGGATGTGCAGTGGGCTATTTTCCGCCCTCTGCGTGAAGCCGTAGAGCGAGATATTGATTTGATTAAAGACCTACGCCAAGAGCTACGCGACGAAGGCGTGAGCAATATTGGTGTGAGTTTGTAGTACACCCCCTCCTAACCTCCCCCTGGAAGGTGGATGGGCAAAAGCGCGTTCGTCTTCTTGAAAAAGGATTGATAAAAGCGTTCGTTTCGGTGCTGAAATGTGCTGATTTCAGTGATCGCTTTTAAATTCCCTCCCCTTTGAGGGGAGGGTTAGGGTGGGGTGTTTAAGTAGCGACAAATATCCTCAACAACATCATCAAGTTGTATTCGTACTTCCTCGTTTGTATACCGTAAAACACGAATGCCAAATTGCTCTAGATAATCAGTTCTTGCTTGGTCGTAGATATAAGAAGACTCGCTGAAATGAGAGTCACCATCGATTTCAATCACCAGCCGATGACTTGGCGCATAAAAATCCACGATATAAGGACCAATACCAAACTGACGGCGAAATTTAGTGCCTAGTTGTTGGCATCGTAACTTTGCCCACACACTTTGTTCTGATGCTGTAGCGTTAGTACGCAATGTTCTACGCCGCATTTTTGTCGATTTAGGATTAGATTCCATTCTATTTCCTTTATTTTCTATTCCTCATCCCTGTTTTCAATGACGCCGTGTGTTTTCTTCCAACGTTCCCAGCGCTGGTAAGCAAGCTGCTGCATGTCGGTGGTTTTATCTGCTTCATCAATGATCTCTTCACCCAGTAGGTATTCAAAAATATCCTCTAAGGTCAGAATGCCTTGTACTGTGCCGTATTCATCAACGATTAACGCCAATTGCAGCCGTTTTTGCATCATTTGATCAAACGCCTTTAATAAGCTCATTTTATTGAGCAGCGCATGAAGCGGCCTCATGACTTCTTCTAAACGTTTACTGCCTTGGCCCTTTTGTTGCAGTTTAAATAGCTCTAAGCGATGCACAAAACCGATGATGTCCTCTTTGCTTTCACCATAAATAAGCGGACGCGAAAAGGGCGTATCTCTATGTTGCACGAGAAACTCGTCGATAGTGAGTTGCGCGCTGGCACGAAACAAAACCGGGCGCGGTGTCATCACTTGAGTCACTGGGACGTGCTGAATAGCCAACAAGTTATTGAGTATTTTTGATTCGCCATCGGCAAACTCACCGCTTTCATTTGCCAGCATGGCCATCGCGGAGAGTTCATCACGCATTTTGGGCGCTTCATGGTGACGCGCTAAGCGTTTGGTGATCTGCTCTGAAAACCAGACAAAAGGTGTCAGCGCCCACACCATCCAGCGTAAAACTACCGCAGAAGCTGGCGCAAGTTGACGCCAATAGGTTGCGCCAATGGTTTTCGGTACGATTTCCGACAACACCAAAATGCCTAGAGTTAGCACCGCAGAAAATACGCCGAGCCATTCGCTACCAAATACGACCGCCGCTTGTGCGCCAGCGCTGGCGGCACCGATGGTGTGAGCAATGGTGTTGAGCGTGAGAATCGATGCCAAGGGACGGTCAATGTCCGATTTGAGCTTGCTTAATTTATCAGCTGAAGGATGAGCGTTTTGGCGCAACTGAGCAAGGTAGCTTGGTGTGATGCTAAGTAGCACAGCTTCAAGAACCGAACAGATAAAAGAGACACCGATGGCAACGGCAATATAAACCGTAAGCAAAAACATGATTGTTCCTTAGTTTTATTTATACCAAATCAATACTGCGTTGAGCTTGATCCATTCCAATGTCGGTCATTGGAGGCTCTACCTGCGTAGGATTGTACTGATATATTAGGTCGCTTAAGTGACCTGAAATATCAGGCATCCAAGCATAAGTACGCTATAAATAAGGGCTTACAGCGTCAAAAACAAGCGGATATTCTTTGTCAATCAGTAACAAATTGTGAGTTATTGCTCATATTGTGGTTAAAAGTGCGGCATAGAGACAAAAGATCAGTGACAAACCTTTGCCAGACGGGGGCTTTATGTTTTAGAGTGAGGTCAATTCGATAACACATGAGAAGGGAAACCTAATGAACAAGACCCAATTAATCGACTTTATCGCTGAAAAAGCAGACTTATCTAAAGCACAAGCAAAAGCTGCTCTTGAGGCGACTTTAGGCGCAGTTGAAGGCGCTCTCAAAGAGGGTGACCAAGTTCAACTAATTGGTTTTGGTACATTCAAAGTAAACCACCGTGCAGCGCGTACTGGCCGTAACCCTAAAACAGGTGCTGAGATTCAAATTGCAGCAGCTAACGTTCCAGCATTTGTAGCCGGTAAAGCACTGAAAGATTCAGTGAAATAATTTATACTACGCCGAGATACCCTCTCGGCGTAGATTTCTCCCATGAAAAAAATTCTTTTATCCATTCTATTTCCCCTATTTTTAGTGGGGTGCTCCTCTTCTAGCCATACGCCTAGTCTCGAACAATATTCCAATTATACCAGTGGGCAAACCATGGGTGATGCCACCAGTTTTTATTGGTATATCGAGCGTTCAGCTTCTCCAAACAGCGCCGCCGATTATGTCGCATCAGGTGATTATGGTTGGTATAAAACCAATTATCGCTGGGATGAAGGGACATTAAGAGAGCTCAAGCGCGAAGGTGAGCAGCTACAAAAGAAATCGCTCGTACCTTATTCGGTTCACTTACGTTTTAATGACGCTGGCGAGGCCATTTATCAACAATACCGTGTCGATGGAAAAATACTGCCACTCGATGAAGAACAGCTTTCCCATTACCTGCAACAAGCACAATACCTGATCTCAGAAACCAAAAATAAAGACAACCAAGGGTTAGAACTGATTCAAGGAGTGTGGGATGGCGAAGTGTTTGAAACCTGTACGGGTCATGAATACACGCAGATGGAATTTAACCAAACGCTGCCCAGTTTTGTGGTCAGTCGTTTAGCATCATTGGATAACTACATCGCATTTTTAGGTAAAATCCGCAATAACCGTGTCTATATCGAAGAGCTATTAATGCTTGCTGATGAGAATCATGGCTGTGTCGACAAACCGCAATTGTTGAAGTGATGATTAAGTTCATCTCGAAGTGGGTTTAGCACCAAGCCAATACAGAAGTATGAACATGAAGTATAAAAATAAGGCGCTCAATGAGCGCCTTATTGGATCATAACCTAGCTTTGTCGTTGTTATTTTGTTGTCTGTTGTTCACGATCTATCGCGCGGTAGCCAATATCGCTGCGATAGAACATGCCATCCCAGTTGACCTGTTTAGCTAATTGGTAAGCGCGCTGCTGCGCTTGTGAAACCGTGTTACCAAGTGCGGTTGCGCATAACACGCGACCACCGTTGGTGACGACTTCTCCAGCTTGGTCGCTTGTGCCTGCGTGGAAGATTTTCTCACCCGTGACTTCTTGCGTTGGTAAGCCAGAAATGACGTCTCCTTTCGCGTAGTCGGCAGGGTAACCGCCAGCGGCCAAAACAATACCGATAGAAGCGCGTGGGTCCCATTTTGATTCCACTTGATCAAGTTTGCCTTCCAGTGCGGCAAAGCAGAGTTCGACCAAATCTGATTGCATCCGCATCATGATCGGCTGAGTTTCAGGGTCACCAAAGCGGCAGTTGTACTCAATCACTTTCGGTGTGCCTTGTGCGTCAATCATTAGCCCAGCGTACAGAAAACCTGTGTAAGGGTTGCCTTCTGCCGCCATACCGCGCACCGTTGGATAAATCACCTCTTGCATCACGCGCTCATGGATCTCTGGCGTGACCACCGGAGCTGGCGAGTAAGCACCCATGCCGCCAGTATTGGGGCCAGTGTCTTTATCGCCGACGCGTTTATGATCTTGGCTGGTGGCCATAGGGAGAACATTTACGCCATCGACCATGACAATAAAGCTTGCTTCTTCTCCATCTAAGAACTCTTCAATCACCACGCGGCTGCCTGCATCGCCAAAGGTATTGCCTGCGAGCATATCTTGAATCGCATCTTCGGCCTCTTGTAGCGTCATCGCCACAATGACCCCTTTGCCAGCGGCAAGGCCATCAGCTTTGACCACAATCGGCGCACCCTGCTGGCGGACGTATGCCAAAGCAGGTTCAATTTCTGTGAAATTAGCGTAAGCCCCAGTAGGAATATGATGACGAGCTAAGAAATCTTTGGTGAAGGCTTTTGAGCCTTCGAGCTGTGCTGCCGCTTGCGTCGGGCCAAAGATGGGTAAATCCGCCTTACGGAAAGCATCCACCACGCCAAGCACTAAGGGTGTTTCTGGGCCAACAATGGTCAGTTCAATACGTTTTTCTTGAGCAAAAGCGACCAAACCAGCAATGTCTTCCACTGCAATGTTGACGTTCTCAAGTTTAGGCTCAAGCGCTGTGCCCGCATTACCCGGAGCAACAAAGACAGTTTTAACATTTGGGTTTTGAGCGACTTTCCAACCCAGAGCGTGCTCACGACCGCCAGCACCTATAATCAGAATGTTCATCTATGAGTATCCTTTAACGTATAGAGTTTGTTTGTTGCCATTTACCCCCTCCTAACCTCCCCCCTTAAAGGGGGAGGAACTTGGATGACAATATCTCCCCTTGAAGGGAAGGAACTTGGAGAACAATACCTCTTCCTAAAAGTTAGGTAAGGTCACCTCGTTCTATTCCCTCCCCCTGAAGAGGAAGGAAGTTGGAGAACAATACCTCTTTCTAAAAGTTAGGTGAGGTCACTTCGTTCTATTCTCCCTCCCCTAAAAGGGAAGTAAGGTCACTTGGTTTCTATTCCCTCCCCTTCTAGGGGAGGGCTAGGGTGGGGTAAGGTTTTTAGTGACGGAAGTGACGCATACCAGTAAAGATCATCGCCATGCCGTGTTCATCGGCGGCGGCAATCACTTCGTCATCGCGCATCGAACCGCCTGGTTGAATCACACACTTGATGCCCGCTTGCGCCGCGGCATCAATGCCGTCACGGAACGGGAAGAAGGCATCAGAAGCCATTACACATCCTTCTACTTGTAAGCCTTCATCGGCCGCTTTAATGCCCGCAATTTTGGCTGAATAAACGCGGCTCATTTGGCCTGCGCCCACGCCAACAGTCATGTCACCTTTTGAGTAAACAATCGCGTTTGATTTGACGTATTTAGCCACTTTCCAGCAGAAAAGAGCATCTTTGATCTCTTCTTCACTCGGCTGGCGCTTGGTTACGATTTTGAGATCATTAAGGCTAACCATGCCTTGATCGCGATCTTGCACCAGCAAGCCACCATTGACGCGTTTCACGTCAAAGCCCGTGGTTTTCGCTGACCACTCACCGCACTCAAGCAGGCGCACGTTTTTCTTCGCCGCAACCACTTCAATCGCTTCCGCAGAAACGATTGGTGCGATGATCACTTCAACAAACTGGCGCTCAACAATCGCCGCTGCGGTTTGTGCGTCTAGCTCGCGGTTAAAAGCGATGATGCCACCAAAGGCAGAAGTTGGGTCGGTTTGGTAAGCGCGGTTGTAGGCTTGAAGAATATCACTGCCCAAGGCAACGCCACATGGGTTGGCGTGTTTGACAATCACACATGCTGGCTCAGCGAACTCTTTCACACACTCAAGAGCGGCGTCGGTATCGGCGATGTTGTTGTAAGAGAGCGCTTTACCTTGGAGTTGGCGTGCAGTAGAGACTGACGCTTCCTCTGGGTTGGCTTCAACATAGAAAGCGGCCGCTTGGTGACTGTTCTCACCGTAACGCATGTCTTGTTTTTTCAGGAATTGTTGGTTGAAGGTGCGCGGGAATTTGCTCTCTTCATCAGCCTTCTTTCCTTCTTCATCAAGTAAAGAGGCTCCGTAGGATGGAACCATAGTGCCGAAGTAGTTGGCGATCATGCCATCGTAAGCAGCGGTGTGTTCAAAAGCGGCAATCGCAAGGTCAAAACGTGTTTCGAGTGTTAGCGAATTGCCGTTCGCATCCATCTCGGCAATGACACGGTCGTAGTCATATGCATTCACCACTATGGTCACATCTTTGTGGTTTTTCGCCGCAGAACGCACCATAGTTGGCCCACCAATGTCGATATTTTCTACCGCATCAGCTAGGGTACAACCTGCTTTAGCAACGGTTTCGGCAAACGGGTAAAGGTTGACGACTACCATATCAATCGGCTTAATACCGTGTTGTTGCATGATGTCGTCATCTTGACCGCGGCGGCCCAGCACGCCACCGTGTACTTTCGGGTGCAATGTTTTTACGCGACCGTCCATCATCTCAGGAAAACCGGTGTAGTCAGAAACTTCTGTAACAGCAATACCTTGGTCTGCTAATAAGCGAGCGGTGCCACCAGTAGAAAGAATATCGACACCGCGCTTCGCGAGAGCTTGAGCGAACTCAACAATGCCGGTTTTGTCTGATACGCTGATCAATGCGCGGTGAATAGGACGAGCGTTATTCATGCTTCGGTCTTCCTCAAATCATGGAGTTAATGGGAAATTTGATGGCGCACATTCTAACCAAACAATCATCAAAAAGCTCGCGCAATCGTTTGGCATCGCAAATTTTTTTATAAAAACGGCGATATTGGGTATCAAACGTAATAAAAACGTTAAAGGAGAATGAGATGTTTCAAATTGGAGAGCTCGCCAAACGCTGTAAAGTTTCAACCGATACGCTGCGTTTTTATGAAAAAAATGCGCTAATAAAACCGGCGGGGCGCAGTGAGTCTGGTTATCGTTTATATAATCAAAAAAATCAGCAGCAGGTGAGTTTTATTCTCAAAGCCAAAGAGCTAGGGCTCAGTTTGGATGAGATCAAAGAGTTACTGGAAATAAAGCTGGAAGCGACCGAACACAGCTGTGCAGAAGTGAAATCGATCACCAGCGCTAAGCTGGTGGTGATTGATCAAAAAATCGCCGAGTTAACGGCGATTCGTCAAGCGCTAAAAAAAATCAACGATGCGTGCTGCGGTCATATAGACGACAACGCCAGCCACTGCTCAATTTTAGCGGCATTGGAGTGATCTCATCAGCCGATAAGGCGTGAGTTGCTCACACTTTAAAATGGCTAATGCTCTGTTTCAGTTGTTGGCCACTGTCTGAGAGATATTGACTGGCTGTCGACACTTGATCGGCTTGGGCTGCAGCTTGGGAGCTGTGCTCGGCAATATGAGTCAGATTGCGATTAATCTCTTCTGTAGCGGTGGTTTGCTGGGCGCTTGCCTCAGCAATATGTTCATTGAGTGAGAGAATCTGTTTTACTTGCTCGTCGATCTCATTGAGCACTTGCTGCGCTAAAACGGCTTGTTGTTGTGTGGCGGTTGATTGTTGCTGCGTTTGAGCCATAAATTCTCCCAGCTCTTTTGCGCGAGCCTGTAATCTATTGATTATCTGCTCTATCTCGTTGGTGCTAGTTTGAGTACGCGTTGCCAGCGCCCGTACTTCATCCGCGACGACCGCAAAGCCTCGCCCTTGTTCACCAGCACGTGCTGCTTCAATCGCCGCATTCAGGGCCAATAAGTTGGTTTGTTCAGCTATCCCTTGGATGACCGCCAGTATCGCTCCGACATCTTGTGTCTCTTTGGCGAGGTTTTTAGTGGTGGTGTCAGTGGTGGTCAGTAGTGCAGACAAGGAGTCCATAAAATCAGAAGCTTTGCCAATCACCGAGCTGCCTTCTTTGCCTTTGCTGCTGGCCGTATGCGCGGCTTTCGCGGCACTACTCGCCGCATTAGCCACTTCTTGATTGCTCGCATGCAGTTCGTTCATCGCTGATGCGACCGTATCGACAGATTGCTGCTGCTCTAAGGCTTTGATTGAGGCATGTTGTGAGAGTTGAGTAAGCTCATTTGCCGAGTGGTTAACATTGTCGGTGATCGGTGTGATATTGGTAATGGTATGACGAATCTTCTCTGTGAACTCATTGAAGGCTTGCGCTATGTGTGACAGCTCATCACTACCTTGCACCGAGAGCTGTTTGGTTAAATCACCGTCGCCTTTGGCGATTTCTTCGAGTGCCTGTTTGGTTTCTTCACACGGTTTAGTGATGCTATTTCCTATCACTACTGAAAGAATCAGCATCACAATAATAACGAGGCTAAGAATGAGCAATATCGATTGTAGGCGTTGCCAAATCAACGCATTGACATCGTCGATGTAGACTCCAGAACCGAGGATCCAACCCCAAGGTTTAAATAATTTTACATAAGAGATTTTACCCACATCGACGCTAGAACCTGGTTTGGGCCACATATAGTCGACAAAGCCTTCACCCTGCTGTTTAGCGACTTTAGTAAATTCTACAAACAGTTTTTTTCCGGTCGGGTCTGCGGCATTGGAGAGATCTTTACCGTCCAATTGGGGCTTCATTGGGTGCATGATCATACTTGGCTGAAGGTCGTTGATCCAAAAATAATCATCAGCCTCGTAGCGCAGTTTCGCGATGGCTTGTTTGGCTTGAGTCTGTGCTTGCTGCTCGGACAAGGTGCCATCGATTTGTAATTGGTGGAAGTAGCTTAATACGCCGTATCCTGTTTCGACGATGTGGCGAGTTTTCGTCTGTTTTGATTGCATTAAATCGTGTTGATAACTATTGAGCATGGAGACAAATGGGATCAACAGTAGCAGTGTGGTGACCGTGGTCAGCAGGTATAAACGCGTTCTAATTTTGGTCTGGCGCAAGTTCAGTAAGCTCATTGACGTCACTCCTTGTCAATCTTCCGAGTGGTTTTATCATTATAGGCCCATTTGACTTGGTGTTTAGATTGTTGCGTCGCCGAGCTCATCTTAGTCACTCCATTTTTGGGGGGATAAAGCCTTACTCATTGTATGCACTGTTCACGACAAGTTATTTGGGGATCGGTCGGTAAATTTCCATCACATGCACAATGTAACCAGTTTGTTGCGGTCGCGTAAATGCGACAACAGAAGAAGAGAGAGCCCGCTCAAACAATCAGATCTCTTTATTGCATTAATGCAAAGTAAAGCCGCCCGTTGATATTTTAGTTATCCGTTGGGTGAAAATGAAAAAACCGAGCGCAGAGGCTCGGTTTTAAAAGCGATGGTATCTAGTTGCTAGATTTGTGCAGTAGCTAGATTAGTTCATGCCGTATTTTTTTAGCTTCTTACGAAGAGTGCCGCGGTTGATGCCCATCATGGTTGCTGCGCGAGTTTGGTTACCGCGAGTGTACTGCATGATGGTGTCGAGTAGTGGCTGTTCAACTTCAGCAAGAACTAACTCGTATAGTTCTGTCACTTCTTGGCCGTTTAACTGCGCAAGGTAGTTTTTAAGAGATGCTTTAACTGAATCACGTAGTGGCTTTTGCGTGATTTGATCTTGTGAAGTTACGGTTGTTACTGTGAAAGCTTCTGAAGTCAGGTTTTGTTCGAACATATGCGGTCTAGCTCTTCTCTTAATTATGATGCAACGTTATCAAAATAACCTTCGAGCGCGTCAATTTGCAGCGGTGCTGCGTCAATAGCGTTGAAGGTACGGCGAAACTCACTCGCTTGTTCATGTTCTTTCAGATACCAACCCACATGCTTACGAGCGATGCGAGGGCCTAAATACTCACCATAGAAACTGTGGAGAGCCTGTACATGGCCAAGCATAATATCTTTCACTTCCGCAGCCGGAAGTTCAGACATCGTGGTGCCGTTTTCCAAATAGTGTTGGATTTCTTGGAAAATCCACGGGCGACCTTGGGCAGGGCGTCCAATCATTAAAGCGTCAGCGCCGGTGTAATCCAGCACGTATTTCGCCTTCTCTGGGCTATCGATATCACCGTTAGCAATAACCGGAATAGAGATGGCGTTTTTCACCGCTTTAATGCTGTCGTATTCGGCCTCGCCTTTGTACATACACGCTTTGGTTCTGCCATGCAGGGCTAAAGCTTGTATGCCGCAGTCTTCGGCTAATTTAGCGATGTAGACACAGTTTTTGTTGTCTGTGTCCCAGCCAGTACGGGTCTTTAATGTCACTGGGACATCAACGGCGTTCACCACCGCTTTCAAGATCTGTTCAATCGTCTCCGGAAATTGGAGTAAGGCTGAACCCGCTAGCTTTTTATTCACTTTTTTTGCTGGGCAACCCATGTTGATGTCGATGATCTGAGCACCGTTCTCAACACTAAATTGGGCAGCATCGGCCATAAGCTGTGGGTCGGCTCCCGCAATTTGTACCGAGCGAATGCCCGATTCGCCCTCATGTACCATACGTTGCATCGACTTTGACGTATTCCATAGAGCAGGATTAGAGGACATCATTTCACTGACGGCCATGCCTGCTCCATAGCGAAGACACAACTCTCGAAATGGTCTGTCAGTTACTCCTGCCATAGGGGCAACGATAAGATTGTTCTTAAGTTGATAGTTTCCGATTTTCAAAACGTCATCACAGTTCTGTACCAGCAAGGGCGCGCATTTTACGCATTTTTTTACTGCGTGAAAAGACTAATATTTGAGCATTTACAATTTGTTTTAGTAAATCGTATAAAATACAGTCTATTAGCACGCAAAGTCTTATCTAGCCTTGCTTGCGACCCGAGATGCGGCACCACTCATTGAGCTCAATTATCGGGTCAATGTGAAGCTCGTCACGATAATGGTTGGCAACTTCTTCGGCTTGAGTGTCTAAAACACCGGACATCGCAAGTTGGCCATTGGGCTTAAGTAACCCTTTTATCACACCATTCAGGTCACGCAGTGGGCCGGCCAAAATGTTGGCCACAACCACGTCAGCGATTAAGCCTTCAGGTTGGTCTTGTGGCAAATACACTTCAAGTTGGTCAGCTACGCCATTGCGCCCTGCGTTGTCGTTAGAAGCAAGCAGTGCTTGTGGGTCGATATCAATACCGACGACTTTGGCTGCGCCCAATTTGATCGCCGCAATGGCTAAGATGCCTGAACCACAACCAAAATCGATGACGGTTTTGCCTGTCAGATCGAGCCCTTCGAGCCACTCTAAACATAATGCGGTCGTCGGGTGAGTACCTGTACCGAATGCAAGGCCCGGGTCGAGCATTACGTTGACAGCGTCAGGCTCTGGGATTTCACGCCAGCTTGGGCAAATCCACAAACGTTGACCAAATTTCATCGGGTGGAAGTTGTCCATCCATTCACGTTCCCAGTCTTTATCTTCGAGCTGTTCAACTTTGTAGGCAAAGTCATCACTCAGCAGTTTGCTTGAGCGAATTTGGTCTATGATCCATGCGCTATCGGCTTCGGCATCATACAGCGCCAGCACGTCGGTATCGCCCCAAAGGCGAGTTTCGCCCGGAAGCGGTTCAAAAACAGGGGTATCGTGAGCATCAAGAAAAGTGACGGATACTGCGCCCGTCTCTTCCATCAGCATGTCGCCAATTGGCTCGGCATTGGCGTTAGTTGCGTTCAGTTTAATTTGAATCCAAGGCATGTCAGTTGCTCTGTTATGTCGTCAGTTGGCGCAGAGTTTAGCAGAAACTGACTCGGCTGCCGAAAACAAAAATGCTCACCGAAGTGAGCATTTGGTCTCTCGCGACGCGAAAATTAGTGCTGTAAACCCAATTTCTTCTCAAGGTAGTGGATGTTCGCTCCACCGTGTTGGAAGTTCTCATCTTGCATGATTGATTGCTGCAAGGTGATATTGGTTTTAATGCCATCGACGATCATTTCGTTTAACGCATTTTTCATGCGCGCAATCGCCACGTCACGGTTTTCACCGTAAGTGATGAGCTTGCCGATCATTGAATCGTAATGTGGCGGCACTGTGTAGCCAGCATAAATGTGCGATTCCCAACGAACGCCCATACCGCCCGGCGCGTGAAAACGTTCAATTTTGCCCGGTGAAGGGAGGAAACGAACCGGATCTTCCGCGTTGATACGGCATTCAATTGCATGGCCACGGATCTTGATGTCATCTTGGGTAAACGACAGTGGTTGACCTGCGGCGACGCGAAGCTGTTCTTTGATGAGATCAACGCCAGTGACCATTTCAGTGACTGGGTGCTCAACTTGAATACGCGTGTTCATCTCAATGAAGTAGAACTCGCCGTTTTCGTATAGGAACTCAAACGTACCGGCACCACGATAGCCAATTTCGAGACAAGCGCGAGTACAACGTTCACCGATGTATTTACGCATCTCTTCGGTAATGCCTGGTGCAGGAGCTTCTTCAACCACTTTTTGATGACGACGCTGCATTGAGCAGTCACGTTCACCAAGGTGAATGGCGCCACCTTGACCATCCGCAATAATTTGTACTTCAACGTGACGTGGGTTTTCTAGGAATTTTTCCATGTAAACCATGTCATTGTTGAACGCCGCTTTGGCTTCGGCACGTGTCATTGCGATCGCTTGGGTGAGTTCATTT
Organism: Vibrio sp. 3-2(1); assembly: GCF_963887575.1. Lineage (NCBI taxonomy): Bacteria > Pseudomonadati > Pseudomonadota > Gammaproteobacteria > Vibrionales > Vibrionaceae > Vibrio > Vibrio sp. 3-2(1). The sequence goes on along the minus strand of NZ_CAWPGB010000055.1, from coordinate 223,596 downwards.
TCGCTACGAACCACGCGCATACCACGACCGCCGCCGCCGCCAGAAGCTTTGATGATCACAGGGTAGCCAATACGTTTCGCATGAGCTTTGTTTTTGACCTCATCGCCATCCAGTGGGCCGTCAGAACCCGGCACACAAGGAACGCCCGCTTTTTTCATTGCGCTGATGGCTGACACTTTGTCACCCATCATGCGAATGGTATCGGCTTTCGGGCCAACAAAAATGAAGCCTGAACGCTCGACTTGTTCAGCAAAGTCGGCGTTTTCAGAAAGAAAACCGTAACCGGGGTGAATTGCTACTGCGCCAGTTACTTCTGCTGCAGAAATAATGCGTGGAATGTTTAAGTAGCTGTCAATACCACGAGCTGGGCCAATACAGATGGTTTCGTCGGCCAGCAGTACGTGTTTTAAATCACGATCGGCAGTTGAGTGCACGGCAACAGTTTTGATACCAAGCTCTTTACATGCGCGCAGAATACGAAGTGCAATTTCACCTCGATTCGCGATGACTAATTTATCTAACATAAAGCAAACCTCGATTATTCGATAACAACAAGCGGTTGGTCGAATTCAACGGTCTGGCCGTCTTCAAGTAGGATTGCCGTAACGATACCTGCTTTATCGGCTTCGATTTGGTTCATCATTTTCATCGCTTCAACGATGCATAGTGTGTCACCGACTGAAACACTTTGACCGACTTCGATGAACGCTTTTGAATCTGGACTTGGTGAGCGGTAGAAAGTACCGACCATTGGCGAAAGTACTTGGTGACCTTTTGGCGCTACAGGCGCGGCGGCTTCAGCCGTTGGCGCAGGGGCAGCGACTGGCGCGGCTTGTTGTGCTGGCGCTGGTGCAGCGTAATGCATCTGAGCCATCTGTACTGGCGCAGTGTTACGACTGATGCGTACCGATTCTTCACCTTCAGAGATTTCTAGTTCAGAAATGCCAGATTCTTCTACCAGTTCGATAAGCTTCTTGATTTTACGAATATCCATCTTTTCTTTCTCTTTATCTTGTGAATACGTCAGCCCTTAAGGTTGGGCCGTAGAGTGTTTGTTTGTCGTTGATCGTCTGTGGGTTATTTTGCCTGTAGCGCTTTTATGGCAGCTGCAAGAGCAAATTCATAACCTTGTGCACCTAACCCGCAAATCACCCCTTGCGCCTTATCCGACAGATAGGAGTGGTGGCGAAAAGGTTCACGTGCGTGAACGTTGGATAGATGCACTTCAATAAATGGGATGGCGACACCCAATAACGCATCGCGCAGTGCCACACTGGTGTGCGTCAATGCGGCGGGATTAATGATGATGAAGTCGACCTTGCCGTAAGCGGCATGGATGGCTTCGATCAGCTCATATTCGCGGTTCGATTGAAGATGTTCTAACTCAATATCTGCTTTTTGCGCTTGTTCGCGTAATGTCTCGACAATGTGCGCTAAGGTGTCAGAACCATAATGTGCAGGTTCACGTAGCCCTAACAGGTTAAGATTTGGCCCATTTAAGACCAGAATGCGAGATTTAGCAGTCATTGTGTCGACATCTCCCTATATCGTGAAACGAATATTAATATTCCCATATTATTCTTAGGTCAGAGTGAATTTTTCGTCAAAAATTCCCTGAATTTAAGAAATTGCCCAAGATTATAGCTAATTCAGCGCAAATGGCAGCAATTTACTGGTCTTATCAGATAGTTTACTCATTTAATTCTGCAACCGAGTTAACAGAATGAGAAGAACTGAGAGGGAAAGAAAAAGCCGCCACAAGTGTGACGGCTTAATCATCTCAATGCCTCGCGGCAGGTAGAATCGTTAGCGTTAAGACAATTCTGCTTTTTCGGCGATCAATTTATCCACTACGCTAGGATCGGCCAGTGTCGAGGTATCGCCCAAATTGCTGGTGTCGCCGGTGGCGATTTTACGCAAAATACGGCGCATGATTTTGCCAGAACGGGTTTTGGGCAGTGAATCGGTCCAGTGCAGTACATCGGGCGTTGCAATTGGGCCAATCTCTTTTCGTACCCAATCTTTGACCTCTTTGTGCAACTCGGCACTGGGGTAGACGCCATCATTTAAGGTGATGTAAGCATAAATGGCTTGGCCTTTAATATCGTGTGGTACGCCGACAATTGCCGCTTCTGCAATTTTATCAAAAGCAACCAAAGCTGATTCAATTTCCGCGGTGCCCATGCGGTGGCCAGAAACGTTTAACACGTCATCCACGCGGCCCGTTATCCAGTAGTAGCCATCCTCATCGCGGCGTGCGCCATCACTGGTGAAATACATACCTTTGAAGGTTGAAAAATAGGTTTGTTCAAAACGGTCATGATCGCCATAAACGGTGCGCATTTGACCCGGCCATGAATCTAAAATAACCAAGTTACCTTCGGCAGCCCCTTCAATGATGTTGCCCATGTTATCGACCAAGGCTGGTTGCACGCCAAAAAATGGCCGTGTGGCCGAACCCGGTTTAAGTGCTGTCGCGCCCGGCAGTGGCGTAATTAAAATGCCACCCGTTTCGGTTTGCCACCATGTGTCGACAATCGGTGATTTCTCGTTGCCGATGGTTTTGTAGTACCACTCCCACGCTTCTGGGTTAATTGGTTCTCCCACCGAACCCATAATGCGCAAACTGGTGCGTGACGTCTCTTTGACGGCTTCATTGCCTTTCGCCATCAAGGCGCGAATAGCGGTCGGCGCAGTGTAAAGAATGTTGACTTGGTGTTTATCCACCACTTGACTCATGCGGTTGGTGTCTGGGTAGTTGGGGACCCCTTCAAACAGAACGGTTTTTGCACCATTGGCCAAAGGACCGTAAACCAAGTAGGTGTGGCCAGTGATCCAGCCCACATCGGCGGTACACCAAAACACTTCGCCCGGCTGATAGTCAAACACATATTTGAAGGTCATCGCCGCGTAAACAAGGTAGCCACCGGTTGTGTGCAGCACACCTTTGGGTTTACCCGTTGAACCAGAGGTGTAGAGGATGAAGAGGGGATCTTCCGCTTTCATGGCTTCGGCTGGGCAGTGGTCGGAAGCTTTTGCGGTCGCTTCATGCCACCACACATCACGATGTTCGTGCCAGTCAATTTGGCCACCAGTGCGTTTAAACACGATGACTTTGCTGATGTTTTTCACTTCAGGGTGGGTCAAGGCTTCATCGACGTTTTTCTTCAAGGGCACAGCGCGACCGCCACGTACACCTTCGTCGGCAGTGATGACTATTTTGGAATCGGAATCAATGATGCGACCGGAAAGGGCTTCCGGTGAAAAGCCACCAAACACCACAGTGTGCACTGCGCCAATTCGAGTACAAGCGAGCATCGCAACGGCTGCTTCTGGCACCATTGGCATGTAAAGACAGACCACATCTCCTTTGCGTACTCCTTGATCTTTTAACACATTAGAAAAGCGACACACTTGTTGATGGAGTTCGTTAAAGGTGAGGGTTTTATCGTCAGCCGGATCGTCACCTTCCCAGATAATCGCCACTTCATCACCACGAGTGGCAAGGTGGCGATCGATGCAGTTAGCGGAGACGTTTAATGTGCCGTCTTCAAACCAGCGAATATCTACATGGCCAGTATCAAACGAGGTTTGTTTCACTTGAGTGAAAGGCTTAATCCAATCCACAATCTTGCCGTGTTCACTCCAGAAGCCTTCTGGGTCGGTCACTGATTGTTGGTACATCGCTAGGTAAGTGTCATTATCCGCATGTGTTTTGGCTTTGATGTTCTCTTTTACCGGATAAACGTGGGCTTCACTCATTGCTTTTCTCCTTGTGAATTCGAACAATTTCCCTGTTGATTGGCGATCAAATTGCGCTGAAAGGAAAATCTGTATGTGGGTAACTGTCAGTCAGAGTGCGATTTTCTACAATTAGACTTTAGGATGAGTGTGGGGTAAGTGCTAGCGCGAGTAAGGTGCAACAAAGGGAGGTAGATCACCTTTGGTCAAGCGCACAAACACTAATGCCGCGGCGATGGCATCTTGCAGCGCGTCGTGTTTATCCTGAATCGGCAAGTCGAGATGGCGACAAATCGCCTCTAAGCTGAGGTCGATGTACGCGTTCGGCAGCATTCTCTCTAACTGATCATGATAGATCTGACTTACCTCGATGAGAGCATTGGGCAGCGGAAAGCCTAAATGTCGCCGACAAGCGAGGTCGAGGATTTTCTTGTCATAACGAATGTGGTAGCCCACTAAAGGTCGGTTGCCGATAAAGTCTAATAGGTGTGTGATGGCCTCTTGCTCGTCGATGCCATCGACCAGATCTTGATGGCGAATTTTGTGGATTTTGACTGAACCCGAGTCGAGCGATTGTGGCGCGCTCAAACGCACTTCAAATGGCTGGCTGGTTAAAATACGGTTGTCGATAATTTTGGTGGCGGCAATCGTCACTAACTCGGCGCGATTCGGGTCAAGGCTGGTGGTTTCGCAATCGAGCGATACATATTCCCCTTGCATCGGCGTTGCAAACAGCGGCCGATAAGGCGAGTCTTTTAGTTTGTGAAACCAATAATGGCGTGTAAACCAATTCAATTTTCAGACTCCACTATTCGCGAATTTGATAGTGATAGCCAAGCCACTGCTTGAATTTTTTCACCACGTGTAAACTGTGCCTGAGCAGGTCACGCTCGGTTCGGTCGAGCTGTTTTAAATCGAGTTTATTGGTGCTGTGTTGATTGCTCAGTTGCTGAGCTAAGCGCAATTTAAAGAACTGTTTGAGCGCTTCACTGAGATTATCGGCGGTTTCTTTTTCCAAAACCCGTTGCTCTACTAGCGCCTCGATGCGTTCAAAGGTGTTGTTTTGTTGAACTTGATGTTCAAGGCTTAGGGCGCGAATGCCATGCACAATCGGGAAAATGCCACCTTGTTTAATATCTAAGCCAGATTTGGAGTGTTTCACAGTGCCAAACAGCGTGAGTGGCACAGAAAAGCTCAGCGCGGGGCGAGTAAACTCCATCAAAATCAATTCTTGGTCGGCCATTAAATGGCTCAAGTGCTGTTTAATAGGGGCCAATAAGTGTTTGTTGCCCGCGACGGCGTGTGCGTCGGCCATGATCGCAATGTCCATCACTTGCTCGGGTTTGGCCGCTTTCACCCATTGGCTAAGCGTGGTTTTCCACTCAGTTTGGCTTTTAACCCATTTCGGATTATTGACCATCACATTGCCCGGACAAAGCGGATAGCCGAGCTGCTGTAAGGTGTGGGTGAGTGTGTCCATGACCACACCCATTTGATGCCACTGCAAGCCATCTTTGATGATCAGCGCGTTATCTTGGTCGGTTTTGAGGATCTGCTCTCCACGGCCTTCGGAGCCGAGTACGATCAAGCAGCAGTGATCATGCAGCGCGGGCGGCACAACCAAATGAAAGGCTTTTTCGATGATCTGTTCATTGACCGCTGAAATCAGCTCCATAATAAAACGAGTGCGAATGCCATTGTTGATTAGGCTTTCAACCAGTTGCCGCTGTTTGTTGGAGGCGAGAGCTAGCTCTTCCACGCAGTTGGCGCGAGCAATACTTAACGTCAGCACGTGAGAATGAGTGGAGAAAGCACTGAGAATTTGTGTCATGTCCAGCATACCAACGGCTTGATGGCCATCGCACACCATCACCCGTTTTATGCGGTTGCGCGTCATGGCGATCATCGCATTAAACAGAAAATCGCCATCGTTGATATGCAGCACAGGAAAGGTAGCAATTTCCCCAACAGGGGTATCGAGCGAGTGGTTATCGAGCATGACGGAATGCAGCATATTGGTGCGCGTGACGATAGCATAGGGGGACGCACTGGGGTTTTCGATTAAGCGTTGATCATGCTCGGCAAGACGAACTAAGGCTGCATCAACTCCGTTATCGCGTAATTGCTGGGTCACTTGGTTGAGCGGTTGATCTGGGTTTAAAATCATCGGTGGATGGTAAATTGAGTCATCCACCTTAGTTAAAATAAATTCAGCTAAATTCTTCTGCTGGTGTGCTACATCAAGCAAAGCTTGGCGTTTGGCGAGGTTATTGTCGAAGTAGGCGGCGAACTGACCGTTGTCATTATACAGTTCGAGAAAGACCGCTTTCGGCAGAAGATAACTTAAGGTGTCTTCCAGCGCCACGTACTGATGCTTGGCTTTTTCTTCAAACAGCGCGCGTACATCAAACATGTCATCGTTGGCGTAGTGAGCAAAAATCTCTTTGCCATCTGGCGAGCGTTCTTCGACCGCGCCTTTGATCAGTACGTGTAGATACACGCTGGGTCTGTCACTGGCCTGCAGCAGATCGTTGCTACGAAAATACGCCACATCCAAGGATGAGCGAAGTCGCTGTTGCTGCGGCGGTGTTAAGCGGTCAAAGGGCGGTGACTGCATGTTGAATTTGTCAGGCATAACGATCGTCACTCAGAAGAAATTCCTATCTAAGTGTGACAAAAATCGCCACTACCTCCAGACGACTTTGGTCTAATGAGTGATATGACCCGCAAGGTTGTGAATAAGGAAACAGATTTATCAGTAAACTTCCCTTTTTAGAATCTTAAACTGCCTGCATAATACGGCCGTTTTCTCTCCCTCGTTTTGTTCAGGATGAATCATGCTTAACCCCTCTCCATATGGTTGGATATCGCAGTACTTTATTGGTTTCTTCTTTGCGTATGGTGTCTATTTGCCATTTTGGGCGCTGTGGTTTGAAAACCAAGGCGTATCAGCAACCGATATCGGCGTATTAATCGGTATGGGCTTTGCTACGCGTTGCGTCGCTAATTTGGTGATTACGCCGCGTATCCATAAGGCCGAGCTTCTTCTACCAGCACTGCGTTGGTTAAGTTTGGCGGCGTTTTTATTTATTGGTTTTCACTTCTTTACGGGCGGCAGTTTCTGGCTGATGGCGTTAGCTACTGTGTTGTTTAACCTTTGCTGTGGCCCCGTGGTGCCGCTATCCGATGCGATGGCTAACTATTATGCGCGCTTAAAAATGCTCGATTATGGTCGCACCCGCTTATGGGGGTCGGTGGCTTTTATCGCTGGTTCTACCGTGGTTGGCGTACTTGTGGCACGTTATGGTTCTGACATGATCCTCTACACCGCCTTGGCTGGGGTATTTGTTTCGCTACTGATTAGCTTGCGCAATCCCAACCCAATGCCCGTGACGGTTGGTGATGCACATGCCGTCCGGCCGAAACTGACGCAGTTATTGCGTGAGTGGCCAGTGATAAAATTCTTGATTTTAGCGGCGCTGATCCAAGGCAGTCACGCGGCGTATTACAGTTTCAGTTCGATTCACTGGAAAGCGGCGGGGCATTCGGAAGAGCTGATTGGCTATTTATGGAGCCTTGGGGTTGCCGCTGAAGTCGCGGTATTTGCGCTCAGCAAACGCCTTTTTTCAGGCTGGTCACTACGCACATTATTTGTTGTCGCGTCGATTGGGGTTGTGGTGCGTTGGACGTTAATGGCGTCGACCACCGCGCTGCTTGCGCTAGGGACGATTCAACTGCTACATGGGGTGACGTTTGCGATGGCGCATATAGCGGCGATTCAATACATTCAGCACGCACCGCAAAGCAAAATGGTGGCTATGCAAGCGCTGTATAATGCCATTCCACTTGGGGCATTTATTGCTTTGATGACCACCTTGAGTGGCTGGGGTTATGAACGCTGGGGCGCTAATGTATTTTGGGCGATGGCGGCAATGGGCATCTTGGCGCTGTTGATTAAAGTCGAACCCACATCATCCAATGAGTCAGGTACTGAGGTAATGAAAGCAGCGCCTGAAGCACAGAATTAACCTTAACTGATTGAGATTAAAAATTATCCTTAGTTAAATGAAGCCTCTTCTTTGAAGAGGCTTTTTTGAACCGATAAGGATATCAAATGCAAGGATGGATCGTCGTTCCCGTTTCGCTCGCTTACTTAGGCGTGCTGTTTCTCGTCGCTTGGTATGGTGATAGGCAAAGCCAATGGCTGGCGAAATGGCGACCGTGGATCTACAGCTTATCGATCGCGGTTTATTGCACCTCTTGGACTTTTTACGGCACTGTCGGTCAAGCGGCTAGCAACCCTTGGTCATTTCTGCCTATCTACATTGCGCCTATTTTAGTGTTTACCCTTGGCTGGCGTATGTTGGCGCGGCTGATTTTGATCGCGAAGCGCGAACATATTACCTCCATCGCCGATTTTATTGCTGCTCGCTACGGAAAATCGCAAGGATTAGCGGTAACCGTAACTTTGATTGCCGTGGTGGGCATTTTACCTTACATCGCCTTGCAACTGCGCGGCATCACTATGGGGCTTGAGATTGTCGCCCCCAACCTCGCTACGCAATTTGGTTATCAGAATTATCACGTCTCGTGGTTTGTGGTCGCGGCTTTAGCGCTATTTACCATGCTGTTTGGTACACGGCATATTGATAACACCGAGCACCACCGCGGCATGATGATGGCGATTGCGTTTGAATCTATTGTTAAATTGGTCGCTTTTTTAACCGTGGGCGGTTTCATCATTTATCTGGCTTCAAGCCGTGAAACGGTTGATCTAAGTGCGATTGCTCAGCAGACGTATCAAGCGCCCAACTGGCCAACGCTGTTGATCCACACCGTATTAACCATGATGGCGATCATCTGCTTACCGCGTCAGTTTCATACCATGGTGGTAGAAAATGAACGCGCGCAAGATCTACACACGGCGCGCTGGTTATTTCCTCTTTACCTGACTTTGATGGGGTTATTTGTTCTACCTATTGCATGGGTTGGGCAAAGTTTGTTAAGCGGCAGCCCTGCCGATACTTATGTACTCAGCGTGCCTATGTCGGTGGGCGCAGAGCAGATAGCCTTACTGGCGTTTTTAGGTGGCACATCAGCGGCCAGCGGCATGGTGATTGTCTCGACCATCGCATTGGCTATCATGGTTTCTAATGATTTGGTGATGCCGCTTCTGCTGCGCCGCATGCGCTTAACTCAGCGCAACTACCGTCATTTATCTGGGTTGTTGCTCAACATCCGTCGCGGGTTGATTCTGTTGCTGCTGCTTGGTGCTTGGGGCTTTTATCAGGCGTTGGATGCGATTGGTTCTTTATCGGCGATCGGTTTTCTCTCATTTGCGGCGATTACCCAATTTGCCCCTTCATTGATTGGTGGCATGTACTGGCGTGAAGGAAACCGCAAAGGCGTTTATGTTGGATTGGCGGTCGGTTTTACTGTGTGGCTAGTAACTTTAATGAGCCAAACCGACATGCTGGCGGGCGATGCACAAAGTAACGTTCTGTTATGGATGATCACCCCGCCGGATTGGTTGGTGCAGATGGGGCTGAAAAACTCAGATTGGGGCATGATGCTCAGTGTTGCACTCAACACATTCTGCTACGTTGTTGTCTCTATGGTGACTCGTCCGAGTTTGAGTGAGCGTTTACAATCGGCCTCTTTTGTCGGTACGCCGCTGCCTGAGAGTGAGAATCTCAGCTTGTATCAAAGCCGCGTGACAGTGGCTGAGCTTGAAATGTTGGCCGCCCGTTTTGTGGGGCGCACTCGCGTTCGCACTGCTTTTCGCCAATATTGGAGCCAGCAGAGAGAGACGTTACTACCTAACCAACAAGCGCCATCTACCTTAATCCGTCATACAGAAAGAGTGCTGGCGGGGGTGTTTGGTGCTTCTTCAGCCAAATTGGTGCTCACTTCCGCGCTGCAAGGACGCAACATGCAGCTTGAGGAAGTGGCGACCATTGTTGATGAAGCATCCGAGCTGTACGACTTTAGTCGCGGCTTATTGCAAGGGGCCATTGAGCATATTGGTCAAGGAATTACCGTGGTCGATAAAAAGCTACGGCTGGTGGCGTGGAATCAACGCTATCTCGAACTGTTTGAGTTTCCCGCTGGGCTGATTCAAGTGGGGAGGCCGATTGCGGATGTGATACGGCACAACGCGCAACACGGATTATGCGGCCCTGGTGACCCAGAGGATCACGTGCGGCGGCGGGTGTATCACCTTGAGCAAGGAACCAGACACACCTCGGCGCGTATTCGTCCTGATGGACGAGTTATTGAAGTGCAAGGCAACCCGATGCCGGGCGGCGGATTTGTGATGAGCTTTAGCGACATCACCGTTTTTCGCGAAGCGGAGCAGGCATTAAAAGAGGCCAATGAAACCTTGGAAGAGCGCGTGCACCAACGAACCCTAGAGCTTGAAACCCTCAACAAACGCTTGGTGGCGGCAACTCAAAAATCAGACCAAGAATCGCAATCAAAATCGCGCTTTTTGGCCGCTGTCAGCCACGATTTAATGCAGCCGTTGAACGCTGCGCGCCTGTTTGCCTCTTCGCTCTCGGAGGTGGCCAAAGAGACGGAAGTGAAAACGTTGGCGGGTTATATAGAGAGTGCTCTGGGCGCGGCTGAAGATCTGATTGGTGATTTGCTGGATATTTCACGTTTAGAGTCCGGCAAGCTCGATGTGCATTCTCATAGCTTTGCTATTAATGATGTATTTTCGAATCTTAACGCTGAATTTAGCGCCTTAGCTAAGCAGCAAGGGATTGATTTTAAAGTGATCCCATCCTCGCTCTATGTGATGTCTGACCCTAAATTATTGCGTCGCGTGGTACAAAACTTTCTCACTAACGCGTTTCGCTATAACCCTAAAGGTAAAGTGGTGTTGGGTGTACGTCGAGTGCGAGATCAGGTCAGGATTGATGTTTGGGATAATGGCATTGGTATCGAGCAAGATAAGCAGCAAGAAATCTTCGAAGAGTTTAACCGTGGTAGCCAAGTCCGTTCGGACCAAGGTTTGGGGCTCGGTTTAGCGATTTCAAAAGGCATTGCATATGTGCTGGGTCATGAAATTTCGATGCGCTCTTGGCATGGAAAAGGCAGCGTGTTTTCGCTCTCTTTGACGCGCGCTGAAGCTGTCAAACAGGCTCCGACCCTGGCGATAGAGCAAGGTATGCCATCTGATCTAAATCATCTGCGCGTACTGTGTGTGGACAACGAAGCTGATATTTTAGTCGGCATGAACGATCTGCTCGCAAGGTGGGGGTGTGATGTCAAAGTAGCAGCGGACTTACTGCAAAGTCTGAAAGCATTAGAAAACAATTGGTTGCCTGATGTTATTTTGTCGGATTACCGCTTAGATAATGGTCGCACTGGTTTAGAAGTGTTGCAGCAGTGTCGCTTGCGGCTTGGAGATAGCTTTGAAGGGGTCATCATCAGCGCTGATCGCACTGAAGAGATGATGGATGCGATTAAATCCAATGGCTTTAGCTTTATTCCCAAACCGATAAAACCACTCAAACTGCGCGCGCTGTTGAATCGAGTCAGTTAAGCATGCAGCATAAAGCCGATGCGTGGGCATCGGCTTTATGGTTGTTATCACACTTCACTGCGGAGCGAACATCGAGCATGACGCTCGCAGGTGAAGATTAGTGGTCGTGAGCTTGCCCCGCGCCTTTCGGGAAGCGGATTGACTCCACCATTTCTTGCACTTCGGTTGGAACTTCTGCGGTAAATTTATTCACCACAATCGATACCACGAAGTTCAAACACATACCTAACGTACCAATGCCTTCAGGGCTGATACCAAACAACCAGTTATCTGGCGTGCTGGCTGCCGGGTTAATGAATTTGAAGTAGATGATGTAGGTTGCAGTAAAGATAATCCCTGCGACCATGCCCGCGATCGCGCCTTCTTTATTCATCTTCTTGTAGAAGATGCCCAAAATAATGGCCGGGAAGAAGGAGGCGGCTGCCAAGCCGAAGGCAAACGCCACCACCTGAGCCACAAAACCCGGTGGGTTAATGCCTAGGTAACCAGCACCCACAATCGCAATGATGGCGGCTAAGCGTGCAGCTAGCAGCTCTTGTTTATCGGTCATGTTTGGTTTGAAGCCTTTCTTCAATAAGTCGTGAGAAATTGACGTTGAGATAACCAATAAAAGACCTGCAGCTGTCGAAAGCGCAGCTGCTAAACCCCCAGCTGCGAGTAAGCCAACCACCCAGTTTGGCAGTTTTGCCAGTTCAGGAGACGCCAATACGATGATGTCACGGTTAATGTTCATCTCGTTGCGCTCATCGCCAGAGTAGAACATACGACCGTCGTTGTTCTTATCTTTCCAGCTTACAAGGCCAGTATTCTCCCAGTTCTTAAACCAAGTAGGCGCGTCTGTTGCGGGTACGCCTTGCATGTCTGGGCCATTAATGGTCTCAATCATGTTCACGCGAGCAAAAGCAGCAACACCTGGCGCTGTGGTATATAGCAAAGAGATGAACAGCAATGCCCAACCTGCTGAGATACGCGCATCACGCACTTTAGGCACAGTGAAGAAGCGAATAATGACGTGAGGAAGACCAGCAGTACCCACCATCAAGGCTGCGCAGATAAAGAACACGTCAACCGTGCTCTTGTTGCCTTCGGTATAAGCGGTGAAGCCGAGCTCTTGAGTTAAGCCATCGAGTTTATCGAGTAGGTAAACATCGGTACCAGTAATGGTTGAGCCCATACCAATTTGTGGCAGAGGGTTACCTGTCATCATGATCGAGGTGAAAATGGCGGGAACAAGGAAGGCGAAAATGAGCACGCAGAATTGTGCAACTTGCGTATAAGTGATGCCTTTCATGCCACCGAGTACCGCATAGAAGAACACGATCCCCATACCGATGACGATACCAACGTTAATATCCACTTCGAGGAAACGAGAGAATACCACGCCGACGCCGCGCATTTGCCCCGCAACATAAGTAAACGAGATAAAGATGGCGCAAAATACCGCCACCATGCGCGCGGTTTTTGAGTAGTATCGCTCACCGATAAAATCTGGCACGGTGAACTGGCCAAATTTACGCAAATAAGGTGCAAGGCAAAGTGCCAATAACACATAGCCGCCTGTCCAGCCCATCAAGTACACGGTACCATCATAGCCAATGAACGAGATGATACCCGCCATTGAGATAAATGAAGCGGCTGACATCCAGTCCGCTGCGGTTGCCATGCCGTTGGCAACAGGGTGAACACCACCGCCAGCAACATAGAATTCACTGGTCGATCCTGCACGGGCCCAAATGGCAATGCCGATATAGAGTGCAAACGTAATACCGACCAGAATAAACGTCCAAGTTTGAATATCCATTTCGTAAACCTCTTAGTCTTCCTGCACGTTGTATTTCTTGTCGAGCGCATTCATGCGCACAACGTAAATAAAGATCAAGGCGACAAAGGTATAGATGGACCCTTGTTGTGCGAACCAGAACCCTAGTTTGAACCCGCCTAAATGAATCGTATTCAGTGCGTCGACGAAAAGAACGCCTGCACCATATGATACCAAGAACCACACTGCCAGCAGTGAGCCCATAATTCCCAAGTTTTCCTTCCAGTAGGCTTGAGCATGTTCGGTTGATTGGAACGCCATGACCTTCTCCTTCGGTTTGTATATCGTAGTGTTAATTTAATGTTACGAAATTAAGATAGCAGTGAAAGGGTGGTGGGTCTGTGCAACTTTAGTCGGGAGGTTGTTTTTTCCAATTCATTGTAACTAAATGAAATTCCTCAATTTAGAAGGCCTTTCTTATGTTGATTAAATGTTAAATTAGCCAAAAGTATAAGATCATAAGCTCTTGATTGGAAAATCGCTCATGGCGAGTTAACGATTTTTTATGTGGTTGGTTATTCATGCCGCGATAAAAACGATCAATGTTTACATAAAGTTGTCTTAAAAACGGATTAAACTAAGGCACAATGGAACGCGTATTTATGTTGGTTATTCAATCAATAATAATTAAATCAATAAGGAAGGAATATGGATGCAATCGCTATCAATGGTTTTTTTCTCGTAGGTGCTTTGCTGATTGCATTAAGTGTGTTGTTAAGTCCAGTCTCTTCTAAGTTAGGAATTCCTATTCTGCTCGTTTTTTTATTGGTGGGTATGTTAGCTGGGGAGGATGGCCCCGGTGGCATCTTATTTGATAATTATCCGATTGCTTATTTAGTCAGTAACTTAGCGCTTGCCATCATCCTATTAGATGGCGGCATGCGTACCCGTGTTGCCAGTTTTCGGATTGCCTTTTGGCCGTCAGTCTCGTTAGCGACGTTTGGGGTGGCGATCACCACCATTCTCACCGGCTTGATGGCGGCATGGCTGTTTAATTTGGAATTGCTGCAAGGTATTTTGGTGGGTGCGATTGTTGGCTCAACCGATGCGGCGGCGGTTTTTTCCCTGCTGAAAGGACGAAGCTTGAATGAGCGCGTCGGTTCAACGTTAGAGATTGAATCGGGCACTAACGATCCAATGGCGGTGTTTTTAACCGTGACATTAATTGCGGTACTGGGTAGCCAAGGCGATGATCTCAGCGCAGGATTCTTGCTGCTGAGTTTTATCCAGCAATTTGGCCTCGGGGCTTTATTTGGATTAGCCGGAGGTTGGCTGCTCTGGAAGCTGATTAATAGCAATCAACTTCCAGAAGGGCTCTACTCCATTTTGGCCATCAGTGGCGGTTTGATTATCTTTGCACTGTCCAATTCACTCGGCGGCAGTGGTATTTTATCCATCTACTTGACGGGTTTATTGCTGGGCAATAAACCGACCCGTTGCCGCTATTCCATTTTGAACGTACTGGATGGGATGACGTGGCTTAGCCAAATTGGCATGTTCTTGGTACTTGGGTTATTGGTCACACCTTCAGAATTGCTGAGCATTGCTGTGCCGGGCTTTGCGCTCGCCTTTGGTATGATTTTGTTTGCGCGCCCCATTTCTGTATGGATTGGTTTATTGCCATTCAAAGCATTTACTGCGCGTGAAAAGTGGTTTATCTCTTGGGTTGGACTGCGCGGCGCAGTACCCATTATTTTAGCGGTTTTCCCAATGATGGCGGGTTTACCGAATGCGCAGCTCTATTTTAACTTAGCCTTCTTCGTGGTGATGGTGTCGCTAGTGGTACAAGGGGGGACCTTGATGAAAGCGGCCGCTTTGGCTCGCGTTGAACTACCGCCCAAACCTGAGCCAATTTCACGTACCGGTGTTGAGATATACCCGTGCAGCGAATGGGAAATGTTGGTCTATAAACTCAAACAAGATAAATGGTGTATTGGTGAGCCATTACGCAACCTCTCTATGCCTGAAGGAACACGTATTACCGCCGTGTTTCGTGACGAGCAACTGCTTCACCCATCGGGCAGCACTAAGTTGCAAGAGGGCGATGTCTTGTGCGTGTTAGCACAGGAGAAAGATCTCGAATCACTGAGCAACCTATTTAGTGAAGCGCCAGAAAAAGCCTCGTTAGAGCGCTTCTTTGGTGACTTCTTTTTGGATGTGGATGCAAAACTCGTTGATGTCGCAGTCTACTATGGTTTGACGATTGAGCACCTCAATCAAGAGATGACGCTCAACGATTTGCTGATCCAAGAGCTCGGAGCCACACAAGTACTGGGTGACCATTTTGAATGGCAAGGTCTGTATCTGGTGGTAGCGGATGTGGCCGATTGGCAAGCAACCAAAGTCGGTTTACGATTACCTTTAGAAGAGACGTTAGATGAAGCGAGCGAGTAGCCGACTACTCGCCCAACTCATTGAGTAAAATTACTGCTTGAGTGCGGTTTTTAACCCCAAGTTTACGGAAAATAGCCGTCATGTGCGCTTTGATGGTCGCCTCAGAAACATTAAGCTCATAGGCGATTTGTTTGTTGAGTAGCCCATCAGAGAGCATGCCTAATACTTTGTATTGTTGCGGGGTTAAGGCGGCAATTTTCTTGGTTAAATCATTGCACGCGGCGTGATTGGCAATTAGCCCTTCAGGGAAAAATGGGTCACCGGCTAGGACTTGATTGAGTGCTGCGATCAGCGCGCGCATGTCACTCGATTTCGGAATAAAGCCAAACGCGCCATGGCTTTTTACTTGCGCTACTACCGAAGGCTCTTCACTGGCTGAAATCACCACAATCGGTAAATCAGGGTATTCGGCTCGCAAGTGAATGAGCCCTGACATCCCATTTGCGCCTGGCATTTTGAGATCCAACAGCAGCAAATCCACATCGCTCTGTTTGGTTAATAAGGCTAACAGGGCATCTAGCGAATCCGCTTCCAATAAATTGGCACCGCTTATCGCCATATGCACTGATTGAAATAGCGCATTGCGAAACAGAGGGTGGTCGTCAGCAATGATGATGGTGTAGGTCGAATCCATGACGTTTTACACTTTTAGCAATGTCGTTAAATCGATTATTGACCGCGATCTCTCGCTGAACAATCTTTATACGCTAAAAGTCTGAACTGTATCCACTTTTTGTCTGAGACTTAGTAGTGACTGAGCCTGATCTGAGAGTGGTGCATGCCAAGCGGTTCGAGAAGAAGTGATGGCGTTCACGCGCCATTATTGCCGACGGTTGCAATGGCTTGCTCAAACTGGCGGCAATAACGGGTAAACCTTAAAGCTGGTGGGCGATGAGGTGCGCTAAAAAGCGATCGGCTGGCATAAAACCGCTGATACGCGCGTTTGAAACGCGTTCACCTTGCGCATTCCAAAAATCAATCGTCGGTAACCCTAGCACGTTCATCGCCTTGAGCAGCTCAATATCTTGTGGCTGATTTTTGGTGACGTCCGCTTGCAATAGCACAAAGTTTTGCAGTTTCTGCGCGACCTCTTGCTGATGGAAAGTGTATTTTTCAAACTCTTTACATGCCACGCACCAGTCGGCGTAGAAATCGAGCATGACGGGTTTGCCTGCTAATTTGGCTTGGCTCAACTGCAAGTTGAGCTCGGCAATATTATTCACCCGAATAAACTCGACATGGCTACGGCTTGCTAGGTTGGCTTGTTCTGGCTTAAACCATGCATCCAGTGCAGGTTGCGCTGAAGCAAACAGACCCAATAGCGCAATAATGCCAACCATGCTCTGTTTCCAGCCACCAAACGGCAAGCTGTTTTTACAATGATAGAGCCAACCAAACGCGGCGATCCCAAGCGCGGACCAGAGTGCCGTTGACCACATTGGTGGCAATAAGCGTTCGAGTAAGAAGATCGGCGCAGCCAGTAAAATAAAGCCAAATAGTGTTTTGACTCTCTCCATCCAGCCACCCGCTTTAGGTAGCAGTTTGTTACCAAATACGGCGACCAAGATCAGTGGAATCCCCATGCCCATTGCTAAGGCATACAGTGCAATCGCACCAGTGAACAGATCGCCACTTTGCGCGACATACAGCAGCGCGCCAGAAAGAGGCGCGGTGGTGCACGGTGAGCAAACCAAACCGGAAATCGCGCCCATGGCAAACACGCCAAGACTGTTCCCGCCTTGCTGCTTATTGCTCAGGCTGCTTAGCCACGTCTGCACTTTGCTTGGCAGTTGCAAGGTATAAACGCCAAACATCGACAGGGCGAGTAGCACAAATAGGGTACTGAGACCAATCAGTACATAAGGGTGCTGCATCGCGGCTTGAAATTGTAACCCAGCCGAAGCGACGACTAGGCCAAGTACGGTATAAGTGAGCGCCATACCTTGCACGTAAATAAACGATAAAATCAACGCGCGCTGTTGTGAAAGTTGACCACGACCAAGCACGATACTGGTGAGGATCGGGTACATCGGGAGTACGCAAGGGGTAAAGGCGAGGCCAACGCCAAGTGCTAAAAATAGCAGCGGTGTCCACCAAGAATCGGCGAGGCGGCTTGCTAGCCCGTCTTGTTCAGCCACGGGCGCTTTTGGCGAATCTGTTTCGCTTTTCGCCATATTGGTAGCCGTGTTGTTGTCAGAGCGAGTATCGCTTGCCACAGCTTGAAGGTCGATAATTCGCGTTTCTGGTGGATAGCAAAAGCCCGCTTTGGCACACCCTTGGTACTGGATAATTAATTTGGCGTTTGCCGATACGCTAAGGAGCGGTACGTCGACAAACAGTGGTTCAGTATAAATCTTCACATCACCAAAAAATTCATCGTGATATGGCTGACCATCGAGCATCTCGATTTCACCAAGCTGCGCATTTTCGGCGCTGATACTGATCCGATCTTGGTAGAGGTAATAGCCCTGCTTGACCTGCCAATCTAAGAAGATCTGCTTACCTTGCTGCTCGGCATGAAAAGGAAACGCTTGGTCAACTGGGACAAATTGATTGTCGGCTGAGGCCAAACCGAGGTTGTTACCACTATTGAATGGATTGTCATTGCCGAAGACCGCCAACGCAGGTTGGGAAAGTGTCAGCAGAGCTAGCAGTACAAAGGAAAAGAGTAGGCGCATACAAAAATCGAGTCTTCATTAGGTGAGTGTCATCTTAACCCAATCAGACCGCTTTTCGGCGCAATAAGTTTCACAGTGATGGAAAAATCGTCGCTGATGAGGCAGTGAAGCGAGAAAAGCCAAGTGAGGTTGTGGACCTCACTTGGCTGGGCGATGGGGGTTAAGCGACACCTAGGCGAGTTTTCACCACCGCTTCACACGCTTCAATATTATTGATGTCTTTGGGAATAATAAGCACAGTGTCATTACCACCGACCGTTCCTAAAATCTCAGTGTGGGGATCAATATCAACCAATCGTGCGACTAATTGAGCACTTCCAGGATGAGTTTTCACCACCACAGTGGATTGATTGTGAGTGATAAACTCAATTTGTGAGGCGATAGATGACTCAACACGCACTGGCGCGGTTTCGACCGTAATGCAGTACACTTTTTTGCCGCACGCATTTTGCACTTTCACCACACCAAGTTGGGAAAGCAAGCGTGACACAGTGGATTGGCTAATGCCTTCGTAGCCGAGCTCTATCAGCCTGAGTCGTAGCTCATTTTGGTTAGCAAAACTTTGTTGTTGTAGGATTTTTTTACAAGCGGAAGCTAACGTTTTGTCATCGGTTTGCATTGCGCCGTGGGGGATTTTTCTGTTCACGGGCGGTTCCTTTTATACACGCTACTGCGTCTGGGGTATCGGTGATCCTTACCATGCCAGCACACTCCCAAAGCCATAGAGTGTGAGTTCACGTTATGTTTGACGCCAATGGCGCAACGGTTGAGCATTGCTCTTTCCCCTCTATAAGTGGTGGGGGATTATTATTGATGCTTGTAGCTTAACATTAATCAATGTGTCGCTTTTTGCGGGGGATCACCAAATAATAAACTAGATTACCGATTGATTTTTGGCGTTTTATGTTGATTTGATGGAATAATATGCACGGAAATATGCAAGATTCGTAAGTTGGTCCAGCGCCGAGTTAGGACGCTGGAGGCTGACAGGGCTGTAAACGCGATGGATGCGCGCTTAGTGCTGTTTTAGCAACGTTCAGTCATGATTTCGCGCGAGAATACTTTCTCACAATAGTGGCATTTGAGATGCACATTCTCTTGTTTGAGTTGCACTTTAAAGCGGCTCTCGACAGGCTCGCCATGAGAGATGCAGTTGCTGTTTGGGCAACGAAATACGCTGTCAATTCTCTCTGGCAAAGTGAGGGTCAGTTTGTTGACCACTTTATACTCTTCAATTTGATTGACGGTGGCTTTCGGGGCATACAGTGCTAATTGGTTCGCTTGCTCTTTGGTGAGATAAAGGTTTTCTATTTTAATCAGATCTTTATTACCTAACGCAGAAGAGGGTAGGTTTAGGCCAATCGTCACACGTTGATTGGTTTCATTTAACTTAAACAAAGAGAGAATTTTGATCCCAAGGTTGGCAGGGATATGGTCAATCACGCTACCGTTACGAATCGCTTCAACTTGTAATTGGGTCTCTTTTACCATGATTTTATCTCCTACTTATAAGGTTGGGTTAAGAACAAGGGCTAATAAAGCTTCACGCGCATAAACGCCGTTTTCGGCTTGTTGGAAATAGTAGGCGTAAGGTGTTTTATCGACATCGGTGGTGATTTCATCGACCCGAGGCAGTGGGTGCAGCACTTTTAAATTGTGGCGCGCTTCTTTTAATGTTTCTGCGGTTAAGATGTAAGCCGATTTCATATGTGCGTATTCGGATGCATCAAAGCGCTCTTTTTGTACGCGCGTCATGTACAGCACATCCAGTTCAGGCACGACCTCTTCAATGCTGGCGTGCAAACTAAACGCAATGCCAGCCTCTGAGAGCTCTTCGCAAATGTAATCTGGCATCGCCAGCACTTCTGGGGCGATAAAAAAGAAACGTACATTGTTGAATTTCGATAAGGCTTGGGTGAGCGAATGGACGGTGCGGCCATATTTTAAGTCGCCGACGAACGCGACGTTAAGGTTATCGAGCCTGCCTTGCGTTTCATAAATGGAAAACAGATCGAGCAAGGTTTGAGTTGGATGTTGGTTAGCTCCATCACCACCGTTGACTACGGGGACGCCGTTGGAAAACTCAGAGGCTAAACGTGCAGCGCCTTCTTGTGGGTGGCGCATAACAAATGCATCGACATAAGAGGAAATAACTTGCACCGAGTCAGCTAAGGTTTCCCCTTTCTTGGCAAGTGACGTATTGCCGCCATTATCAAAACCAATCACTGTGCCGCCTAGGCGCTGCACTGCCGTTTCAAACGACAAACGGGTACGTGTAGAAGGTTCAAAGAAGCAGCTTGCTACTACTTTATTTTTGAGAAGTTCAGGGTTTGGTTCCGCTTTAAGCCTTGTTGCGGTTTCAACAATCAGCTCCAGTTCCGCGCGGCTCAGTTCTGGAATGGAAATGATGTGCTTGTTAAATAACGAATGCGCCATAACGTGTCTTCCCTCTGTATGGTTCGCTTTGGCTACTAGCCTTTGCGAAATTTTGCTTAAAAAAAAAGCCCCCTAAAATAGGAGGCTTCAATAACGTTCAGAACAGAAAAACAAAACAGCTAACTCGACCGGCGCCGGGTGTAATGGATGGCGTTGATGGGGAGTGCTGCGGTTCATTTTCTGCTCCGTTTAGACAAATTGCGAAGGATTATACGGACAAAAAACACGCTGGCAATACTCTTTGGAAAATATCCAGAAAATGGATTTTTATGCGAAATTAGCTTAATTTCGATGTTATTTACTACGCGTTTACAGCTAAAGCATAAGCGCGATTTGTGAGTGTTATTGACTGAAAAAAAATGCGAGCTTTATTCAAGCTCGCATCGATTCAACATCAAAGAGATGAAGTAGGCGATTCATCGCCTACATTCATTATCTACTATTCGTTACCTAAGTTAGTTACCTAAGGTGGCCACCATCACGGCTTTGATGGTGTGCATGCGGTTTTCAGCTTCATCGAACACGATGGAATGCTCAGATTCAATCACTTCATCGGTCACTTCAACGCCTTTGGCAAGCACTGGGTAGTTTTTCGCAAGCTCTTTGCCAACGGTGGTATCTTCGCCGTGGAAAGCAGGCAAGCAGTGCATGAATTTCACATGTGGGTTACCAGTGGCTTTTAACATCGCCATATTCACTTGGTAAGGCAGCATCAATTCAATGCGCTCTGCCCATGCTTCTTTCGCTTCGCCCATCGATACCCAAACATCGGTGTAAAGGAAATCACAGCCTTGAACGCCTTCTTGAACATCATCTGTAAGCGTAATTTTCGCGCCTGTTTGCTTTGCAATAGTGCGACATTCCGCGACTAATTCTTCGGTTGGCCAGAACGCTTTTGGTGCAACAAGGCGAATGTCCATGCCCATTTTCGCAGCGCCCACCATCAAGGAGTTACCCATGTTGTTGCGTGCATCACCGAGGTAGGCAAATTTCATTTCATGGAGGCGTTTGCCACGGCCATGTTCGATCATGGTAAGGAAATCAGCCAAAATTTGTGTTGGGTGGAATTCGTCGGTTAAGCCGTTCCATACTGGTACGCCAGCGTAGGCACCAAGCTCTTCAACGATCTCTTGACCAAAGCCGCGATATTCGATGCCGTCATACATACGGCCTAAGACGCGCGCGGTATCTTTCATCGACTCTTTGTGGCCAATTTGTGAACCTGATGGGCCTAAGTAGGAGACTTGAGCACCTTGGTCAAACGCTGCTACTTCGAATGCACAGCGAGTGCGAGTTGAGGTTTTTTCAAAGATAAGTGCAATGTTTTTGCCTTTGAGACGAGGCTGCTCATAACCGTTGTATTTGGCTTTTTTCAGCTCAAGGGATAGATCCAATAGGTGCTGGATTTCGCGTGGAGTGAAATCAAGAAGTTTTAGAAAGTTACGATTGCGTAAGTTAAAAGCCATGATCTTTTCCTCATTTGCAACGCTTGCTTCTGATGAGAGGGTGGAAGAAAGCGTTACTATTTGTTTAAAGTTAAAAACAGTTGTTTAAAGTTAAAAACAGATTCGGTTTATAAAATAGATTTAAAAACAATGTTTTAGTCACGCGTAATGTTGGTGCCTGCTGTGCCTTCTAAGATGCGTAGGCCATCTTCTAACGCGCCGATCCCAACGACTTTCCCGCCTTGTTGAATGAATTCGCACGAGGCTTCAATTTTTGGCCCCATAGAACCAGCATCAAATTGATAGTTGGCAAGCTCGCTTGGCGTTGTGCTGCGCAGCGCATGTTGGGTTGGTTTACCCCAATCAAGGTAAACGGCGTCAGCATCGGTCAAAATCAGCAGCGCGTCGGCGTTCAATTGTTTGGCAAGAAAGGCAGCAGACATGTCTTTGTCTATCACTGCTTCTACACCGACTAATTTGCCGTTTTCACGTTTGACTGGAATACCGCCACCACCGGTGCAAATCACTAAATGACCGGCACTGATAAGCTGGGAAATCGCATCATGTTCGACGATGCCTATCGGTTGAGGGCTCGGAACCACACGGCGGAAGTATTGGCCGTCGGGCTTGACTGTCCAGTGGTATTTCTCAGCCAATTCACGCGCTTCTGCTTCTTGATAAACTGGGCCAATCGGTTTAGTTGGGTTGGCAAATGCAGGGTCTTTCGGGTCGACCATCATTTGGGTCAACATGCACGAAATGTTGCGTTCAGGCAGCATGTTTTTGAACTCTTGCATCAACATGTAGCCAATCATCCCTTGAGTTTCACTGCCCAATACGTCGAGTGGGTACGGCGCTACTTTTTTGTATTCGAGACCTTGTAGTGCCAGCAGGCCAACTTGAGGGCCATTGCCATGCACCAGCACCACGTTATAGTGTTTGGCTATTTCGGAAATGGTTTTGACTGCAATTTCAATGTTGCGACGTTGAACATCTGCTTCTAATGGCTGACCACGACGAAGTAGCGCGTTTCCACCTAATGCAACAACAACAGTTTGTTTGCTCATAATTCTATCTCTTCTAAGGTGGGTTGAGGCGTGCAGAGGAAATTTGCCTCAACCCATTTGATTAGCCTAAGGGCTAGATACCGTCACGCTCAATTGGGCAGCTCATGCAGCGTGCACCGCCACGGCCACGGCCCAATTCGTCACCAGGAATAGACAGAACAGTGATGCCTGCTTTGTCGTATTTTTCATTGGTATAGGTGTTGCCTTCATAGCCAATCACGACCCCAGGTTTGACGGTTAGGACATTGTTTGCATCGTTCCACTGTTCACGTTCTGCGTTGAAGTTGTCACCGCCCGTTGTGATTAGGTTGAGCTTGTCAACGCCAAGTGCTTTTTCGATGGCGGTAACGAAGTAACCTTCTTCTTTCACGTTCACGGCACCAGACTCATCGCCTGTGAGGCTCCAGCATTTCACATCTTTGCGTACCACTTCTGGGTAAACAGAGAAGGTGTCTTCACGCATGTGTGTCATGACGGTATCTAAGTGCATGCAAGAGCGGTGTTTTGGTAGTTCCATCGCAATGATTTGCTTCGCTTGGCCATGTTTAAATAGGCCCGCAGCTAAGTGTTCAACACCTTGCGCTGTGGTGCGCTCAGACATACCAATCAGTACTGCACCTTTGCCAATCACAAGAACGTCGCCACCTTCAATGGTTGAATTATCGTAATTAATGCTCTCGTCATCACCGAAGTATTTAATGAAGTCTTGGCCCGCAAAGCTTGGATGCCAGCGGTAAATCGCACGCACATGGTTGGTTTCACGTTGACGTGCAGGTTTTGCCATCGGGTTGATTGACACGCCACCGTATACCCAGCAAGACGTATCGCGAGTAAATAGATGGTTTGGTAGTGGTTCAATGATGAAATCGGTTGGTGCATGCAAGCCTTGCATCATTGAAGAGGATTTCATTGGCATTTCAGCGTAAGACAAACCACCTGTCAGGATTTTTGCCAATTCAAGGTTTGGCAGATCGCTGAGGTAGCAGCGCACGTCATTCGCAAATGTTTTGCCAAGGCGGTAATCCGATACTTGTTGAGTAAGCAGCCACTCTTTTGCGACGGGAACCGCTAGCGTGTCGGCTAATAGATCGGTCAGCAGTAAAACTTCAACACCTTGGTCACGTAGCGTTTGTGTGAACGCATCATGCTCTTTCCCCGCACGCTCTACGGCCAATACATCATCAAACAAAAGGTCGTGACAGTTGGATGGTGTTAAGTGAGTGAGTGAGCGTCTTGGGCGGTGAACAAGAACTCGACGTAATTGACCAATTTCAGAACCAACATATAACTTACTCATAATAGTATCTCTCTTAATTTATATGCATTTATGCCGTTATATTTTTGACATTAAATTCAACTTGTTCTGGATAAATACATAATTATTTCTGTAGGGAATTCAGTATGAATTTATTTATTCACTTCTTTGTTCTGCAATTAATATTACCCTTGGTCTGTATATGTTCTTAGAGGTCCATCACAGAATGATTTATATTGAAATTCGGCGAAAATAATAGTTTTTTAACAATGTTTATGCAGTGTTTATATTGTGAGTGTCATATTTATTACTGCCTTTTTTATGGATGTTCATTCAATTTAAATCTCACGCAGCACTACTCCATATAGGATCGGTATTTTGTTTGGGAATTTTATGCACTAAAAACACATCGATAATTCATCGAATGGGTTAAGAATATGCACTTGAAAAGGGTATATAGTTGAATATGAGTCGAAGAAATGGGCTGTGTTAACATAACTTTCTTAATAAAACTTGATCTCACGCAGGCTTTCTAATGTAGATGTTTTGTCTGAATTGGCGTAATAGAGGACGGAAAATGAGAGATGAAATAGCAGGCGATCTGAATTTGGTGATAAAGGAATATAGGCCGCGTTTTATTTAGTCACCAAAAGTGGTTATTTATCCCAGCCGATTGCTATAAAAAAATAGCCATCAAAACTAATGGTTATCTAACGACGTTGAAAGCCATCATTTCCTGATTTGGCTAACGTATCATGTTTAGAGTTGAGTAGCTGCGCAGCCAAGAGCCTAAGTCGGCCTGCCAATAAAAAAGCCGCAATCATGCGGCTTTTAAAGGGTGTGACGCGGTTTTCACCTACGACATATCGTTCATCAGTTTGGCGCTATAGCATCGCACCTAGGCTGAGAGATAGCATAATGAATACGCACAATATGCCTAACAGTGGTGCGACCCATTTCACCCAGCGAACATAAGGTACACGAGCAATTGCTAAGCCGCCCATCACTACCGCAGAGGTTGGCGTGATGAGGTTGACTATCCCTGAAGCCGATTGGTAAGCCGTGACGACAAGGTCGCGGCCAACGCCTGCAAAGTCAGCCAATGGAGCCATGATGGGCATGGTTAATACCGCAAGGCCAGAAGACGAAGGTACAAGGAAAGAGAGAAGAATTTCCAGTAAATACATTACGTTAATAAAAATGACGGATGAAAGGCCAGTAACCATTTGCTCGGCTGAGAACAAAATAGTGTCGGTGATCATCCCGCGGTCCATGATCACCACAATGCCGCGTGCGATACCAATGATCAGCGCTACGCCTAATAGGTCTCGTGCACCATCAATAAAGCTGGTGGTGAATTCCTCTTCACTCATACGAGCAATTAAACCGATAATAATGGTTGCGCCCAAGAACATGGCTGAGATCTCAGCCATCCACCATCCAGCAACAGATACCCCATAAATCATCACGCCAAAAGCGGCCGCGAAAATGGTCAAAATAACTTTGCGGGTGGCGGTGAATTCGAGTTTCTCTCCACTTTGGTTGCCAAGGAAGTGAGCTTTGTTCTCTTCGTACTTATCGTACACAATCGATTTGCTTTGATCTGCTTGCACCATTTTCGCGTAGCGCATCACGTACAGCACACAGATAACCCAACCGACAGCTAACATTGCTAAGCGCAACATGATGCCATCAGTAAACGGAATGCCCGCTGCGTTGGCCGCAATTACGGTGGCAAACGGGTTGATAGTGGAGCCCAGCGTACCGATACCCGCGCCAAGCAGTACGGTAGCGGCGGCAACCAGTGGGTCAAAACGAGCGGCCATCATCACTGGTACGAGTAAGGTGTAGAAAGGTAAGGATTCTTCCGCCATACCGTAAATCGTACCGCCTGCGGCAAACAGCGCCATCAGGATGGGTATCATCAACTCTTCACGCCCTTCAAGCCGCGCTGTTACGCGTTCAATGCCCGCATCAATCGCACCTGTTTTGGTCACTAGGCCCAAAAAGCCACCAATGACCAAAATGAACAGAGACACGTCAATCGCGGCAGCTTCGTAGCTGTTGTGGTCATAAAAGCCGTCAATCGGTGCCATCAACACATCGATCACCCCTTGTGGGTTACCTTCTGCGTGTTGATAAGTTCCCGCAATAGGCACTTCTTTGCCCAGTTCTTCATTCATGGTGCGCTGATACTGACCGGCAGGCACAATCCAGGTTAAAAGGGCCACAAGAGCAATTAGAATGAAAAGGATGGTGTAAGCGGAAGGAAACTTAAAGTTAGCAAAGAAGCCACCTTTAGGTTCCGTGGATA
The DNA here is from genome assembly GCF_963887575.1 of Vibrio sp. 3-2(1). Taxonomy (NCBI): domain Bacteria; kingdom Pseudomonadati; phylum Pseudomonadota; class Gammaproteobacteria; order Vibrionales; family Vibrionaceae; genus Vibrio; species Vibrio sp. 3-2(1). The sequence goes on along the minus strand of NZ_CAWPGB010000055.1, from coordinate 196,898 downwards.
CAGTTTGGGTTGTCATAGCGATCTCCTTACACTCAGAGAACAACGAGATTCTGAGTGTGTTCAGCGGCTAATGTTCTTCAGTCTTCCAGCCCATTAAAATATTATCTACTAGGGGTGAAAGAATAAAAAGTTATTGGAACTTCAATTAAATACGTTAAATGAAAAGTTTTAATTATTATTAAGTAAACATAAATGCTCACTTGCTCAGATATCTGTATAAATTCTAAGGTGAGTTTTAAAGCGTAACTTTGTCTTGCTTCACAAAACAATAGTACCGAGTTACACACCGTTTTTTTAGGGAATTTAATTTAGGGTAATTGAGTGTAAATAATGGAATTATATTCTTACGCTTTTTATTCGAAGACATGGAGATAGGCGGATAATCGTTGTAGGGTAAATATATTGAAATTTTATTCATTAAGCTGAATGAATGAAGAGAAGTAATTATTTATTGCTTTATTGATATGTGTCAATATTTTATACGTAACAAATAAAAAGGGAGCCAAAGCTCCCTTATAACAATAGTAGAGATTACATCAAAATATTGGAGAACAACAAACCAAAACCAATACTAAACACCATGCTTAACAAGCCAGGGAGCATAAAGCTGTGGTTGAAAATATACTTACCAATACGAGTGGTACCAGTCCGGTCAAAGTCGATAGATGCGATGATAGGGCCGTAGTTTGGAATGAAGAAGTAACCGTTAACGGCAACGAAAACCGCAATAATAATGGCTGGTGGCAAACCCAAGGTTATTGCAACAGGGACTAACACGGCTGTTGTTGCGCCTTGGCTATTGACCATCACCGACAGAGCAAATAACGCGAACGCGAATGTCCATGGAGCGACTTCCACTAAGCCAGAGACCGCTTCTTTGACCATGGCACCATGGCCGGCAATGAAGGTGTCACCTAACCAAGCGATACCGAAGATCGCCACGATGGCACGCATACCTGCATGGAATACGGAACCTTGGCTGATGGCGTTGCCGTCAGGTTTGCACAGTAAAATGATCAGCGCCGCGATAGACAGCATCACGATTTCAATCGTGTGCGCCATCCCCATGGCTGAGCCGTTAAATTGTGGGCGCAAGCTAGGTAATGCACCCATCACCACCACCACAATGGCACCAAACAAAAATAGCCCGACCGATTTTTTCGCTTGTGGCGTGATTTGAATATCAGCAATCGATACTTCTTGTTCCATCTCTGCGCGGAATTCTGGGTCTTGCAAGCGACGTTGATATTCTGGGTCATCTTTCAGCTCAACACCGATTTTATTGACGAATAAGCACGCGCAAGCCAAACCAAGAATGGTACTTGGGATGGTGATCATCAACACATCCGTTAGCGTGATGCCTTGTGGTTCTAAGAAGGCGACTAACGCCACGACGGCGGCCGCAATTGGGCTAGCTACAATCGCAAATTGTGACGCGATCACCGCCATACCTAAAGGACGTTCTGGGCGAATACCACTGCGACGGCTCACTTCAGCAATTACGGGCAGTACTGAATAGGCCACGTGACCTGTACCAGCCATCATTGTAAAAAAGTAAGTTACCAAAGGGGCGATGAAAGTGATGTGGCGAGGGTTTTTATGCAAAATGTTAGTGGCAATTTTGATCAAATAATCTAAACCGCCAGCCGCTTGCATTGAGGCTGCTGCTGCAACCACGGCCATGATCATCAACATCACATCAATCGGTGGGCTGGTTGGTTGCATGCCAAATCCAAAGCTCAGTACAGCAAGGCCAATACCGCCCATCACACCAAGCCCAATACCACCAATCCTTGCACCAATTAGGATACATCCTAATACGATAAGGAACTCAATTAAGAACATCTTATACTCCTAAAGATAATGAAAAATAGGGTCATTCTACAGGTTCAGCGATATTGAACGGTATGCTTTGCGCCATGATGTAACGCAATTTTTCCTCACTTAATAACTTGTAGAAAGTAAAAAGGCTCTGAATCAGAGCCTTTTTTGATTATTCGTAGCGTTTCGCTTTGTACTGAGGGCGCATAAAGTTTTCGACGGACAAGATGTCATCGAGCTCTTCGGCGGTGAGTAAGCCTCGCTCAAGCACCACTTCACGTACGCTCTTACCCGTTTCCGCACAAATTTTACCCACGATGTCACCTTCATGGTGGCCAATATATGGGTTAAGGTAAGTCACGATACCGATAGAGTTGAATACGTAAGCTTCACACACTTCTTTATTGACAGTGATGCCGTCAACACACTTGTCACGAAGGTTTATGCAGGCGTTTGAAAGAATTTCAATTGACTCAAACATGCTTTGTGCAATCACAGGTTCCATCACGTTTAGCTGTAATTGGCCACCTTCTGCGGCAAAGGAAATAGTGTTGTCGTTACCAAGTACTTTAAAGCACACTTGGTTGACCACTTCAGGCACCACAGGGTTTACTTTTGCAGGCATGATGGAAGACCCAGCTTGCAGTTCAGGTAGGTTCAACTCGTTTAGACCCGCGCGAGGGCCAGATGAAAGAAGACGTAAGTCATTACAGATTTTAGAGAGTTTCACAGCAAGGCGTTTTAGCGCGCCGTGCGCCATAACATAAGCACCGCAGTCAGAGGTTGCTTCAATTAAATCTTCCGCTGGTACCACAGCTAAGCCTGTCACCGCAGCAAGGTGTTTCACTGCCGCCGCTTGATATCCCGGCGCCGCATTCAGGCCAGTACCGATCGCTGTTGCGCCAAGGTTGATCTCAAGCAGCAGTTTAGAGGTGTACTCTAGGTTGCGGATCTCTTCATTAATGGTGACCGCCCAAGCGCGGAACTCTTGACCTACGGTCATCGGTACGGCGTCTTGCAATTGAGTACGACCCATTTTCAAAATGCCAGAGAACTCTTGGCTTTTTAGCTCAAACGCACCTTTTAGATAGGCAATAGAATCAATCAGTTTCAGGATGCTGTTGTATACCGCAATGCGGAAACCAGTAGGGTAAGCACAGTTGGTTGATTGGCTTTTATTAACGTGGTCATTGGGGTTGATGAACTCGTACTGACCCTTTTCTTTACCCATCAATTCCAGAGCAAGGTTTGCGATCACTTCGTTGGTGTTCATATTGACAGAAGTACCGGCGCCGCCTTGGTATACGTCTGACGGAAATTGATCCATGCACTTACCTGTTTCTAGGATCAAGTCACACGCTTGGAGGATGTAATTAGCCACTTGGCTTGGAATGACGCCGAGCTCTTTGTTGGCTAGCGTGGCGGCTTTTTTGGTCATCACCATACCGCGTACAAATTCAGGCACATCAGAAATGGTTGATTTTGAAATATTAAAGTTTTCGATAGCGCGCAGCGTATGAATGCCGTAATACGCGTCAGCAGGAACGTGACGTTGACCTAATAGATCTTCTTCGATACGAGTGGCCGAGTTAGCTGTAGCAGCTGTCGTTTCTGATAGGGTAGCCATAACAGGATCCTTAGAGAATTATTCTGATAATTAGTGAAATTATTAGCCATTTCTGCAGTTTAAGAATCCATTCGTCAGAATTTTAGGCTGGAAAATCCGTCCTGACTTCTGTGGCACATCATACTCAACCTAGATTTAAAAAATAGTAAGTGGATCACCTTTTAGGTCAATATTTTATGAAAATTTGATACGCACTCACATGCGTTATTTTTAGGTTTTAAAAACAGTTATCGCGTTGATAAATAGTTGTGATGCCGGCGGTTGGATTTGTCTGTGTGGTATGAGATTTGTTCAGGTTTTGTTAGCAAAATGAGCGAATGAATGGATTTCAGATAGAGCCAATATTCGGTCTATTTTAAGATAGATACTGGCTCTATTTAGTCATTTAGGCTGCGAGGTGGTGCTCTTTGATTGAGCGTTGAGTGTTGTAGTCGCCTGTGGTTGACGGTAAGGTGAGAGCAATAAACAAAGGAGGGCGTGTGTTTCCAATCTTACTTCTGGCTTTTATTTTTGTGCCAATCATTGAAATTGGTCTCTTTATCCAAGTAGGCAGCTTGCTAGGTATGTGGCCAACTATCGCCTTGGTGCTGATTACGGCATTTGTTGGTGCATCATTGGTTCGTAGTCAAGGGATACAAACTTTACTTAGCGTTCAACACCGTTTGCACCAAGGTGAGCTACCTGCGCAGCAAATTATTGAGGGCGTGATGCTGGCGGTGGCGGGTGTGCTACTTTTAGTACCGGGTTTTTTGACCGATGCACTTGGTATGGTGGTGCTATTGCCTGCGCCTCGGGCTTTGCTTGCCAACTATTTGATGAATAAAGTGGTGGTGAATGGTGTATCAGGCCGTTTTCAGGCGCAGTTTGATGATAGCCGTCATAACAAAGCCCCATTTGATCGTGACTTTGAACCATCTGAAACGGGAAAAACCTTCGAAGGTGAATTTGAACGTAAAGATGATGAGCATAATAGGCTGAAATAAAAGACTTTTTATGGTGTTTCTTACTCTATTGTTTTGAGTTGTAAAAATTAAATGCCGAAATAGATTGCTTAGTGCAACGTTAGCGAATATAGTTACCTCGCTCTGTTGTTCAGGGGTTATTAATGAAACAAAAAATAAAAGTAAAAGTAAATTCTCAGAATCCCATCGTAAAAGTTGATGTCCTCAGTGTTTCCCTTACCTTATTAGTAACATTAAATAATTCAATCTATCAGTGCATTGCGCATAAGCGCGATAACTTTATGAATTTAAATAAAAGGGACACATTATGTCTAACAAAACAACTGGTTCTGTAAAATGGTTTAACGAAACTAAAGGTTTCGGCTTTCTTACTCAAGATAACGGCGGCGCTGACGTGTTCGTACACTTCAATGCAATCGCTTCTGACGGTTTCAAAACTCTAATTGAAGGCCAAAAAGTGTCTTTCAACGTAGAAAACGGTCAAAAAGGCCTACAAGCAGCTCAAGTAACTGTTCTGTAATCTAGCCTAATATCTAGAATTAATAAAAAGGTCGCCTAGGCGGCCTTTTTGCTATTTGGTGATTTATCTTCTTACCGTTTTAGAGCACTAGCGCTGTTATTGCGCACCTTCAAAGCCCATTTGACGCCACGCTTCAAACGCAATAATAGCGACCGCATTAGAGAGATTTAAACTGCGAGCTTCTGCCATCATCGGAATACGAATACGTTGTGTCATCGGTAGGCTTTCGATGACTTGCGCTGGTAATCCACGAGTTTCTGGGCCAAACATCAACACATCTCCTTTTTGAAACTGCGCATCGACGTGGTGCCCCGTGGTTTTAGTGGTACAAGCAAAAATCCGGTACGTTTCGCGCTCTGCATTGAGGTAGTCCATAAAGGCATCCAAGTTGGCATGACGCGTTACGCGCGCTAAATCGTGGTAATCAAGCCCTGCACGGCGCACTTTCTTCTCTTCTAGATCAAAACCCAGCGGTTCAATAAGATGCAAATTAGCGCCGCAATTGGCACACAAGCGAATAATATTTCCGGTATTAGGGGCGATTTCAGGTTCGTAAAGTGCGATATCAAACATGGTATAGCTGCTCTTAAGGAGTGTGGGCCGGAAGTATAAGGTGACGAGCCTATTGAGTACAAGTCACCCGTTATTTGGCGATATAGGCATTAAGTGGAATTTAACTATCCAATGGGAGCGTGAATTGTACTTTTAACCCACCTAATTGGCTGCGACTTGCGTGAATCGTACCGCTGTGTTGACGAATGGCACTTTCGGTGATGGCTAAACCTAACCCTGTACCACCACTGTGCCTATCTCGCGCAGTGGAAACACGGTAAAAGGGGCGGAAAATATCGTCTAACTCGTTTTCGGGAACGCCTTCACCATTGTCTTCCACGCAAACCGATAGTCTGCCTTTTTCGACCGAAAAGGTAATATTGATTTCATCTTTGCCATAGTAAATGGCGTTACGCACAATGTTTTCCAATGCGCTCATCAGCAGTTTTGGTGTGCCGGAAATCGTGTGCGGTGGAATCGCATTATAGGTGAGTCTTTTTTCCATCTGCTCCGCCTCAAATTGGGCATCACTCAATAATTCCTCCCATAAACTGGATAGCGGTTGAGTTTCTCGGCTGAGATGGCTATTGGTTTGCATACGCGAAAGCGTCAGAAGTTCACCGATCATCTGCTCTAAACGCTGTGCTTCGGTGTCGATCCGCTCCAATTCTGAGCTGCTACCTTGTTTTCGAGTGGCAAGTGCATTGGCCATTCTCAGTCGCGTTAAAGGGGAGCGCAGTTCGTGTGAAATATCCGACAGCAATCGCTGCTGGCCAGAAATCATCTGATTGACGGCTTCTACCATTTGGTTAAAGCTTTTTCCTGCTTGGCGAAATTCACTGGTGCCTTTTTCTAAGCTTGGGTCGACCACAAATTCGCCGCGAGCGACCCGTTTGGCGGCTTGCTCGAGGCGGCTGGCGGGTTGACTCAATGCCCATGCGAGCCATAAGAGTAGTGGTGTACTGACGAGCATCACGGCAAGCAGTAGGCCGAACGGACGGTCGAATAGTTGCAATAAGAACGGAGGGGGCTCATTCCAGCGAATACCGACAAACATGAGTAGATCTTGCTTAGCAAGGGTAATTGGCAATGGACCTGAAATCATATAACGGCCATAGAGCTTCTGTTGTGGCTTATCAATGGATTCAATGCTGGTCACGAAATTTTGGAGTGCTTTAAACTTAAAGTCGGCTTGAGTTTTGGTGGTGAGAATTGTGCCATCTGGCGTTGTGATAAAGAATTGTGGAGTGCCGTTCTTCTCGCGCATGTGCCCTTCACCACGCTTGTTGCTGCTACTTTCTAAACGAAAGAGGATGCGTGTGAGTTCATGCTCATCTTTAAACATACTCTCTATTTTTTGTTTTAAGTGTGTAAGACGTTGGTATTCATCGCTAGGTATATCACGGGTTTTACGAGGATCAAGGTGCGGCAGTGCTAATACTGCGATCAGCACCAGCAGCATCGTAAACCAAAAAATGGCAAAAATTCTGCCATAAAGGCTGTTGATTTTAGGTAGGCGCATTAATCCTCCAGAATCATGAGGTAGCCACGACCACGCAGCGTTTTAATCCGTGATTTACCATCGACACGCTCAGGTAATTTCTTGCGTAAATTCGAGACGTGCATATCAATCGCGCGGTCAAAGGCCGCCAACCGTTTTCCTAGAACATCAAGGCTGAGCGCTTCTTTAGTTAAGGTTTCGCCTGGGTTTTGCACAAAATGAGTCAGCAAGGCAAATTCCGTGGTGGTAAGGTCCAGCAATTGCCCTTGGCAATAGGCTTCCTGCTTGCTGGGGTATACTTGAATATCTTGGCACTCAATGACTTCATTATGTTTGGTGCCATTGCTGGTTTGGGTTCGGCGCAAAATCGCGCGAATGCGTGCCAGCAGCTCTCGGTCACTGAAAGGCTTCGGTAAATAGTCATCCGCGCCGAGTTCTAGACCGATGACGCGATCGATCTCCTCTCCTTTGGCGGTGAGCATTAATACCGGGGTATGCCAGTTTTCACGTAACTTTTTCAGCGTTTCCATCCCATTAAGTTTAGGCATCATTACATCGAGTAAGACAAGATCAATGCGATCATGAATGGCCGCGAGCCCGCTCTCTCCATCATTCGCTTCAGAGACATCGAAGCCTTCATAGCTCAAGACTTCTTTTAGTAAGCTGGTGAGCTCAGTATCATCATCAATCAGAAGAATATGCGCCATGTGTCGCCTCGTCGTTGGGGAAGTTATGGGTACAGTTTACTGCGAAATAGGCAAGATATTCAGTGAGCGGTAAGCTCTTTACGATTCTTTACGCTCACTATACGTTGCTTTACCGTACAGGCCCTATTCTACACTCAAGCGCTGTGAATACAGCTTGTTAGAATCCACTTAGTGAAGGAATAGATGATGAAAATGGCAAAAAAATTAGTACTTGCGGCGGTGATACTTCCTCTGACTCTTAGCACAGCAAGCGTCTTTGCATTTGGTGGTAAAGAGCAGCATAAAGGCCCAAATGATGAGTGTGGCGGTTTTGATCGCGGCATGATGCAGCAGCTTGATTTGACGTCTGATCAACAAGCAAAGTTGAAAGGAATGCGTGAGGCGAATCGCGAAGCGATGAAGGGTGAGCACAAAGGTCAACGCCAAGCGAAAATGAAAGCGCACCATGACAAAGTACAGGCTCTCGTGCTCGCTGAGAACTTTGATGCGGCAGCGGCAAATGAACTAGCCAAAGAGATGGTCGATCAACAGGTCGCTCACCGTGTCAAGATGCTAGAAAAACGTCATGACATGATGAGTGTGCTAACTCCGGAACAAAAAGCAAAACTGCAAACGCTACAACAAGATCGCATGCAGAAGTGCATGGAAAATGGTCCTAAGCACATGAAAAAAAATAGCTAGTCATTGATAACCGCTAATCATTGATAATAGGCCTCGGGTGAGGCCTGTTCATTTTTGTGTCATATTCATTCTTAATTTGAGAAGGTATACTACCTGCTCATTCTCAAGCTGATTTTAGTGATATGAAACAAGAATACGCACGCCTTGTTACGCTTGCTGCCTGGACAGCAACCCTTGTAGCCTCATTGTTGCTGATAGTAAAAGTGATCGCTTGGTGGGTTACTGGCTCGGTCAGCCTACTCGCATCCTTGATTGATTCCTTACTTGATATTGCCGCTTCCGTGGTCAATTTAATTGTGGTGCGTTACGCACTGCAGCCCGCAGATAAAGAGCACGCCTTTGGTCATGGTAAGGCGGAATCGCTTGCGGCTCTTGCCCAAGCGATGTTCATTTCAGGCTCGGCCTGTTTTCTTATCCTCAATGGGGTTGACCGTTTTTTCCGCCCACACGAATTAACCTCTCCTGAATATGGCGTTTATGTCAGCCTGTTTGCAATGCTGGTGACTTTTGGCTTAGTGTTGTTCCAAAAGCATGTCGTGAAAAAAACGGGCAGCCAAGCCATTGCCGCGGATTCATTGCATTACCAAACCGATCTGTTCATGAATGCGGCGATTATGATCGCGCTTATATTGAGCTGGTTTGGCTTTAAACAGGCCGATGCCATCTTTGCGATCGGCATTGGCGTTTATATTCTTTACAGCGCTTTTCGTATGGTGCAAGAGGCCATTCAGACCTTATTGGATCGTAAGTTACCTGATGAGGAATTGAAGCAAATCCGCACAGAATGTCTTTCTGTGGCTGGTGTGTTGGGTGTGCATCAATTAAGAACTCGCATGTCTGGACCTGTAAGATTCATTCAGCTACATCTGGAACTAGATGACAATATCCGCTTGATTGAGGCGCATCGCATTTCCGATGAGGTGGAAGATAAGCTACTCGAGGCTTTCCCGGGAGCTGATGTATTAATCCACCAAGATCCTTATTCTGTGGTGTTTGGACCAGAAAAAAAGCAAAAATCACAAGGGTGGTAGCGACAAAAACGCGCTTATTAACTATCTTTTTAAGAACAATAAATAAGCCTGATTCTGATATGAATCAACAAAGCATTAACTCAAAACTGTAATACTCTTACATAAGTAGCAAACTTACATAATTTCGTGCAAATAACAGTAGTATTCCTCTTTAGGAAAGGTAACATTATGCACAGATTAGAAAGATTTTGCTGTCGGTTTTATCGCTAACGGACAGCGTAAAAAATTAGTATTAAGTTCCCAAAAAATCGAGGGTGAGCATGATTAAGAAGATCGGTGTTTTGACTAGTGGCGGTGACGCACCTGGCATGAACGCAGCAATCCGTGGTGTTGTTCGTACGGCACTCGGTGCTGATTTGGAAGTATTTGGTATTTACGATGGCTACCTTGGTCTTTATGAAGATCGCATTAAAAAATTGGATCGTTCAAGCGTTTCTGACGTTATCAATAAAGGTGGTACTTTCCTAGGTTCTGCGCGTTTCCCTGAATTTCGTGAAGTCGCAGTACGTGAAAAAGCGATCGAAAACCTAAGAAAGCATGGTATTGATGCTTTAGTTGTCATCGGCGGTGACGGTTCTTACATGGGTGCGAAAAAGCTGACCGAAATGGGTTTTCCATGCGTTGGTTTACCAGGCACGATTGATAACGACATTGCAGGTACCGATTACACCATTGGCTACTTAACAGCATTAAATACGGTTATCGATGCGATTGACCGTTTACGTGATACTTCCTCTTCTCATCAACGTATTTCTATTGTTGAAATTATGGGTCGTCATTGCGGTGATTTGACTCTGATGTCGGCAATTGCAGGCGGTTGTGAATACATCATCACCCCTGAAACTGGCCTGAATATGGAGCAACTGATTGCAAATGTTCAAGACGGTATTAAGAAAGGTAAGAAACACGCCATTATTGCACTGACTGAGTTGATGATGGATGCTAACCAACTGGCGAAAGAAATTGAAAAAGCAACGGGACGTGAAACTCGCGCTACCGTGCTGGGTCATATTCAACGCGGTGGTCGCCCGACGGCGTTTGACCGTGTTCTTGCGTCACGCATGGGTAATTTTGCAGTACATTTACTGCTTGATGGCCACGGTGGTCGTTGTGTTGGTATTCAGAAAGAGCAGTTGGTTCACCACGATATTATCGACGCAATTGAAAATATGAAGCGTCCAGTTCGCACTGATTTGTATAAAGTGGCTGAAGAGCTGTTTTAATCGCTTCTTCCATCTCGGTATAAAGTGATTAAGTAAAAAAGACCGCATTGCGGTCTTTTTTGTCTCTCTATGCTTTGTCTTTAAAATAAAACAGAGCAAAGCACTGGCGGCGGATTACAAAATGATCGCGCGCACTTCTGGGTCTTTGCGTTCTAAGTAGTGAATTGATTTAATACGGCGAATGGTACGACAGCGGCCACGAATTAATAGCGTTTCTGTGGTGGCGATGTTGCCTTTGCGGGTAATACCTTCCAGCAGATCCCCTTTGGTGATACCAGTAGCTGAGAAAATGACGTTATCACTGCGGGCCATCTCTTCCATTTTCAGCACTACGCCAGCTTCGACACCCATTTCCGCGCAGCGAGCTAACTCTTTTGCACCGTAAATGCGGTTTTCTTCCGTATCGCCTTTGACTTCATGACGTGGTAGTAGACGGCCATGCATGTCACCATCTAGAGCTCGGATGACCGCGGCTGAAACCACTCCTTCAGGTGCACCGCCGATGCAGTACATCACGTCGACTTCACTATCAGGCATGCAAGTTAGGATCGAGGCGGCGACATCGCCATCTGGCACAGCAAACACGCGAACACCCATCTCTTGCATCTGCGCTATGGTGGCATCATGGCGAGGTTTCGCTAAGGTGATCACCACTAGAGTGTCTAATGGTTTATTCAGCGCGGCGGCGATATTTTCTAAATTCTCTTTTAAAGGCTTATTGAGGTCAATGCACCCTTTAGCGCCGGGGCCAACCACCAATTTTTCCATGTACATATCAGGTGCTTTAAGGAAGCTGCCTTTTTCGCCAGCCGCCAAAACAGCCAATGCGTTTGACTGGCCCATTGCCGTCATGCGTGTACCTTCAATAGGATCCACTGCGATATCAACCGCATCGCCACCAAGGCCAACAAGCTCGCCAATGTAGAGCATTGGAGCATCGTCAATTTCGCCTTCACCGATTACAATTTCACCTTGGATGTCGGTTTTATTGAGTAGGTTGCGCATGACTTCTACCGCTGCGCCATCGGCCGCATTTTTATCGCCTCGGCCAAGCCATTTGTAACCTGCCAGTGCGGCACCTTCAGTGACTCGAGAGAATGCCATTGCTAAATCGCGTTTCATGCTAGCTCCAAAGAAAAGGGAATAGGAAATTTCGGCGGGAATTTTAGCATATCAAATAGTAAACGTTTGCTTTTTTAGTTCACAAGGGTTGCACTTGATCAAAGCTAAGCCTCAAATTGAGCAAATCCATGGTCAGATAAAGTGTTTTTCGGCCTAGGTTTGGCGCTTAAGTGAGTTGACTGTTAAGTTGAGCCGATTTTTTAGCCAAATAGCGATAAAATTTGCATATAGTGAGTGTTTCTGAGCGCTGTGCTGAGTAGAATGAACCAATAAGTGAAATTTTGTTCACCTCAACCGAATAACTAAGGGTATGCACCATGTCTTTTGAAGTATTAGAACTACTAGAAGCAAAAATTCAAACCGCAGTTGACACCATCGCACTTCTACAAATGGAAGTGGAAGAGCTTAAAGAAGAGAAACAGCAGCTCGTGAATGAAGCGAATGAGCTAAAAGTAGCGCGTGAAGAGCTTGAGCAAAAAGCGCAACAAATGGAGCAAGAGCAGAGTGCATGGCAAGATCGTATTCGTAGCTTACTTGGTAAAATGGACGACGTGGAATAATCTGCTCGCTTAAGTGATACCACAACGCCGACATCAAGTCGGCGTTACTTTTAATCAATCATCGCGTTTTATCACGAGCAACATTTACCAATAATAGCGTTATGAGTGTAGAGAAAGTTTATGCTTTCGGTCTTACGCCCAACGTATGGCACAATGCGTAGGTCATTTCAGCGCGATTGAGCGTATAGAAATGGAAGTCTTTGACACCTTCACGGCTTAAAATGCGAACCATGTCAATTGCTTGGCTTGCACCCACGAGCTGGCGTGTGGTTGGGTCATCATCTATTCCATTAAATTGTTTCGCCATCCATCCGGGGACTTTAACGTTGTTTTGCGCGGCAAAGCGAGAAGCTTGTTTAAAGTTTGATACCGGTAGAATGCCCGGTACAATTTCAGCATCAATACCAGCGGCTACGCAGCGGTCGCGAAATCGTAAGTAGCTTTCAACATCAAAAAAGAATTGAGTAATTGCGCGGTTTGCACCTGCATCAATTTTGCGTTTTAGATTGACCAGATCGGATTGCGCGCTTTTCGCTTCAGGGTGGACTTCTGGAAATGCCGCGACAGAAATATCAAAATCATGGCGAGATTTGAGTAGAGTAACTAAGTCGGAAGCATACATTTCTGGTTTGCCGCCATCAGCGGGAATATCGCCACGCAGCGCAACTATGTTCTGGATGCCGTTGTGCCAGTAGTCATCGGCAATCTGAACCAGCTCATCGCGAGAGGCATCAATGCAAGTGAGGTGCGGTGCTGCAATAAGGCCAGTTTGATCTTTAATCTCTTTAATGATCGAATGGGTGCGGTCGCGCTCGCCAGAGTTTGCTCCGTAAGTCACAGAAACAAATTTAGGTTGTAGGGTTTTTAAACGGTGAACGGAATTCCACAATGTCTCTTCCATTTGCGCTGAGCTGGGTGGAAAAAACTCAAATGAGACATTGATATTATCTGATAGCTCAGCCACGTTCTGGTTGAGTGCATCAATATGACCGGCGTGCGTGTATCCCATTTTATTTCTCCCTGTGGCGTTCTTCCGCCAATCTATCATTCCTTAAGTTGACGTTTAGACGTCTATATGTCCACAGAATGTATTGAATAGCATTTAATGTCAACACTGTAATTATGAATATTATTCATGTTGATTGTGAGTGACCTTCAAGTCATGCTCAACCTCGGTATGCATGACCTAATATCATCCTTTCGCAGTTAAATTAAGGAGCCTAGTGGCCCCTTAATCTGGAATAAGCTGGAGTGTTACAGCAAGCTTGACAGCAAGTTGAGGTCCGATTGGATAGCTCCTGCTGTCACTTCTCTACCAGCGCCCGGGCCACGAATCACTAACGGGTTATCGCGATACCATTTACTCTCGATAGCAAAGATGTTGTCACAAGGTAAAAGGTTAGCCAAAGCGTGTTCACGCTCTAAAGCTTCAACCCCCACCGTTGCTTTGCCATTTTTCTCAAGCCTTGCGACATAGCGTAGCACTTTATCTTCACGTTGTGCTTTGGTTAGTCTCTCTGCTAATTTTTCACTCAGCAGTTGGCCTTTGTCTAAAAAGTCATCCAGTGAGAGGTGCTTGAGCTCATCAGGAACCAGTGATTCAACTTTGACATTTTCCGGTTCGATATGTAATCCCGCTTCACGGGCTAGTATCACCAGTTTGCGCATTACGTCTGAACCATCCAGATCGCTGCGCGGGTCAGGCTCGGTAAGTCCTTGTTGCCATGCTAAATCGACCAGTTCGCTAAACGGTATTGAGCCGTCGAATTGCTGAAATAACCAAGATAAAGTGCCAGAGAAAATACCAGAGAGGGCGACGATTTCATCACCGCTTTCACGCAAATCACGTACCGTGTGGTTAATGGGTAAGCCTGCGCCAACCGTCGCGTTGTAGAGCCAATGGCGGCTAATTTTCGCGAACGCTTCTTTTATTTGGTGGTAATCGACGCTAGAGGAAGAGCCCGCGACTTTATTCGCTGAGATGAGGTGCACCCCATTTTCAGCAATGCTGAGATAGTGATCAGCCAGTTCTTTGCTTGCGGTTACATCGAGCACAACCGCTTCGTCATATCCTTGAATATTGCTTAATCGTTGTAGCCAAGTCATTCCTTCACTGGCAATCGCTTCATCGTCAAAATGCTTTAAAACCGATGCCGCATCAATCCCTTGCTCATCAAACCAATAGGTTTGGCTATCGACCACCGCGACCAACTCGAAGTTCATGCCATGGCGTTTTTCTAACTCTGATTTTTGTTCAGCAAAGAGTTTTAACCAACTCGAACCAATGTTGCCTTTGCCACACAGTGCCAGTGCGACCCGTTTTTGCGCCTGAAATAGTTGGTTGTGCATACCCACCACTAAGGGGGTGATCGGCGTTTTACGTAGTACCGCGACTAAACTCAGCCCAGATTCGGCTTCACAGATAAACTCGATCGGTGATGAACGTAGTTGTTGATAAAAGCCGTAGCAGTGATTGGGGTTTTTCGTCACTCCCGCACCCACAGCACCCACTAATGAAAAGCCTTCTTTGAGTTTAATTTCTGCTTCAAAAGCGGCATCTTGCAGATGGGCTAGGGCTCCACCTGAAATCTCAGCAGTATAGGCAAGGCGCAGTTGGTGTTGATCGGCTTGAGTATCGAAAGCTAGCGGTTCGAGTTGAGCACGACGCAAGCTGCGCAGCACATCGTTTTGTAGGCGCTGGAAGTCATGCCCGTGAGCAAAATTAAGCTCAATCAACAGCACATCATCAAGTGAAGTAATGATTTTGGCACCGCGTCCCGATGCCAATACACGCTCAATACGAGTCGAGCCTGCTTCGGGTTGATAACTGCAGCGCAAGTGCAAATCCATGGTGCTTTGCGCCACGGGCTGCAAAGTTCGGCTGTGCAATACTGGGGCGGCAAGGCGCGCTAACTCGTTGGTTTCGTCCAAACGCAGTAGCGGCAGTAAACAGGCATCACTAACAATGCGCGGGTCGGCGCTATAAACACCGGCCACATCACTCCAAATCGTTACTCGGTTTACTTCCGCAAGTGCGCCGATCATAGTGGCGGAGTAATCGGAACCATTGCGCCCAAGTAGCACAGTATCACCTTGTTCACTGCGAGCCATAAAGCCTGTGATGATCACTCGGTGATGCGCGTGTTGTGCCAAAATTTCTTTCAGCAAAGGGTAGGAGCGAGCGCGATCCACTTCCGGTTGTGTGCCTGCTTGCGCGCGAAGAAATTCGCGGGCGTCTTGTGCCACAGCCGCAAGGTTATGTTGATTGAGTAACGCCGCCAATAAGCGTGATGACCACACTTCACCATGGCCAAGTACCGCCGCTTGTTGAGCTGGCGATAGGGGCGCGCAAAGCTGACCCAAGGTGCGAATTTCGTTGGTGAGTAAAGTGATGAGCGGTTGCGCTGCATCTTCATCGAGCAGCGCGTTGATTAAATCGATTTGGTACTGACGGACAGATTGCAAGTTCTCATGAGCCACTCGGCCATCTTTATTGAGAGCGTCGAGAAATTCGATTAAACGATTGGTGGTTTTTCCTGCGGCAGAAACCACCACCAAATCATCAGCTTGAGAATACTCTTTTAAGATATTAACGACCCGTTTGTAGCATTCAGGATCGGCAAGGCTGCTACCGCCAAACTTGTGTAATTGACGTAGGGCAGTCATTAATAGGCCTCCTTCGCTTTAGCAAAGGCTTGAGCGAGATCGTCAATCAAATCTTGGGCATCTTCTAAGCCGACCGATAGGCGTAATAGCTGCTGTGAAACACCGGCTTCGGCCAACGCTTCTTCGCCCATCGCTCGGTGAGTCATCGAAGCGGGGTGGCAGATTAAGCTCTCCACGCCTCCTAATGATTCTGCCAGTGAGAATAATGTTAACTGAGAGACAAAATATTTGAGCTGTTCAAAGCTGCCCGCAAACTCAAAACTTAGCATAGATCCAAAGCCAGATTGCTGCTTTTTCGCTATCTCATGGCCAGGATGCTCTGGCAAACTCGGGTGATAAATGACCTTTACTAAGGCTTCGCTTTGCAGATAGTCCAAAATGGCACGTGAGCTTTCCTCATGGACGCGCATTCTTGCGCCTAAGGTACGAATGCCACGTAGCGTCATATAGCTATCAAAAGGGGTTCCCGTTGAGCCAAGGCAGTTGCCCCACCATGCTAGCTCTTCAGCGTGCTGCTCTGTTTTGGTGATAACAACTCCGCCAATCACATCGGAGTGGCCGTTGATGAATTTGGTGGTGGAGTGGATGACAAAATCTGCGCCCAACTCTAATGGTTTTTGGAAAACTGGCGTTAAGAAGGTGTTGTCAACCGCCACTAATGCACCGACGGCGTGTGCTTGTTGGCAAATATCAGCAATATCTACCACGCGAACCAATGGGTTGGATGGGGTTTCAATGAGTACCAATTTGGGTTTTTTCGCCAAAGCGGCCTGCAAAGCGTTTGGATCGGATTGATCAATAAAGAGTGTCTTAAAATCGCCTTTTTTGGCGCGTGTATTAAACAGTCGATATGTGCCACCGTAACAGTCATGCGGGGCCACGATCAGATCGTCAGGACTTAAAAAGGCGGAAACCCATAGATTCAGCGCCGAAGTGCCACAGTTAGTCACCACTGCGCCTTGACCCGATTCGAGTTCAAACAACGCTTTTTCGAGCAGACCTCGATTTGGGTTGCCAGAGCGTGTGTAATCGTATTTAGGCACTTCACCAAACGCAGGAAAGCTATAATTTGTCGAAAGATAAATTGGAGGCACAACAGCATGATATTGAGAGTCGGATTCAATACCGGTTCTAACGGCGATGGTGGCTGGCTTGCGAGTGGTCATGACGGTTTCCTTACTTAATTAAACTCAATAAACTGACTTTTATTGAGGGGTTCCTGCTTTATCTGGGGACAACGAAAGGGCAACGTCCATTGTCTCGAGTATTAGCTATATCCGATAGTGCGTGAGATTGCTATCCCCTTTCTAACTTGAAGTTGCTGCGATGTTGGCTAGGTTCACCTACTTCAATCACATAGTCTGGCTGCCTTGACTTGCCGCTCTGCTGAAATTTCAAGTATTTCGGGTATCTCTTTGTCGATAATGGCACACTTTACTGAACTCAAAAGAAGACGTCAATATATCTAGACGTCTATATGTCTTTGCTTGTGGCGGTAAATCCCGCTAAAATCCAACTTTCAAATTTTTAACGACCAATTACGATAACGAAGGTGCGCAATGGCAGACTGGAATGGGGAATACATTAGCCCATATGCTGAACATGGGAAGAAGAGTGAGCAAGTCAAAAAAATCACCGTTTCAATCCCATTGAAAGTGTTGAAAGTATTAACTGATGAGCGCACTCGCCGTCAAATCAATAACTTACGCCACGCAACGAACAGTGAGCTGCTGTGTGAAGCCTTCTTGCATGCTTATACCGGTCAACCTTTACCGACCGACGAAGATTTGAGAAAAGATCGTCCAGACGATATTCCGATGGAAGCAAAAGCATTAATGACCGCCATGGGCATTGAATTTGAAGCGTATGATGATGAAGAAGTGTAGCGCGTAATTGCGGTACAACGAGATAAAATCGAGAGGATACTGGGTAAGTTGCCATGGTGACTTTGGCTCTGTGTCTCAGAATATAAAAAAACCGCTGAAAGTCAGCGGTTTTTTTTCGAGCGAGGCATTTAGCCGCTCAAGCTTGTGATTATTCTTGCATGTAATTGACAGGCATCTCGATTCGAGCGACGCCAGAGTCAACCGCTGCTTGAGCAACCGCTTTAGCAACACGAGGCAGTAGGCGTGGGTCCATCGGTTTTGGAATGATGTATTCAGGGCCGAAACTTAACGCTTTTACGCCTGCAGCTTTCAACACTTCAGCCGGCACTTCTTCTTTAGCCAGTTCACGTATCGCCTCAACTGCGGCTAGCTTCATTTGGTCATTAATTTCACTAGCACGGACATCCAAAGCGCCACGGAAAATAAATGGGAAGCACAACACATTGTTGACTTGGTTTGGATAATCGCTACGGCCTGTGCCGAGAATTAAATCGTCACGTACCGCGCGTGCGAGTTCCGGTTTAATTTCCGGATCAGGGTTTGAGCAAGCAAATACGATCGGTTTATCGGCCATTAATTTTAGCGCTTCGGCAGGCAGCAGGTTGGGGCCTGACACACCTAGGAATAAGTCAGCGCCTTCAATCACATCTTCCAGTGTGCGTTTGTCGGTGTTATTAGCAAACAACTGCTTATATTCATTGATGTCATCGCGACGAGTATGAATCACACCTTTGCGATCAAGCATGTAGATTTTTTCACGCATTGCGCCGCACTTAATCAATAGTTCCATGCAAGCGGTGGCTGCTGCGCCAGCGCCAAGACAGACGATAGTGCATTCGTTGAGTTTCTTGCCTTGCAGTTCAATCGCATTGAGCATGCCAGCGGCAGTAACAATCGCAGTGCCGTGTTGATCGTCATGGAAAACAGGCACATTACAGCGTTCGATCAAACGGCGTTCAATCTCAAAGCAATCTGGTGCTTTGATATCTTCTAAGTTGATGCCGCCAAAGGTGTCGGCGATGTTGGCAACCGTATCGACAAATTCATCGATTGTGCGGTGTTTTACTTCAATATCAATTGAATCAAGTCCAGCAAAGCGTTTAAACAGTAGCGCTTTTCCTTCCATGACGGGCTTGGAAGCCATCGGACCTAAGTTACCTAAACCAAGAATAGCCGTGCCGTTTGAGATCACAGCGACGGTGTTGCCTTTCGCAGTGTATTTATAAACGTTGTCGATGTTCTGTGCGATTTCACGAACCGGTTCAGCAACGCCCGGGCTGTAAGCTAAAGCAAGGTCTTCAGCCGAGTCGGCAGGCTTAGTTAGTGAAATGGCAATTTTACCCGCGGTTGGGTAAGCATGGTAATCGAGTGCGCGTTGGCGAAATTGTTCTTCTGCCGTTAATTCTTGGTGAGTGTCATCAGACATAGGTATAAGTGCTCGTGTTGGATTGGAAAAGGTCCATAATTCTAATGGATGTCGCTCAAACTTCCTAGGCGGGAACCTGACGTGCTTCATCAAAAAATGGAGAAAATGTCGCAGATAAGACCAGTGCGTACTGACAACTATACAAAAAATGCCAACAAAAAAGGATGCCGAAGCATCCTTTTTTAATTTTCTAGCAAAAAAGAGATTATTTGCTAGAAAGAGCACCGAAACGCTTGTTGAAGCGATCTACACGGCCGCCGGTATCAACGATACGTTGCTTACCAGTGTAGAATGGGTGACATTTGTCACACACGTCTAGGTGGATAGAATCTTTGCCTAGCGTTGAGCTGAACTCGAAAGAGTTGCCGCAAGAACAAGTCGCGCTAACTGCTTTGTACTCTGGATGGATACCAGCTTTCATGGGATAACCTCAAATTGGGCCGCGTCGCTATCCGAATCGAAGCCGGACACCACACGTAGTTAATAAAAAAATGTTGATACCGCTGACTGCTTAACATCAAGCAAGAAGCCATATCATCAAGGCGCGATATATTAATGAATCCTCTTCAGTGGATCAAGCCATTTCGCCGCTATTTTCGCCACATTTTTGTCCAATGACGAAGCTCGAATTTCGGTGACGCATCCAGTAGACTGTCTTTTCACATTTTTTGTAGAACGAACGGTCGATTATGCGCCCCACCATTGCACGCGTTGCCTTACCTGTCCCATTGGATAAGCAGTTTGATTATCAGATCCCAAGTCATCTGTTTCCGATTGTTGGTGGACGAGTGTCGGTGCCATTTGGTCGGCAAACTCTGGTGGGTATCGTCACCGCTATAGTCAGTGAGTCTGAGTTTTCAGTCGATCAATTAAAGCCGCTAAAAGCGGTGCTCGATAGCCAGCCAGTCTGGCCAGAGAAACTCTATCAATTGCTGTTGTGGTGTAGCCAGTTTTATCAATACCCATTAGGCGACACGCTATTTAATGCATTGCCTGGCGCATTACGTAAAGGGAAAGCGGCCGATTTTTCGACTTTAGTGGAGTGGCAACTGACGCCCAGTGGGCGCGATCAACTCATGCAAGGATTCGGGCGAGCGGTAAAGCAAGCCAAAGTGATGGCGATGCTTGAGTCTGGCGCTGTGCCCCATCAACTGTTTATTGATGAAGAGGTAGGTAGCAGCGTACTCAAAACCTTACAAGAGAAAGGCTGGATAGAATCACTGGAAAAACGGCCGACACTGACGGCTTGGCCGCAAAATGTTGAAGCGGATGTGGAAAAGCCCAAGCTCAACCAAGAACAAGCGATCGCGATTGCTTCAATTAATAGCCATCACCATTTCGCATGCTATTTACTTGAAGGGGTCACCGGTTCAGGGAAAACCGAAGTTTATCTAAACTTAATCAAGCCCGTTTTAGAAAAAGGACGTCAGGCATTGGTACTGGTGCCTGAGATTGGTCTAACACCACAAACCATTAACCGCTTTCGTAAGCGATTTAATGTGCCAGTTGCCGTGGTCCACTCGGGGCTCAATGAAACCGAGCGCCTCAACGCGTGGTTAGCGGCGCGTGATAATATCGCGGGCATTATTATTGGTACTCGCTCAGCGCTGCTAACGCCTTTTGCAGACCTAGGTATCATCATTGTTGATGAAGAGCACGACGCTTCGTATAAACAGCAAGATAGCCTACGCTACCATGCAAGAGATGTCGCGGTAATGCGTGCAAACCTTGAGCAGATCCCGATTGTGCTCGGTTCCGCCACTCCAGCATTAGAAACGTTGCATAATGCATTGAGCGGCAAATATCATCACTTAAGCTTAACTCAGCGTGCGGGCGTAGCGGTTCCCACTAAAAACAAAGTGTTGGATGTGAAAGGCCTGTTTTTAGAGAGTGGGTTATCAGCGCCGCTGATTGCTGAGATGAGAAAACACCTCAGCGCAGGTAACCAAGTGATGCTGTTTCTCAATCGGCGCGGCTTCTCGCCCGCGCTGATGTGCCATGAATGCGGTTGGATTGCCGAGTGCAAACGTTGCGATGCGTACTATACCTTTCACCAATACAGCAGTGACATGCGTTGTCACCATTGCGGCTCGCAACGTCCGGTGGTTCATCAGTGTCAAGGTTGTGGTTCAACTCAGTTGGTCACGGTTGGGGTAGGTACCGAGCAACTTGAAGCGCAACTGGCGCAGCTTTTCCCCGAATATAAAACGGTGCGTATTGATCGCGATAGTACGCGTCGTAAAGGCAGTTTAGAAAGTGCGTTATCATCGATTCGACAAGGTGAGTATCAGATTTTAATTGGCACGCAGATGCTTGCTAAAGGGCACCATTTTCCCGATGTGACTTTAGTGGCGTTATTGGATGTGGATGGTTCGCTATACAGCAGTGATTTTCGCGCCGCCGAACGCTTGGCGCAGCTATTTACTCAAGTGGCAGGTCGAGCAGGGCGCGCTAGTAAACCCGGCGAAGTCATTTTACAAACGCATCACCCAGAACACAGTTTGCTGCAAGCACTGTTGCAAAAGGATTATCGTCATTTTGCAGAAACCGCGTTAGAAGAGCGGAAAATAGCGATGTTGCCGCCTTACACCTATCTCACACTGTTTAAAGCGGAATCCAATCAAGCTTCGATGGTGGAAGAGTTTTTACGCCAAATTAGGCATACGTTAGAAGCGCATCCGTTATTTGATGATTCGTGCTTAGTCTTAGGGCCAACCCCAGCTCCATTGGCGAAAAGAGCGGGCAAATATCGTTGGCAGTTATTACTGCAAACTCAACATCGCTCCAAAATGCAAAAACTATTGATGAGTGCTAAGCCTGCGATTGAACTGTTACCATTAGCCAAGAAAATTCGCTGGTCGTTAGATATTGAACCGCAAGATCTCAGTTAAACCTCAGTAGCGTTTTCGATGAAATGAGATGTAACATATTGAAGCAATCGAGTGCTAAAAAGGTTACTGTTATTTTTGTCAGCCTATTTAATCCTCTCTAATGTGAGTGGCTTCACGCTTATTATGTAAAATTTGTTAATCTGACCGTAACTTTCTGGGTGGAAATGAATAGACTATCACTCATATATCCGCTGTGAATAACAGCTCAGCGTTCAAAATGGATAACCAGATTTTACAACCGGATTTTATAAACATAACAACGGGTGATTTCAGCCCAGTAACAACTTTTAAAGAGGTTAATTTCTATGGCGACAATGAAGGATGTTGCCCAGCTTGCAGGTGTATCAACCGCCACAGTATCTAGGGCGTTGATGAACCCTGAAAAAGTATCATCTTCAACGCGAAAGCGTGTCGAAGATGCTGTTTTGGAAGCTGGTTACTCACCAAATTCTCTCGCTCGCAACTTACGCCGTAATGAATCTAAAACCATTGTCGCTATCGTGCCTGATATTTGTGACCCTTACTTCACAGAGATCATTCGTGGTATCGAAGATGCGGCGATGGAACATGGTTATTTAGTACTGTTGGGTGATAGTGGTCAGCAGAAAAAGCGAGAAAGTTCGTTAGTTAACCTCGTATTTACTAAGCAGGCCGATGGCATGTTGTTGCTGGGAACTGATTTGCCGTTTGATGTTAGTAAGCCGGAGCAAAAAAACCTGCCACCTATGGTCATGGCATGTGAATTTGCGCCAGAACTTGAGTTGCCGACGGTACATATTGATAACCTTACTTCAGCGTTTGAAGCGGTGAACTATTTGACACAGCTCGGGCACAAACGCATCGCGCAAATATCGGGGCCAGCAGAGGCCACGCTGTGTAAGTTCCGTCATCAAGGTTATCAACAAGCCTTACGCCGTGCAGGAATTACCATGAACCCTAATTATTGCACTTATGGTGATTTTACTTTTGAAGCCGGGGCTAAAGCACTGCGCCAATTATTGGCGTTATCTGAGCCACCCACCGCCATTTTTAGTCATAATGACAGTATGGCGATCGGTGTCATTAAGGAAGCCAAAAAATTGGGTTTGCGCGTTCCACAAGATATTTCAGTGGTGGGATTTGATGATATTCAATTTGCGCTCTACTGCGATCCACCGTTAACGACCATCTCACAGCCGCGCTATGAGATAGGGCGTCAAGCAATGCTCATGATGCTCGATCTTCTTCGCGGTCAAGAGGTTGGCGCAGGCTCTCGACTATTAGAAACCAAGTTAGTGATTCGAGAAAGCGCAGCGCCTCCTCGTTTGAACTAACCACACGCAGCGCATTTTTGATGCGCTGCAACTCTTTCAACACTATTAAGTCGTTGGAAACTGCATTAACATTGGCACAAACCATCAACTTTTGAATTCTCTGTGGCTAATAAAGATTATGTAAGGCGCGGTCGTAGTCCGAAAAAGCCGACCCCGAAAAAAACAGCTCCACGTCGTAAACCTTGGCGTAGTGGCTTATTGGCACTGTTGCTCGTTTCCGGTTTTGGTTATGGGCTGTTCTTACTCAGCCGTGATCCTGAGCCGCCTCAAGCGGTTGTGGTTCCTACAAAACCAGTCGCAAAACCTAAGCCAGAGAAAGTGATCCCACCGCCCCCAGAGGAAAAATGGGATTACGTGGATAGCTTGCCGAAACGTGAAGTAGAAGTGGTAGCCAAAGAACAGAAAGTGTCTGAAATCCCTTACATTATGCAGTGTGGGGCGTACAAAACTTCGGCACAAGCTGAAAGCCGTAAACTTGATATCGCGTTTCAGGGTTTAAAAAGTGAAATCCGAAAAACGGAAGGCAGCAGTTGGTATCGCGTGGTATTAGGGCCATACAAATATAAGCGTGATGCGCAGCGTGACGAGCATAAATTACAACGCGCTAAAATTGAGCCGTGCGCCATTTGGACTGAACCACAATAAGAGCGATCACTCACCGCATACAATCGATTCGCGGTGAGTGTTTTTTGTGACTTGAAATCTTCCCCAACCATCCTCATATATTTGCTAACTCCATCGTGAAAACAAATAAGAGGTCCTGTCGTGACTACCATCGTCTCTGTACGTCGTAATAATAAAGTTGTCATCGCCGGTGACGGACAAGTATCGCTCGGTAATACCGTAATGAAAGGCAACGCGCGCAAGGTTCGCCGTCTGTACAATAATCAAGTCTTGGCAGGGTTTGCAGGTGGTACAGCCGATGCATTTACCTTGTTTGAGCGCTTTGAAAGTAAGCTGCAAATGCATCAAGGTCATCTTACTAAGGCCGCGGTTGAGCTGGCAAAAGATTGGCGTAGTGACCGAGCGCTGCGTAAGCTAGAAGCGATTTTAGCGGTGGCTGATGAAACGGCATCGCTCATTATTACGGGCAATGGTGACGTCGTTCAACCAGAAAACGACCTGATTGCTATCGGTTCGGGTGGTAATTTTGCTCAAGCTGCGGCGACTGCATTATTAGAAAATACCGATTTAGATGCACGTGAAATCGCTGAAAAAGCACTGAAAATTGCGGGCGACATTTGCGTGTTTACCAACCATTTCCACACTATCGAAGAACTAGAAATACCGGCGGAATTGCTACTGCAACAAACAGTGATCACCGAAAAATAAAGACAGTGTTAGGGTAAAGAATTAAGGAAAATCTGATGTCTGAAATGACTCCACGTGAAATTGTTCACGAATTAAATCGCCATATTATTGGTCAAGATAAAGCCAAACGTTCGGTGGCGATTGCGCTGCGCAACCGCTGGCGTCGCATGCAACTCGAAGAGAGCTTGCGCGCCGAAGTAACGCCGAAAAACATTTTGATGATTGGTCCAACTGGGGTGGGAAAAACGGAAATTGCTCGTCGTCTCGCCAAGCTTGCCAACGCACCATTTATTAAAGTGGAAGCGACTAAATTTACCGAAGTGGGTTATGTTGGTAAAGAAGTGGAAACCATTATTCGCGATTTAACTGATGTCGCGGTAAAAATGACTCACCAGCAAGCGATGGAAAAAGTGCAATTTCGCGCGCAAGAGCAAGCAGAAGAGCGCATTTTAGATGCTTTATTACCACCAGCTCGTGATGCTTGGGGAGAGAATGAAAAGGGCGAAGAGAGTTCTAACACTCGCCAAATCTTCCGTAAAAAGTTGCGTGAAGGAAAGCTCGACGACAAAGAGATTGAAATCAATGTCGCTGTCCCTCAAATGGGGGTTGAAATTATGGCACCTCCAGGCATGGAAGAGATGACCAATCAGCTGCAAGGTTTGTTTCAGAACCTTGCAGGGGATACCAAGAAAAAACGCAAACTCAAAATCAAAGAGGCCTTCAAAGCTTTGACTGAGGAAGAAGCGGCAAAATTGGTCAATCAGGAAGAGCTGAAAGATCAAGCTATTTTTAATGTTGAAAATAACGGCATTGTCTTCATCGATGAGATTGACAAAATCTGTAAACGCGGCGAAAGCTCAGGTCCAGATGTGTCGCGTGAAGGGGTACAACGTGATTTGCTACCTTTGATTGAGGGCAGCACTGTCTCGACTAAGCACGGCATGGTTAAAACTGATCATATCCTCTTTATTACGTCGGGTGCATTCCAAGTGGCGAAGCCCTCTGATTTAATCCCCGAGTTGCAAGGCCGCTTGCCGATTCGCGTCGAACTTGAAGCATTATCGAGCCATGACTTTAAACGTATTTTGACTGAGCCGAAAGCCTCTCTGACCGAGCAGTATATTGCGCTGATGAAGACGGAAGAGGTGAACATTGAATTCACTGAAGATGGCATCACTCAAATTGCGGAAGCCGCGTGGAAAGTGAATGAAACCACGGAAAATATCGGCGCACGTCGCCTGCATACCGTGATGGAGCGTTTGATGGATGAAATCTCATTTGATGCAACAGAAAAACCTGGCTCCTCAATGATTATCGATGCCGCCTATGTCAAGCAGCGCCTAGGTGAGTTAGTCGAGAATGAAGATTTGAGCCGCTTTATTCTTTAGCGGGTCGAATGGTCAGTACACTGTTTGTAGCCCGTCCAAAGTGACGGGCTTTTTATTGCCGTGTTATACTCGCCAGCAGAACAGTATATACTGACCCCTTTTTTGAACGGCAGTGACCTTGCATGAAGAATTCGCTCCATATCTGGCTTGATGCGGCCAGGCCTAAAACGCTCCCTCTCGCGCTAGTTTCTATTTTAACGGGCAGCGCGTTAGCTTTCTCATCGGGCCATTTTTCGTTGCCAGTAGCGCTGCTTGCTCTGCTTACCGCAACTTTACTACAAATTTTATCTAACCTTGCAAATGATTATGGTGATGCGGTCAAGGGCACGGATAATGAGGCTCGCTTAGGGCCAATCAGAGCGATTCAGTCCGGTGCGGTGACGCTCGATGATATGAAGCAAGCGATGCTGATTAACATCACATTGACGGTTATCTCGGGTTTGGTGTTGATTTTTTATGCACTGGATAGTGTGCAAAGTATTCTGGCTTTTGTCGGGCTGGGCGTGCTCGCTATTGTGGCCGCGATTGCTTACACGGTCGGTAACAAACCCTACGGCTATGTCGGCTTAGGTGATTTATCCGTGTTCATTTTCTTTGGTTTACTTGGGGTGTCTGGAACCTATTTCTTGCATACCGGCCATGTGGAACCGAGCCTGTTCTTACCCGCGTTAGGCTGTGGCTTATTGGCGGTCGCTGTGCTCAATGTCAACAATATGCGTGATATTGAAAATGATGCAGTTTGCGGAAAAAAAACCGTTGCCGTACGTCTTGGGCAAACACGCGCCAAGCAATATCACTTTATGCTATTGGCGGGTGCGGTGGTCGCTTTTGCTTGGTATTTAGTGATGCAAAGCAGCCCAAGGTGGATAAGTTTGCCCTTTTTGTTGAGCATTGTGGTAGTGGTAAAACACAGTAAAGCGGTGTGGGTGAGTGATCAACCTGCGCAGATAGCACCTATGATGCCCGCTATCGTTAAATGTTCACTGATCACCAACTTGTTGTTTGTTGGAATTGTTATAGCTCAAACTCTGACGAGTTAATTGTCGCTTGTCATTGCAATGACTTAATGACCCTATATACTCGGTGAAGATAATTTTCGGCAAGAGAAGAACCATTATGGAATACAACACCTCTGCGTTATGTGATATTTATCTCGACCAAGTCGATGTGGTGGAGCCAATGTTTAGTAACTTTGGTGGAAGCGCATCCTTTGCTGGCCAGCTTACGACGATTAAATGTTTTGAAGATAATGGCTTAATCCGTGAAGTATTAGAGCAAGATGGGCTAGGACGGGTGCTGTTAATTGATGGTGGTGGTTCACTGCGCCGTGCGCTGATTGATGCAGAATTGGCCGCTCTTGCTGAAGAAAATGAGTGGGAAGGCATCGTTGTTTACGGTTGTGTCCGCGAAGTGGATGAACTCGAAGAGATGAGCATCGGCATTCAAGCGCTCGCCTCTATTCCTGTTGGAGCATCCAATCAAGGTATCGGTGAAGTGGATGTGCCTGTCAATTTTGGTGGCGTCACTTTCCTACCTGAAGATTATTTATACGCTGATAATACGGGTATTATTTTATCTCCTGAGCCTTTAAATGTGGATATGGACTTAGATGATGACCTTGACGAGATTGAAGAGTAGTTTCTCGCGCTGAAAGGCGATGCTTCTAAGTGATAAAGCCAGCATGAATGCTGGCTTTTTTATATTTAGTTCACCACGACGTGCTCAACCAGATAAATGGTAGCATTAGCGAAACAGGTAAGTTCGTTTTAGACGCAGGGCGTAGTAATAACCCAGCAGCCCACCTAAGGTATTGCCTGCGGCAATCCCGATAAACAGCCCTTCGACATCATAGAGATACGAACCTAACCACGCGGCAGGAAGAGTGAACACAAATAGCCGCATCACGCTCCACTGAAAGGCGCGCATGGGTTGATGCAATGCATTCAATCCAGATACAAGCATCATCACAATGCCTTGAAAGCCATAGCTCAGTGGCACCACCAGCAAATAGTGCCACAATAGATCGCGCACCGAGGGCTCTTGAGAAAATAGGGCTGACAAAGGGATGCTCAGCGGTACCATCATCGCAAAAATCATCAATTGAAATACGATAGAAAAACGCATGCTGAGGAACAGGCCAGCAAAGCTACGCTCAATGTTTTTTGCGCCGATGTTTTGTGCCATAAAGGGAGTCAGTGCTGAGGTTAGTGACATCAAGACCAAAATGAGTATCGACTCAATACGCTGCGCGGCGCCGTAAGCGGCCACGGCAGCCGTGCCATGGCTTGCCAGCATTATCATTAATAGCGCGCCAGAGAGTGGATTCATTGCATTGGAGAGTGCCGCTGGTGTGCCCACTTTTAAGATCTGCTGCCAATCATGCCATAAAGTAGGAAAATACGGCCATGCCAATAATTTTTCTCTTTTGATTAAGACATATAGCGATCCACACAGTGCGCCTAACCAACTGAATGCACTGGCAATAGCAGCACCTTGGATTCCTAATTCAGGGAAAGGGCCATAACCAAAAATCAGCAGCGGATCGAGCAGACCGTTAATACAACCTGCGAGCATCATAATTTTAGCCGGCGTTTTGGTGTCACCCGTGGCTCGAATTGCGCTGTTACCAGCCATGGGAATAACGAGCAAAGGAATGGTCAAATACCAAACCTGCATGTATTGCTCAATCAAAGGGATTAAATCGTCAGTGGCACCAAGCAGTAGGAAGAGTGGCTTAATGGTCAGTAAACCCAGAATTGAAGCGAATGTCACCAGCACCACAGCCAGTAACACACCGTGACTAGAAAAACGTGCCGCATTTTTGGCGTCACCTTGACCGAGTAAGCGGCCAATACTCGTCGAAAGTCCAATACCAATCCCCATGGTGATGCAGTTGACCGCAAAGGTGACGGGAAAGGTAAAACTGATGGCGGCAAGAGATTCGGTGCCCAACAGTGAGATAAAAAAGGTGTCGACCAAGTTAAACATCAAAATCGCGATCAAACCAAAAATCATTGGGATCGTCATTTGACTGAGCACATTTGGAATTGGGGCGGTTAATAGGCCGTGTTTATCGTGCATTACTGGCAACGTAGGTTAAGCAAAACGTTAGGATACTTGATTCTGGCGATCGCGACTATAGCTGCTGGGATGGGAAGTGTGACGCGAGTGAAGAAACAAAAAAGGCCAGCAAATGCTGACCTTCTTAACGATAATTAGTGTGAATAATTACGCTTTTTTCGCTTCAGCTGCTGCTTTTGCGATAGCTGCAAAGCTTTTCGCATCAAGTGCTGCGCCGCCAACTAGAGCACCATCAATGTCTGGTTGTGCGAAGTAAGCTGCTGCATTTTCAGGTTTGACAGAACCGCCGTATTGGATAACGACATTCTTCGCGACTGCTTCTGATTTTGCAGCAATGTGCGCGCGAATGGCGGCGTGAATACGTTGAGCATCATCTGCTGTTGCTGCTTTACCTGTGCCGATCGCCCAGATTGGTTCGTAAGCGATGATCGCACCTTCTAGCGCTTCAACACCTTGAGTGTTGATCACAGCGTCAAGTTGACGTGCACATACGGCTACTGTTTCGCGAGCTTCGTTTTGTGCTTCAGATTCACCGATACAAAGTACTGGTGTTAGGCCATTTTCTTTTAGGAATGCAAATTTTTGCGCCACAAATTCATCGGATTCGTTGTGGTATTCACGACGCTCTGAGTGACCAATGATGATGTGTGTTGCACCGAATTCTTTCAGCATTGCTGGAGACATATCGCCAGTGAATGCACCACTGTTGTGTACGTCGCTGTTTTGGGCACCCAGAATGATCGCGCTACCCGCATCGGTCAGAGTGCGCTCTGCTAGGTCAATAAAAAGTGCTGGTGGAGCAACGGCTACGTCAACACCCGTTACACCTTCAAGCTCTGCATTCAGACCATTTAGCAGCTCAACAACCATCTCTTTGCTGCCGTTTAGTTTCCAGTTACCCATAACTACAGGATGACGCATAGGAATATCTCCATTATCTATCAAAGTTAAAATGAATGAATGTCAAAAATAAACGTGATTGCGAAAGAATATAACAGATAAAATCGGTCAGATCATGATTCGAGTCATGACTTTATGGGATCTTAAGCAATGCGTGACACCCCTTATCAGTGATCAGATAGACAGAATAGTCGATAATGGCTCGGATTTTACGAGATTAATTGCTATTAGTGGCTGTTAAAAGAAAAGCTAGTGATACCAATAAGGCTCACCAGTGTTGAAATTTGATCATGAATGAAGAAAAGGAATTCGTATGCCCAACCTTGTTATGGAATACTCGAACTCTGTGGATGAACGTGTGAATGTTCAAGGGTTATTGGAAGATCTTCACCAAGTCGCACTTCGCTGCGGATTATTTGACGCTGACTCAGTGAAATCACGGGCGCTACGCTGCCACCATTGGTGCATTGGTGAAGAGGGCGACAGTGTTGATTTTATTCACCTCAGCTTTGATTTGCTGTCAGGGCGGACACCTGAACAAAAAAGAGAGTTGTCACGTCAATTAATGGCGGTATTGCAACAGCAAGCTAGTCAAGTCAGGAGTCTGACCGTGAATGTGCGTGATATGGATAAAGATTGCTTCCAAAAGGTTGTAAATTAACCATTTTAGGTAACAAGATGTCAATTAAAGAACTGCTATTTTCATTTCAAGGACGCATCGGGCGCAAAGTATTTTGGATGTGGAATCTCTGTTATTACGCGTCCATTATGGGCTTCGCACTCGCTGCAAACCAAATGTTTCCTGCCTATACGCACCTGATCTTGCCGCTGTTTTTGCTAGTGGTGTTACTGCCTGATTTGGCCATCACGGTAAAACGTTGGCATGACAGAGATAAGTCTGCTTGGTGGTTATTGCTTAATGTCCCTTTGGTGATAGGCCGTATGAGTATGCCTTTTGCCAGTGCCGAGATTGCCACTCAAGCCAGTATGACAGAGTCATTGGTATCGCTGGTCGCACTGGTTTGTGGCTCATGGATTTTAGTCGAATGTGGTTTTATGAAGGGAACGCAAAGCCGCAACCGCTACGGACCTGAACCAGAGTAAACTTGATAGAAAAAAATTGATGAAACAACAGGAGGCCAATGCCTCCTGTTGTTTTAAAAAGCTTCAAATAGCGAGGTTAACGCCAGTCGCTGTGGCGCGGCACAAATGGAATGATGGTCGCGCTCGGTTGAGTGCGCGCCGATTCGCCATCTAAGGCATTTCTAAATTTCATCATCTGTTCGCCGAGCTCACGCATCAGCATAACATTAGCATGGACAGGGTTTTTGCATTGGCTCACCACCAAGTCAATGTGACTTTGCTGAGCCCATAACCTGTCTTGCATGTTGTTGGAAGAGGAGAGGATCATCTCTTCACAGATATCTTTTTTCAGTTGCGTAAAGGCATCTGGATTATGTTTGGCAAGTTCAACCAATTCATCAAAAGAAGGTAAGGCCTGTTTTTGAGGGGGCTCCATATCTTTCTCCTTTACACTATTTCTCTGTTGATTATTTTATCAACACAATGAAAGCATAACCGATCAATAAGGTAGGAGTTGGAACGAAATCGCCATTTCTTACTAATGAGACGATCTTAGCGTGGTGTGATTTGATAACGGCAGCGACGCTCACCCATAATGATGTGTTCGCTCCGCTCAACTACATATTGCTCACCGATCAACGTTTGGAAAATATTAAGTTCAGATTGGCACAGATTAGGGCAGCGTGCCGCAGCTTTACAGATAGGGCAATGGTTCTCAATTAAAGTGTAACCGTTCGTTGATGGTATGAGCTCTGCCATATAGCCTTCTTGCTCACGAAGCGTCACTAGCTTAGCTAGTTTTTCTTCTAAACTGTGGCAATCAATTAATGTGTGTTGATACTGTGCTAATGTGTGAGCTTCACGTTCTGCCGCCACTTTGGCTAGTCCTTCTTTACCAAAAAGGTGCTCAACAGCATCAATCACTTGGATGATCAACTCGCCATGCCGATCAGCAAATTGGTCGTGGCCTTGTTGTGTCAAAGACCAGTGTCGAGTAGGGCGTCCGACTTTTACTTTGACATCATGAAACGCCACAATGCCATCATCTTCCAAACTTTGTAGGTGCTGGCGAGCCCCCATGGTGGTAATTCCTAGGTCGTCGGCCAGTCGTTTAGCGGTTACCGCTCCATCGCGTTTGATGGTTTGAAGTATTCGGTCAATGGTTTTCATCGCATTCCTCTGTTTGCCTTATCTATTATGAAGAAGCAGCTTAATAAAGCAAATTATTGACTATACAGGATGAGCCGCTAGTAACTTTTGTCAGCACAGAACCAAGATTCGCTATCAATTCGTTAAATAGATCACAAAATTTTCGTTTTCCCCCCTTGGGATCCCTTGCTTGCTCCCCCACATATCACTCACGAGCTGAGTAATCAGCCTTTTCATAAACCTAACGGAAAATCTAATCAGGAGAGACGACCGATGAACATTCGTCCATTACACGACCGAGTTATCGTTGAACGCCAAGAAGTTGAATCTAAATCTGCTGGTGGCATTGTTCTAACAGGTTCCGCTGCAGAGAAATCGACTCGCGGCGTCATCTTAGCAGTAGGCAAAGGCCGAATCCTTGAAAATGGTTCGGTACAACCGCTGGATGTCAAAGTAGGTGATACGGTTATTTTTGCAGAAAGCTACGGTACTAAAACGGAAAAGATCGACGGTAAAGAAGTGCTCATTATGTCTGAAAACGACATCATGGCGATTGTCGAGTAAGCATTGAGTAATTTTTGCTCTGATTCAAAAACGATTGATTAAAACAGAATTTAGAAAAGGAAATTAAAGATGGCTGCTAAAGACGTTAAATTTGGTAACGATGCACGTATTAAAATGCTAGAAGGCGTTAATATTCTAGCCGATGCAGTAAAAGTCACCCTTGGCCCTAAAGGCCGTAACGTTGTGATAGATAAATCGTTTGGTTCACCTATTATCACCAAAGATGGTGTCACTGTTGCGCGTGAAATTGAACTGGAAGACAAATTCCAGAACATGGGTGCACAAATGGTGAAAGAAGTTGCTTCTCAAGCTAACGATGCAGCGGGTGACGGAACGACAACCGCAACGGTATTAGCGCAAGCGATCATCACTGAAGGCTTGAAAGCTGTAGCAGCGGGTATGAACCCAATGGATCTTAAGCGTGGCATCGACAAAGCTGTCGTGGCGGCGGTTGAAGCGTTGAAAGAGCTTTCAGTACCTTGTTCAGACACTAAAGCGATTGCGCAAGTGGGTACTATTTCTGCGAACTCGGATTCAAGCGTGGGTAACATCATTGCTGAAGCGATGGAAAAAGTGGGCCGAGATGGCGTTATCACTGTTGAAGAAGGCCAAGCACTGCAAGATGAACTCGATGTAGTGGAAGGCATGCAGTTTGATCGTGGTTACCTATCTCCTTACTTCATTAATAACCAAGAAGCGGGCAGTGTTGATCTAGATAGCCCATTCATCCTATTGGTTGATAAGAAAATTTCTAACATTCGCGAACTGCTTCCTGCACTTGAAGCGGTAGCAAAAGCTTCTCGTCCACTACTGATTGTGGCGGAAGATGTTGAAGGTGAAGCATTGGCGACGCTGGTTGTGAACAACATGCGTGGCATTGTAAAAGTGGCTGCCGTGAAAGCACCTGGTTTTGGTGATCGCCGTAAAGCGATGCTACAAGACATTGCTACCCTAACGGGCGGTACTGTGATTTCTGAAGAGATCGGTCTTGAGCTTGAAAAAGTGACACTAGAAGATTTGGGTCAAGCGAAACGTATCTCTATCACTAAAGAAAACACCACCATCATTGATGGTGCAGGTGAAGAGCAAGCCATTAAAGGTCGCGTTGCACAAATTCGTCAACAAATTGAAGACGCAACTTCAGATTACGACAAAGAAAAACTACAAGAACGCGTGGCCAAACTGGCAGGTGGCGTTGCAGTGATCAAAGTCGGTGCAACCACTGAAGTTGAAATGAAAGAGAAGAAAGATCGTGTAGAAGATGCACTGCATGCAACTCGCGCAGCCGTTGAAGAAGGCGTGGTTGCGGGTGGTGGTGTTGCACTGATCCGTGCGGCTGCTAAAGTTGCGGGCCTTGAAGGTGACAACGAAGAGCAAAACGTAGGTATTCGTGTTGCACTACGTGCGATGGAAGCACCAATTCGTCAAATCGTGAAAAACGCGGGCGAAGAGGATTCTGTTGTGGCTAACAATGTTCGCGCTGGTGAAGGTAACTATGGTTACAACGCTGCGACGGGTGAATATGGCGATATGATCGACATGGGTATTTTGGATCCAACCAAAGTGACTCGTAGTGCACTACAGTTCGCAGCTTCAGTCGCGGGCCTCATGATCACCACAGAAGCTATGGTGACTGAGCTACCGAAGAAAGAAGCGGCAATGCCTGATATGGGTGGCATGGGCGGTATGGGAGGGATGATGTAATCATCCTCTCTCAATAAGAAACCGGAGCTTGCCTCCGGTTTTTTTTCGCATAATTAGCTCAATCCTGACGTTTGAGTGATCCGACTCTTCTAGACTTCGTCTCTTCACTGATCACAATTTGGTGATGATGTGAGTGGAATAGCGTGAACAAACCAAATATTAACGGTTTCATTGGTCAATGGAGATCTTTATGAAAAAAGTACTTTCAGCACTAGCCGTAGTGGCTGCGTTATCTTCTTCTGTTGCGATGGCTGGCACTCCAGTTATGTTTTCTTCCATCAATAACTTCAATGCGCCGGATGAAAATGCGGTATCAGGCGTTCGTGTTGCGGCTCTTTACGGTAAAGTGAATGAGGTTAAAGGCTTAGATCTCGCCGTTGTTGGATTATCTGAAACTGACTCTACGACGGGTGTAAATTTAGGTCTTTTAGGGGCATCGAAAGTCAATCAAGAGATGACTGGTGCTTCACTCGGTTTGTTAAACTGGAATACAGGGCAAACCGTGGGTGCTAACGTGGGTGTAGTGAATCTGACCAACAATGTACAAGGTGCTAACGTCAGTCTAGTGAACTACTCTGAAGGTAATACCATGGTTGATGTTGGTGCAGCAAACTTCTCTGATACATCGAAAGTGCAAGTGGGTTTGTTCAACAAAACCACAAAAATTGAAGGTGTTCAGGTTGGTCTAATTAACTGTGCGGATAACGGTTTCTTTAAGTGTTTTCCTATCATCAACTTTGCTAAATAGCCGATGAATTGAAATCGAAAGAGCAGCATCAAGCTGCTCTTTTTTCACCTTATGTACGACGACGAAAGCGTTGATGAACACCACGGCGCAAACTTTGAAAGCTATTTTCTACCTTATCCACGCCATACAACACACACAATGCCAATACCGTGATAATGATGGATTGCTGTAAGTAACCAAGACCGATCATCAATCCCAGTGATGCCAGTACCCAAATAACAGCGGCTGAGGTGACGCCATGGATTTTCCCATCTTGAGTCATCATCACGCCTGCGCCTAAAAAACCAACCCCAGTAATAATTTGTCCAAGCACGCGAGCTTGATCTAAGGTGTTAGGGGACAGTGATACGGCCATCGCTAGAAAGAGGTAAGTCCCTGAGATGATTAATATTGATGTGCGAATGCCCACCGGTTTGCCACGGGTTTGGCGTTCAACGCCAATCAGTAACCCATTGATAGCACAGCACAATAATGCAGACCAACTGAATGGACTAAGATCAAGAAATTGTCCGAGAGATTGCATGATGGTTTTCCCAAAAGTATGAAGGTAAGAGTTCGTTGATTGACACCGAACCGCTCTTTTGAAGTTCTGTAATTACTCAAGATGCAGATCGAGTGGCGTTTTACTGGCTCTGCCACCGATTTCTCGAGTTAGCTTAGCAACAAGATAGCCCGAGACTCGCTCAATGACACCTGCCATTATTTCTTTTGCTTTTTGATCACTAACAAAAAAGTGCGCTGCGCCTTGCACTTTATCCAGCACATGCAAGTAGTAAGGCAAAATTCTTGCATCAAATAACGTTTCGCTGAGCGCGACTTGCGCGTCAACGCTATCATTAACACCTTTTAACAATACACCTTGGTTGAGTAAGGTAACATTGATGGCGCGCAGACGACTCATCTGCTGTTTGAATTCTAGATTGATTTCATTGGCATGGTTAATGTGCGTCACCAAAATGACTTGTAAGCGAGTTTCACGCAGTAAATCACACAATGCATTGGTGATTCGAGCGGGGATCACCACGGGTAAGCGCGAGTGAATACGCAATCGTTTAATATGAGGCACGCTGCTGATTGCATCGATGAGCCAACGCAGTTCTTCATCTTTCGCCATTAGCGGATCACCGCCCGATAAAATGACCTCATTGAGCTCGGGATGCGCAGCAATATAGTCGACACTTTGCTGCCACACCTGCTTTGAGCCTTTATTCTCTTGGTAGGGGAAATGACGACGAAAGCAGTAACGGCAGTTAATCGCACAACCACCTTTGACTATCATTAGCACTCGGTTGCGGTATTTATGCAGCAATCCCGGAATGGCATTGTTTTGCTCATCAAGTGGATCATTTGAGTACCCATCATGCCATTCAAACTCTTCATTGAGTGGCAAAACTTGACGCAACAGGGGATCGTAAGGGTTTCCTTTTTCCATGCGATCGACAAAACTTTGTGGCACCCGTAGTGCGAAGAGTTTGCGTGCGGCAAACCCGTTTTGCCAAAGGGCAGGATCAATCTCTAACTGCTGGAGAAGCTCGGCAGGGTTTGAGATCGCATTCGTTAATTGTTGAAGCCAGTTTTGCTCAACAGAATCAAGTTTTCGGGTTATTATATGCGGCATTGAATTTAACTCGAAGAATGGTAAGAGGAAAAAATGGCTACTGTTAGCACGAATGAATTTAAAGGCGGTCTCAAAATTATGCTTGATAATGAGCCTTGTGTCATTCTCGAAAATGAATATGTGAAACCAGGTAAAGGCCAAGCCTTCAACCGTGTCAAAATCCGTAAACTTCTTTCTGGCAAAGTGTTGGAAAAAACATTTAAGTCAGGTGATTCAGTAGAAACGGCTGACGTAATGGATATCGACCTTGATTATCTCTATAACGACGGCGAATTCTACCACTTTATGAATAATGAAACATTCGAGCAAATTGCGGCGGATAATAAAGCGGTGGGTGAAAGCGCAAAATGGCTAGTGGAAAACAACACCTGCATGTTGACGCTTTGGAACGGTAACCCAATTGCGGTAACGCCACCAAACTTTGTTGAACTGGAAGTGGCTGAAACTGATCCGGGCTTGAAAGGTGATACGCAAGGTACGGGTGGTAAACCCGCTACGTTGGTCACTGGTGCTGTGGTACGTGTGCCACTGTTCATCTCTATCGGTGAAGTGATCAAAGTGGATACCCGCTCTGGCGAATATGTAGGTCGAGTCAAATAATCACCTCAAAGTAAGTAAGAAGGTCGCTCGGTTAGCGGCCTTTTTTATTGCTCCAAAGCTGAGTGAGTGCCGTAATAAAAAAGAGCTGCCGAGGCAGCTCTTTGATGTCATCACTTTTCTATCTTTAAATCATAAAGATAAAAACGACAGCGAGCGCGGAAATCAGCCCAGCAAACGCATAACAAGCGATTTTACCCACTAAACCGGTGTGGAATTTTAGGTCATGCATACCGTGGTGGACACGGTGCATGGCATGCCACATCGGTAAGGCTAATGTGCCAATGATAAACAGTGCGCCGATGATGCTAGTCGCAAAACTCGAAACGCGTTCATAACTCACTGCTTCAGCATCGATAATGCCTAATGGTGCTAAAATACCCAACACGAGAATGGTGATCGGGGTAATCATCGCAAACCATGTTCCACCGGCACCAAACAGCCCCCACCAGATAGGTTCATCAGAACGTTTTGGCGTGCGATTTACCTTATAATTGTTGTTCATGACTATAAGCTCCTACA
Source organism: Vibrio sp. 3-2(1) (assembly GCF_963887575.1). Taxonomy (NCBI): domain Bacteria; kingdom Pseudomonadati; phylum Pseudomonadota; class Gammaproteobacteria; order Vibrionales; family Vibrionaceae; genus Vibrio; species Vibrio sp. 3-2(1). Next base: position 158,744 of record NZ_CAWPGB010000055.1, on the reverse strand, counting down.
CCACGATGAGAACAATCAGTGAGATAAACGCAACCGCTGCCCACTGAGTTAAGACGATGATTTTCTTGTCGATTAGCTTACCTTTCAAGCGGATTGGCATCACTTGCGGCATCATGCTAAAGAAGGTTTGTGCATGCAGCAAACTCCCCGCCAACGCGACAATATTGATTGCGACCACAATTGGGTTTGCCATAAAGCTTAGCCAGCCTTCCCATGCTTCAGGGCCTTTAACCAAGCAGCCCAAGCCAAAGGTAAGGAATAAGGTAAAGAATATCAGTGGCAGTACCGTGGCTTCACGCAACATGTAGAAGCGGTAGAATGGGTGATCTTTCCACCAAGTACGTGTCATTTCACGAACGTAAGGTTTACGGTTACTCATCCTTATCCCTCCACTTTCTTTGGTGAACCGTCAGGTTTTAGCATGGCAATCACGAAGTCCATTGAAGACTCAACTTTGCCTTGGTTGACGGCTGCTGCTGGATCAACGTGTTTTGGACACACTTCAGAGCAGTAACCAACAAAGGTACAACCCCAAGCACCGTTATCACCATTGATGAGCTTCATACGCTCGGCTTTACCATGGTCACGGCTATCTAAGTTGTAGCGGTGAGCAAGGGTTAATGCTGCGGGGCCAATAAACTCAGGGTTCAAACCGAACTGAGGGCAGGCCGCGTAGCAAAGACCGCAGTTAATACAACCAGCAAATTGTTTGTATTTGGCCATTTGCTCTGGCGTTTGTAAGTTGGTGCCATCTTCAGGTTTGCGATCGTTGCCAATGATGTAGGGTTTAATGGCTTCAAGACGCTCGATAAACGAAGTCATATCCACGATCAAATCTTTTTCAATTGGGAAGTTGGCTAAAGGTTCAATTTTCACGCCATTGGGGTAATCGCGCAGGAAGCTCTTACAAGCCAATTTAGGTACGCCATTGACCATCACACCACACGAACCGCAGATCGCCATACGGCAAGACCAGCGATAAGAAAGGTCCTTATCGAGGTTATCTTTGATGTAGCCAATCGCGTCGAGCACTGACATGGTGTCATCAAAGGGAACTTCAAACGCTTGCAGGCGTGGTTTAGCGTCTTTTTCTGGGTCGTAGCGCAAAATGTCTACTTTTTGAATGCGATTTGCTGACATTATTTTTGCTCCTCTGCGCTTTTCTCTTCTGCCGCTTTTTCCGCAGCGGCAGCCTGTTCTGCCGCTTCACCATAGAGACGAGCTTTCGGCTGAGATTTCGTGATCTTAACTGCGCTGTAGTCGATACTTGGAGCAGCATCAGGTTGATAGAAAGCTAAAGAGTGCTTGAGGTAGTTCACATCATCACGCTCAGTACAACCTTCGTCTAAACGCTGATGCGCACCGCGAGATTCTTTACGCAAGATAGCTGAGTGAACCATAGCTTCAGCCACTTCAAGGCCATAACCGACTTCGATAGCGTACAGAAGGTCGGTGTTGAACACTTTGCCTTTATCTTTAATGCTAATGTTCTTGTAGCGTGCTTTTAGCTCGGTGATTTTATCAATCGTCGCTTGCATTAAATCTTCTTGGCGGTAGATACCACAACCCGCTTCCATGGTGTGACCCATCTCAGTGCGAATGGTGGCCCAGTTTTCATCACCTTCTTGGTTCATTAACGCTGCAATACGCTCTTCTACGGCTTTGACTTGTTTGGCGATAGATTCATCGTTCCAACCTTTGAATTCCGCTGCGCGTTTCACTGCACTTTCACCCGCAACGCGGCCAAAAACCACAAATTCAGCTAACGAGTTAGAACCCAAACGGTTTGCACCATGCAAGCCAACCGAGGCACATTCGCCGACAGCAAACAGACCTTTGATGCGCGTTTCACATTGTCCATCCGTTTCGATACCACCCATGGTGTAGTGTACGGTTGGACGAATTGGGATCGGCTCTTTTGCTGGATCAACGTTGACGTAAGCTTTCGCCAATTCGCAGATAAACGGCAAACGCTCTTGTAAGTACTCTTCACCAAGGTGGCGAAGATCAAGCAGCACCACATCACCAAGCGGATGTTTGATGGTGTTGCCTTTTTGTTGTTCATGCCAGAAAGCTTGAGAAACTTTGTCGCGAGGACCGAGTTCCATGTATTTGTTTTTAGGCTGACCCACTGGAGTTTCTGGGCCCATACCGTAATCTTGCAGATAACGATAGCCATTTTTATTGACGATGATACCACCTTCACCGCGGCAACCTTCCGTCATCAAAATACCCGTGCCAGGTAGGCCAGTTGGGTGGTATTGCACGAACTCCATATCGCGTAGAGGGACGCCATGACGATAAGCCATCGCCATACCATCGCCGGTTACAATGCCGCCGTTGGTGTTGCAGTGGTACACACGGCCGGCGCCACCAGTGGCTAATACCACGGATTTCGCTTTGATGGTTACTAGCTCACCTTCGGACATATGAATCGCGATAAGCCCTTGAACTTCGCCATCTTCAACAAGTAGATCCACCACGAAATACTCATCAAATCGATTGATTTGTGGGTACTTCATTGAAGTTTGGAAGAGGGTGTGAAGCATGTGGAAGCCTGTTTTGTCAGCCGCAAACCAAGTACGCTCGACTTTCATGCCACCAAAACGGCGTACGTTGACTTCGCCATTTTCTTTACGGCTCCATGGGCAACCCCACTGTTCCATTTGCACCATCTCGCGGGTCGAGTTGGCCACAAAATATTCAACAACATCCTGTTCACATAGCCAATCTCCACCACCAACGGTATCGTTGAAGTGGTTGTCAAGGCTATCTTCTTCCTTGATAACTGCTGCTGAGCCTCCTTCCGCTGCAACCGTATGAGATCGCATAGGATAAACTTTAGAAATCAGAGCAACTTCTAAATCAGGGTTTGCTTCAGCGGCTGCAATTGCAGTGCGAAGACCAGCGCCGCCTGCGCCGATGACTGCGATATCTGTGGTGATAATTTGCACAGTTATCCTCCGGTGTGTGATGCGGAAAATCCGCTTGTTATAGTTAAAGGTTCGTAAGCCTTAAGTGGTACGGGTAGTGTAGAAGAGCTGTGTAAGGAAAAAATTGATTCTGTTAGGTTTTTGCTTCGGAAGTGCAAGCGCGAGCATACTTATTTTTCTTTGTGTGATAATAATCACGTTAGAATTTGGAATTGCGCTTTAAGTCAGTAAAATTCATATCATCCAAACTTATGTGTGCCAGAACATGAATAGAAAAAACTGGATGCCAACCGCATCAATATCACAACTCAAACAGCGTGCTCAGTTACTCAAGCAGATCCGCCATTTCTTTGAACTACGAGATGTATTGGAAGTCGATACACCAGCCATGAGTCATGCCACGGTAACCGACATTCATTTGCAAACCTTCCAAACCCAATTTGTTGGCCCAGGGTATGCTGATGGCCGTCAACTTTATTTAATGACCAGCCCTGAGTTTCATATGAAACGACTTTTGGCGGCGGGGAGTGGTTCGATTTATCAGATCAATAAAGCGTTTCGCAACGAGGAAAATGGCCGCTATCACAACCCAGAATTTACGATGTTAGAGTGGTATCGGGTTGGTTTTACTCACCATGATTTAATGGATGAGATGGATCAATTGCTGCAACTTATTTTGCAGTGTGGAGCGGCGCAGAAGATGAGCTACCAACAAGCATTTTTACAGGTACTTGGGGTTTGTCCGTTAGAAGGCTCAATGAACGAGTTAAAAGCGGCTGCGAGCCGATTAGGTCTAAGTGACATTGCTGAGCCAGAAGAGGATAGAGATACCTTACTGCAACTGCTATTTAGTGTCGGTGTTGAGGCGGAAATTGGTCAACAGGTACCCGTTTTTGTTTACGATTTTCCTGCATCACAAGCGGCACTAGCTAAGATTAACCCGCAAGATCATCGTGTTGCGGAGCGCTTTGAGGTCTATTTCAAAGGGATTGAACTTGCGAATGGTTTTCATGAGCTGGACAACCCACAAGAGCAACTGGCTCGTTTTGAAGCGGATAACCAAAAGCGTAAAACGATGGGGCTGGTCGAACAGCCGATTGATTACCACTTGATAGCAGCGTTAGAGGCTGGCTTACCTGAATGTTCAGGAGTAGCGCTTGGTATTGATCGCTTGATTATGCTGGCGTTAGGCCAAGATCATATTGATAACGTGACGGCTTTTCCTTTTCCGATAGCTTAAGCTTTTAAGCTGATGTGGATTGCGCGCTTGTAGTGCGATGAGCGCGCTGAAAAACGGCAACAGTTTCTTATTATGCAATGTAAGCCCTCGCGTCTGGCTGACAACCTCGTTATACTCCTTGTCTGATTTTAAGCCCACATTGCAAGAGCACAGAATATGCAAGAGTACATCGAATTTTTCCAACACAATATGATTCTATCTTTGGCATGGGTAGGTATTCTCGTCGCCTTAATCATGAGCATCGTGAAATCAACCACGGCAGCCTATAAAGAGATCACCGCTTCACAAACGACGCTTTTAATGAATCGTGAAAACGGTGTTGTTGTCGATATCCGCACGAAAGATGAATTTAAAAAAGGCCATATTACCGATGCGGTTCACATTTTACCGTCAGATATTAAATCCGGTAACTTGGCTAGCCTTGAAAAGCACAAGTCTGACCCAATCATTGTGGTATGTAAAACGGGTCAAACCGCGCAAGAGAGTGCCAACCTGCTTGCCAAAGCTGGGTTTGAGAATGTGAATTTACTGAAAAATGGTCTTGTAGCTTGGAATGAAGCGAACTTGCCATTGGTTCGTGGCAATAAATAATTCACTGATCGCGGTTATCTTGAACTGAGTGTGCTGGCTGAAAAGCCAGCATTTGATGCTAAGAGTTGTGATGTTTTCCACGTAATCGTGAGCTCATCTAGTCATTCGAAATCAGCTCGGTTAGTCTAAAAGCAACACTGAATTTGTAAGTATTTAAGGATTTAATCATGGCTGAAGCCGCACAACAAACAGCACAACAAAATTTCGCAATTCAACGTATCTTTCTAAAAGATGTCTCTTTTGAAGCGCCAAACTCACCTGTTATGTTCCAAAAAGAGTGGAATCCAGATGTGAAGTTGGATCTTGACACTCAAAGTCGTGATCTGGGTGAAGGTGTGTATGAAGTCGTATTACGCCTAACAGTGACAGTGAAAAACGCGGAAGAAATCGCGTTCTTATGCGAAGTGCAACAAGGTGGTATTTTTACTGCTGAAAAAATGGAAGCGGGTCAACTTGCCCATTGTTTAGGTGCATTCTGCCCGAACATTCTGTTCCCATATGCACGTGAAACGATTTCTAGCTTAGTTGTTAAAGGGACATTCCCACAACTTAACCTTGCACCAGTGAACTTTGATGCATTGTTCATGAACTACCTACAACAACAAGCGACTCAAGGCGAGCAAGCAGAAGCTTAATCGTTAATGACGTGAGATCATTAACGTTGGCGTTCCACGTCAGACTTTGATGATAAAAAATGCACAAAGCATCCCAGATAATGATGGTGCGTTGTGCATTTTTTGTTTATTTCGAATGCCAATACCTCCGTTCCTTGTTACTCCGTATTGAAAGCTGTATCGGAAGGAATTTAGGTATAACATGACAACACGAATAGCAATGGACGAAACAATGACAGATCCTAACAGTATTTACGGTAAAGCGATCACCATGACAGTAGTTGGTGCGGGTTCTTACGGCACATCTCTGGCGATTTCTTTAGCACGTAACGGTGCTAATGTTGTCCTTTGGGGACACGATGCTAAGCATATGGCTCGTCTTGACGCTGATCGTGCTAACCAAGAATTTTTACCCGGTATTGATTTTCCCGATTCGCTGATTGTGGAAACCGATTTGAAAAAAGCGGTACAAGCGAGCCGCGATTTGTTGGTTGTAGTTCCGAGCCACGTATTTGGCCTTGTTATGAATAGTTTAAAGCCTCACTTACGTGATGATTCCCGTATTTGTTGGGCAACCAAAGGGCTTGAACCTGAAACGGGCCGGTTACTGATGGATGTGGCCTATGACACCATTGGCGAGCGCTATTCATTGGCAGTGTTATCTGGGCCGACTTTTGCTAAAGAGTTGGCGATGGGAATGCCTACCGCAATTTCTGTTGCTTCGCCTGACGCGCAGTTTGTCGAAGATCTGCAAGGCAAAATTCACTGCAGCAAAACTTTCCGCGTTTACGCCAATAGTGATTTTATTGGCATGCAGCTAGGTGGTGCGGTTAAAAACGTGATTGCGATTGGCGCTGGCATGTCCGATGGGATTGGCTTTGGTGCGAATGCGCGTACTGCATTGATTACGCGCGGTCTGGCCGAAATGTGCCGTTTGGGTGCAGCGTTAGGTGCTCAGCCTGAAACCTTTATGGGGATGGCCGGATTGGGTGACTTAGTACTCACTTGCACCGATAACCAATCACGTAACCGCCGCTTTGGTTTGGCGCTGGGACAAGGAAAAGATGTGGATACGGCGCAGCAAGAAATTGGCCAAGTGGTTGAAGGTTATCGCAACACCAAAGAGGTGTGGTTATTAGCGGCGCGCATGGAGGTTGAAATGCCAATAGTTGATCAAATCTATCAAGTGCTGTATCAAGGAAAAGATGCGCGTGTTGCAGCACAAGATTTGCTGGCTCGTGATAAAAAAGCAGAACGCTAATTCATTGCTCATGATTAGGCACAAAGCCTATTAGCAATCTACATTGACGCTCTAGAGATTGGATGAGGAAGGGTGATCAACCAACGATGAAACATTGCGAAAAACTCAAAGTGTGGCAAGCCATAGTCAAAGAGGCGCGCGAGCAGTCAGAGCAAGAACCGATGCTGGCTAGTTTTTATCATGCCACTATTATTAAGCATGATAGTTTAAGCTCGGCCTTGAGCTACATTCTTGCCAATAAGCTGAATACGGCCTCAATGCCAGCGATGGCGGTGCGTGAAGTGGTCGAAGAGGCATTTGCCGCAGACCCCAGCATTATGGAAGCGGCGGCGTGTGACATCTGCGCGACTGTCAATCGTGACCCCGCGGTATCTATGTTTTCAATGCCTCTACTTTATCTCAAGGGCTACCATGCCTTACAAGGCTATCGCGTCGCGAACTGGTTATGGAAGCAAGGTCGAGTGGCGTTGGCTACCTATTTTCAAAACCAAATCTCGGTAGCTTGCCAAGTGGACATCCATCCTGCAGCACGTATTGGTCGCGGCATCATGCTTGACCATGCTACGGGCATTGTGATCGGTGAAACCGCGGTGGTGGAGAATGATGTCTCTATTTTACAAGATGTAACGCTAGGCGGAACGGGTAAAGAGTGCGGCGATCGCCACCCGAAAATTCGTGAAGGCGTGATGATTGGCGCGGGTGCCAAAATTCTCGGTAATATTGAAGTGGGCGAAGGGGCGAAAATTGGTTCTTGTTCGGTGGTATTGCAAGCGGTGCCTCCGCACACTACCGTCGCTGGAGTGCCAGCCAAAATTGTCGGTCGTCCGCAAACCGATAAGCCTTCGTTAGATATGGACCAACAATTTAATGGCCGTTCTCAAAGTTTCATTGCCGGTGATGGTATTTGATTTGGTCGCGGAAAACAAAAAGGGTGATGCTCACAGAGCATCACCCTTTTTTATGGTTGGCATTAAGCCATTGCATCGAGTTCAGCAAGCACCTCTTCAGCCCAATCAACCCACGCTTGGCGAACCAGTAGGTTGCGGCGTAGTGTTAGACGCTCAAGGCGCTGTAGCTTATCGAGGGTAGCTGGTATTGCATAGTACGCAGACTCAATCTCTTTGTAGTGAGCAACCAGTTTTTTCGATTCTTCAACCAATTCACCCAGTTGAATTCGGTAAGGTGTTGCTGGTTGTACCGCGCAAGCGATCAATTTAGCGCTAAATTCATCACGTACGGTTGGGTGAGCTGTAGGTTGGTCAAACCATTCACCTAAAGCGCTGCGACCTGCATCGGTGATGGAGTAAACTTTACGATCTGGCTTGCCATCTTGCGGTTCTAATACACAAGTGACTAGGCCTTGTTGACCCATTTTATTCAGTTCGCGGTAAACTTGTTGGTGGCTGGCTTTCCAAAAATAGCCAATGCTCGAAGAGAACTCTTTTGTGATGTCGTACCCTGTGGCATCGCGAGTGCTCAAAACAGTGAGGATAACGTGTGGTAATGACATGTCTTTAATCCAAATGGTTAATAAACTCAAAAACAACTTGCTCAAACTCGTGTTGTGCTTCTGATGGCATCAATCATGAATGAGTTTAAGCAACACCCACCGTTCTATTGACGGAGTGGGTTGTGTCACCTTAAAAAGCCGTTTATCACCTAGGATTATATGCGTGACGCATATCGACCTGCGATTTGTTATGTTTGTATGCTACCGCAGAGGAGCAGTAGTATATCTAAATAATAAGCATAAAGTAGAATACTTTGTTAGTTTAGCTTAAAAAACTGATAATATGCTCAATAATTTTTGTGATTTAAAATAAAAAGCCGCACAGAGGCGGCCTTTTAGCTAGTTTGTGAAACAAAATGCTGTTACTTAGCCTGTGTTACGCATTCCTGCTGCAATACCCGCGATAGTCACCATTAAGGCTTCTTCTAACTCTGCTGGTGCGGTTTCGGTTTTGCGAGTGCGGTACAACAGCTCTGCTTGCAGCATATTTAATGGCTCAACATAGATATTGCGCAAACGGATTGACTCTTGACCCCAAGGATCGCTTTGCATCAAGTTCTCATTGTTTTCTACATTTAACACCGCTTTGATGTCTTTCTGTAATTGAGAACGCAAACGCTCACCGAGCGGGCGTAACGATTCATCGACTAAGCGTTCATCGTAATAGCGTGAGATTTCAATGTTGCACTTGGAGTAAACCATCTCTAGCATGCCCAAACGCGTTGAGAAAAATGGCCATTCACGGCACATCTCTTCCAGCAGTGCTTGGTGTCCTTTATCGATAGAAAACTGAATTGCTTCTCCCGCACCTAGCCAGGCTGGTAGCACGAGGCGGTTTTGGCTCCAAGAGAAGATCCACGGGATTGCACGTAAGCTTTCGACTCCACCATTAGGGTTGCGTTTAGCCGGACGTGAACCGAGCGGCAATTTACCCAGCTCTAGCTCTGGCGTTGCTTGGCGGAAGTACGGGACAAAGTCCGGCTCGCCGCGAACAATATGGCGATACGCTTCGCAAGAGACCTCAGACAATACCTGCATTAAGTCGCGCCAATCTTGTTTTGGCTCTGGTGGTGGCAGCAGGTTCGCTTCTAAAATGGCGCTGGCGTACATCGTAAAACTATTGACCGCTACTTCTGGTAGACCAAGCTTAAAGCGGATCATTTCGCCTTGCTCCGTCACACGCAAGCCACCTTTTAAGCTTTTGGGTGGTTGTGAAAGCAGTGCCGCATGTGCTGGAGCGCCCCCGCGACCAATGGTGCCGCCACGTCCATGGAATAGTGTCAGTTCAATTCCAGCCTCTTCACTGACATTAACCAAAGCTTCCATCGCGCTGTATTGTGCCCAACCGGCGGACATTACACCTGCATCTTTAGCGGAATCGGAGTAACCAATCATCACCATCTGGTGGTTTTGAATAAAGCCACGATAGAGATCAATGCCCATTAGTTGGCGGATCACCGTTTCTGCGTTGTTTAAATCATCCAAAGTTTCGAACAGTGGACAAACGTCCATGCGATAAGGGCAGCCACACTCTTGCAACAATAGATGTACAGCAAGTACATCTGATGCGGTACGAGCCATCGAAATCACATAAGCACCAAAGGCTTCGCGAGGCTGAGAAGCAACGATTTTACAGGTGTCGATCACCTCTTGTACCGCTTCTGAAGGCTGCCAGTCACGAGGTAACAAAGGACGTTTTGAGCTCAACTCATTGGTGAGAAACGCAATTTTGTCTTGCTCGCTCCACTGGTCATAATCACCAATGCCTAAATAAAGGGTGAGCTCGGAGATCACATCAGAGTGACGAGTGCTCTCTTGGCGAATGTCCAAACGTACAAGATGCACACCAAACGCTTTAATCCGGCGCAGAGTATCAAGCAGCGAGCCATCGGCAATGACGCCCATGCCGCATTGATGTAAAGATTGGTAGCAGGCATAAAGCGGTTCCCACAACTGTGCGATATTTTGCAGTGGTGCTTTGCGTGCCAGTTGTTGGCCATTGATCTTGGCATCCAACACTTCCAGTGTTTCGCTGAGTAGTTCACGCAGGCGTTTGAGAATAGCGCGATAAGGTTCGTGTTCATCTATGCCAGCCAAATCGCGTAGCGCGTCACTGCATTTGGTCATCGACAATTCGCTGACCAGCTCATTGATATCACCTAGGTAGAGATCGGCCGCTTTCCAGCGAGAAAGCAGCATTACTTCACGGGTGATTTTATGAGTCACAAAGGGGTTACCATCACGGTCGCCGCCCATCCACGAAGAGAAATGCACAGGGCGTGCATCAATTGGTAGTCCTTCACCTAAGTAGTTGGTGAGGTGCTCATCAAATTCACGAAGAAAATCAGGCACGGCTTGCCATAGAGAATTTTCCACCACCGCAAAGCCCCATTTTGCTTCATCCAGTGGCGTAGGGCGCTGCTTACGAATCACATCTGAATGCCAGCTTTGCGCGATCAACTGTTCTAAACGGCGTTCGGTTTTTTGGCGCTCTTTAAATGAAAGGTCACTGAGTTCAAGCTTGGAGAGACACTCGTTAATTTTCACAAGCTTGTTGATCATCGTGCGGCGTGTAATTTCGGTTGGGTGAGCCGTTAGCACTAACTCGATATTGAGATCGCGTACCGCTTGAGCAGCATCCAATTTACTGATTTTATTTTGATTCAGTTTAGTAAACAGTAAATTAATCGCATCAGGCTCACACACATGTTCTTCACAGTGACGTGAAATGGTGTGGTACTGCTCGGCCATGTTGGTTAAGTTAAGAAATTGGTTGAATGCCCGCGCTACTGGGGTGAGCTGTTCATTGGGAAGGTTTTTGATCTCTTCAACCAAGCTGTCTCGGTCGGCTTGATTGCCATTACGGGCTGATTTTGAAAGTTTTCGGATGGTTTCCACTTTCTCTAAGATAACGTCACCATGGGCGTCCTGAATGGTGTTGCCCAGCAAACGGCCAAGCATGCTCACGTTACTTTTGAGCGCAGCGTATTTTTCGTTCATTGTCATCCTGCCTTGTAAAAAAATTACATCCATTGTTCCTTGCTAAGTACACAATCTAGCGAAAAGATCCCTGTAGAGTCAAATAAAGCCGACTATTTTTACGATTATTGCTGAATGTTATTGAACGTGATCATTTGGTGAATAATTGGCGTAAATTACTGAAATTTTATTACAAAAATGCCCGACCGTAGAAACCCGGTCAGGCATTTATCGCTTGAGTAAGCTTGGTAGGCTAGAAGCAGTATTTATACATTGCTTTGGACAAAATCGAGATGGTTGGATCAATAAATTCAAACGCTAGGAATTCATCCGGTTGATGCGCTTGATCGATCGAACCTGGGCCGAGTACCAGTGTTGGGCATAATTGTTGTAAGAACGGTGCTTCAGTACAGTAATTCACGGTTTGTGAAGCGGTATTGCAAATCTCTTCAATGTTGCCAATAAAGGGGTGATCATGCTGACATTCATAACCCGGAATCGCATCATGCAGCGCGGTAATCTCAATGCGGCCGGGCCATTTTGCACTGACTTCATTCAGTGCATTGCGCAGCAAGTTATCGAGCCCATCTAGACTCATGCCGGGCAGCGGGCGCACATCGTAATGCAATTCGCAGCAGCCACAAATGCGGTTTGGACTATCGCCACCGTGGATATGGCCGAGGTTTAAAGTGGGGTGAGGAATGGCAAAGCCTGGGTGATGGTACTCTTTGATCAATTTGTCGCGCAGTTGCATTAACGCGAACAGCACTTCATGCATGATTTCGATGGCATTTACGCCCAGAGCTGGATCAGACGAGTGGCCCGATTTTCCTGTCACTCGAATAGCGTTGGCTACGTGGCCTTTATGGCCGCGGATGGGCACAAGGCTAGTCGGCTCACCAATAATGCAGTAATCCGGTTGAAATGGTGCATGTTCAGTGAAATGACGCGCGCCGAGCATAGTGGTTTCTTCATCACAGGTAGCCAACACATACAGCGGTTTAGTCTGTTTACTCCAATCGACTTTTTTCACCGCTTCGTAGATAAAAGCAAAAAAGCCTTTCATGTCTGCCGTGCCTAAGCCATAGAAACGATCATTGGCTTGCGTTAACGCGTGTGGTTCAAAATTCCAACGTCCTTCGTCAAATGGAACGGTATCACTGTGCCCCGCGAGCAGTAGGCCACCTTCGCCGCACCCTTTCTTCGCCACTAAATTGTATTTTCCCGGCGCGACTTCAATGGTGTCGACTACAAACCCTAAGCTGGAAAACCAGCTTGCCAATTTATCAATCACATTCTGGTTACCTTCGTCCCAACGAGCATCTGTGGAGCTGATGGAAGAGGTTGAAATCAGACCTTGGTAAACCTCAAGAAAACTGGGTAATTGCATATTATCTTTGCTCCTAGTATTGACAGAGTAATTGCGAGAAGGTAAAACACATATTAAATCACTTTGTGTGAATAAAAAACCGAGTTAAGTGTCTTTTTTGAAATTTATAGTCATTTTTAGATTGTCTTTTTTACCTTGAAATTGGATGTCACGAGATGTTGAAAACCACAATTATCGGAGCTAGCGGTTATACCGGCGCTGAGTTGGCGTATATGGTGCAAAAACACCCACAACTCACGCTATCAGGTTTATACGTTTCCGCCAATAGCCTAGATGCTGGAAAACCAATGGCTGAGCTGCATGGCAAACTCTCCGGTATTGTCGACATGCAGGTACAACCATTAATGGATCCGGTGAGCGTTGCAAGCCAATGTGATGTGGTGTTTTTAGCTACGGCTCATGAGGTGAGCCATGATCTCGCGCCTATTTTTCTTGCGCAAAATTGTCAAGTTTTCGACCTTTCTGGTGCTTTTCGCGTCAAAGGTGATGATTTTTACCAAAATTACTATGGTTTTAAACATCAACACCCTAAATGGTTAGAAAACGCGGTTTATGGACTGGCGGAATGGAATTGTGAGGCAATTAAGCAGAGCCAATTGATCGCTGTTGCGGGTTGCTATCCAACCGCATCGCAACTTGCGATAAAGCCTTTGGTTGAAGCGGGTTTGTTAGATACAACTCAATGGCCGGTGATTAATGCCACCAGCGGTGTCACAGGCGCGGGCAGAAAAGCGACATTAACCAACAGTTTTTGTGAAGTGAGTTTACAGCCATACGGCGTGTTTACTCATCGCCACCAACCTGAAATCGTCGCCCATTTAGGATGTGATGTGATTTTTACGCCTCACTTAGGGAATTTCAAACGCGGTATTTTGGCCACCGTGACGATGAAGCTTGCATCAGGTATTTCAGAGCAACAAGTCAGCCATGCTTTTGAGAAGGCGTACGCTAACAAACCAGCGGTTCGGCTCAAATCAACCTTGCCGAGCATCAAAGATGTTGAATTTACACCATTTTGCGACCTCGGTTGGCGAGTGCAAGGTGAGCATATTATCGTCGTGTCCGCGATCGATAATTTATTAAAGGGGGCATCGAGCCAAGCGATGCAGTGTTTAAATATTCATTACGGTTTTTCTGAGCTAACGGCTTTGGTGTAACGCACCAAGCGTAAGGGTTAAATATGACAGATACAAAGCAAAATCCATTAGTGATTAAGTTAGGCGGCGCGGCGCTGTCTTGTTCTGAAACGCTAAGCAAACTGTTTGGCGCAATCGCACTGTATCAAGCCCAAGCTCAGCGACGAATTGTCATCGTGCACGGGGGCGGTTATCTCGTCGATGACCTGATGGCGAAATTACAACTAAAAACCGTGAAGAAAGAAGGTTTGCGTGTCACGCCTTATGACCAAATTCCGCTGATTGCAGGCGCGCTGGCTGGAACAGCCAACAAAATGCTGCAAGGGCAAGCGATTAAAGATGGCTTAAATGCGGTTGGTTTATCGCTCGCTGATGGCGGGTTATGCAAAGTCGAAGAGTTGGATCCAGAACTCGGCGCAGTGGGCAAGGCTTCTCCTGGTGATTCACAAATCGTGCAAGCGATTTTAGCCGCTGGTGGTTTGCCTATTATCAGCTCGATTGGCCTGACTGCTGATGGCCAAATGATGAATGTCAACGCCGATCAAGCAGCCGTTGCAGTGGCTGGCGCATTGGACGCAGAGCTCGTTCTGCTTTCCGATGTGAGCGGTGTGCTGGATGGCAAAGGCCATTTGTTGTCGAGCCTCAATGAGCAGCAGGCCAATGCGCTCATTAAAGGCAAAGTGATCACGGATGGCATGATTGTCAAAGTGAAAGCGGCGCTGGAAGCGGCAAATGATTTAGGTCGCCCGATTGAAGTGGCGACATGGCGTTACCCAGATAAGCTCAGCAAATTGTTTGCGGGCGAAAGTATCGGGACCCAATTTTTACCTCAATAAACGTATTTAATCAGTTGTTGATAACAGCTGTAAGTAATTAATCACCCAGAGCACTGACCGCCAAGCGCAGCGCCGGGAAATGGAGAAAGTAAGATGAGCAAGGTTCAAGTCAATAAAGTCGTTGTCGCATACTCTGGCGGTCTAGATACCTCGGTAATCATTCCGTGGTTAAAAGAAAACTACGATTGTGAAGTGGTTGCCTTTGTTGCCGATGTCGGCCAAGGTGAAGAAGAATTGGTCGGCATTGAAGAGAAAGCGAAAGCGTCTGGCGCGTCAGAGTGTTATGTGGTCGATCTTAAAGAAGAGATGGTCGCTGAATACATCTACCCAACACTAAAAACAGGTGCTTATTACGAAGGTAAATACCTGCTTGGGACGTCAATGGCTCGCCCAATCATTGCCAAAGCTCAAGTTGAAGTGGCGCGTAAAGTGGGTGCTGATGCGCTGTGTCACGGCTGTACGGGGAAAGGTAATGACCAAGTGCGTTTTGAAGGTGCGTTTGCAGCCCTAGCGCCTGATTTACATGTGATTGCCCCTTGGCGTGAGTGGGACATCGTGAGTCGTGAAGAGTGTCTTGATTTCCTTGCTGAGCGTAACATTCCTTGCGCCGCTTCATTGACGAAAATTTACTCGCGTGATGCGAACGCGTGGCACATTTCGACCGAAGGTGGCGTGCTTGAGAGTACTTGGAACGCCCCTAATGAGGATTGCTGGGTATGGACAGTAGATCCAGAGCAAGCGCCAAATGAGCCAGAGTTTGTCACACTGCAGGTCGCGAAAGGCGAAGTCGTTGGCGTCGATGGTGAACTGATGACGCCTTACAACGCACTCGTTTACCTTAATGAGAAAGGCTCTAAACACGGAGTTGGTCGTATCGACATCGTCGAAAACCGTTTGGTTGGTATGAAGTCTCGTGGTTGTTATGAAACCCCAGGAGGCACCATCATGATGGAAGCGTTGCGTGCTGTTGAGCAGTTAGTGCTCGATAAAGCCTCATTCGAATTTCGTGAAGAACTGGGTGTCAAAGCGTCGCATCTTGTATACGATGGCCGTTGGTTCACTCCGCTGCGTAAATCCATCATGGCTGCAGCCGATGAGCTGGCACAGGATGTTAATGGTGAAGTGGTTGTGAAGCTTTACAAAGGGCAAGCGACAGTGACGCAAAAACGTTCGGAAAACAGCTTGTACTCGGAAGAGTTTGCGACCTTTGGTGAAGATGTTGTGTATGACCAAAGCCACGCAGGCGGCTTCATTCGTCTCTATTCGTTGGCAAGCCGGATCAGAGCGTTGAACGAAGCGAAGAAGAATAAAGCCTAGGTTAACACCCAAGGTAGAGACACAAAAATAACAATAAAAGATCGCTCTAGTAGCGATCTTTATTATAAAAATGATTGAGCAATTTGATGTGGTCACGCTCAGTCGCGACCTAAGAGCAGGAGATACGCAATGGCATTATGGGGCGGTAGATTTACCCAAGCAGCAGACACGAGGTTCAAAGAGTTCAACGATTCACTTCGCTTTGATTACCGATTGGCTGAACAAGACATTGTGGGCTCTATAGCATGGTCAAAGGCGTTGGTGTCAGTGAATGTTTTGGGCGAAGAGGAGCAGCAAAAACTAGAACTTGCGCTCAACGAACTCAAACTGGAAGTGATGGAAGATCCTGAGCAGATCTTACGCTCTGATGCAGAAGATATTCACTCTTGGGTTGAGCAGCAGTTGATCAGCAAAGTGGGTGATTTAGGCAAAAAGCTGCACACTGGGCGCTCTCGTAATGACCAAGTCGCGACCGATTTAAAATTGTGGTGCCGCCAGCAAGGTCAACAATTACTGTTGGGGTTAGATCGCCTGCAAACGAAATTAGTGTCGGTTGCTCAGCAGCACCAAGCGACGGTTTTGCCCGGTTATACCCACCTGCAACGTGCGCAACCAGTGACCTTTGCGCATTGGTGTTTGGCCTATGTTGAAATGTTTGAGCGTGATTACTCTCGTTTAAATGATGCGATTAAGCGCCTTGATACTTGCCCGCTTGGCTCCGGCGCGCTGGCAGGTACGGCCTATCCGATTGATCGTGAACAGCTTGCTCATCATTTAGGGTTTCGCCGTGCCACGCGTAACTCGCTCGATTCAGTATCCGACCGAGATCACGTGATGGAATTGATGTCGGTGGCGTCGATCTCGATGCTGCATTTATCGCGCTTGGCGGAAGATATGATCTTCTACAACTCGGGTGAGTCTGGTTTTATCGAACTGGCTGACACCGTGACTTCGGGTTCATCCTTGATGCCGCAAAAGAAAAACCCTGATGCATTAGAGCTGATCCGTGGCAAAACTGGCCGTGTTTATGGCTCGCTTGCGGGCATGATGATGACGGTCAAAGCCTTACCATTGGCTTATAACAAAGATATGCAAGAAGACAAAGAAGGGCTGTTTGACGCGCTGGATACTTGGAACGACTGCATGGAAATGGCTGCGCTTTGCTTTGATGGCATCAAAATTAAAACCGAACGGACTTTAGAAGCGGCCAAACAAGGCTATGCCAATGCTACCGAATTAGCTGATTATTTAGTCGCCAAAGGGATCCCTTTCCGTGAAGCGCACCATATTGTGGGCGTAGCGGTGGTTGGCGCGATCGCGAAAGGGTGTGCGCTTGAAGAACTGACCCTTGCCGAGCTTAAAGAGTTTTCGTCGGTCATTGAAGATGATGTTTATGCGATCCTCACTATTGAATCTTGCTTAGAAAAACGCAGCGCTTTAGGTGGCGTTTCGCCAAAACAAGTGGCCTATGCGGTTGATCAAGCCAAAGCGCGTTTAGACAAACGTGACACCACGGCGGTGAAAGTTCGTCCTGCCCGTTTGACGGATATTGAAACGCTAGAAAGTATGGTCACTTATTGGGCGAATATGGGAGAAAATCTGCCTCGTTCACGCAATGAGTTGGTGCGCGATATTGGTTCATTTGCCGTGGCGGAACACCATGGTGAAGTGACGGGATGCGCCTCGTTATATGTCTATGACTCTGGGTTGGCTGAAATTCGTTCGCTTGGTGTAGAAGCAGGTTGGCAAGGTCAAGGACAAGGAAAAGCGATCGTCTCGTATTTGGTGAATAAAGCGCGGCAAATGGCGATTAAGAAAGTGTTTGTTCTGACTCGAACGCCAGAGTTTTTCATGAAGCATGATTTTATTCCAACCTCAAAAAGCTTACTGCCAGAGAAAGTGCTCAAAGATTGTGAACAATGCCCACGGCAGCACGCTTGTGATGAAGTGGCGCTTGAGATCAATTTGGTTGAGCAGATCATCAAGCGAGTCAACGTCGCTTAATGCGTTGATTACCAACGCGATCATTGCCGTTAATGAGGCCTTGGAAAAAGATCTCAAAAAGATCGAATGATCACGGAACAATTTAAGAAAAGCGTGGTCTATAACTGTACCACTGCTTTTTCTTAGAAGAATCTAAGAAGGCCCCAAACCTACTATTGGTTCTGGGGCTTTTTCTTTTGTGCTCTTTAGCTTTTTATTTGTCGCGCCCTTGCCGCTTACGCCAAGGGAGTACCACAAACTTCATCCACAGATGTAAAAACAGCAAACCGTTAAAGGCAAAGCCCGCTATTAGCAAGCTGATCGATTCAATGGTTTTAGGGTTCTCCCTGTATAACCACCACCACACAAGCCAGCACCCAACTGACAAAACAGTGAGCTGATCCATACAACGTTGGCAGCGGCCGATTTTTTTCCAAAACCACGAAGATTGGCAGTTATTGCAAGGCATAAGCGCGTTCATTAAAGAGAAAATAACGGCAGTATAACGTGCGTGAAGGTGTGAGTCTAAGGCGCGGCTGAAACTAAAGCGTATAAAAAACGGCCGCCCAAGGGCGACCGCATGAATGGATGTTGAAAATTAACAGCCCGGACCGCAGTCCATGCAATGCTTTATCATCTCAGGACCTAAATGCAGTTTAGCGTTTAGATCACGCAGCGCGGTGCGCACGCCTTCTTCAATTACGGGGTGATAAAAAGGCATATCCAACATCTGTGAAATCGTCATCTGATTTTGATGTGCCCACGCCAGTAAATGAGCCAAGTGCTCCGCATTCGGTCCCATCATTTCAGCGCCTAAAAATCGCCCTGTTCCTTGTTCGCCATACACATGCAATAACCCTTTATTGCGCAGCATGACGCGTGAACGGCCTTGATTTTCAAACGACACAGTACCGATAGCAAAACAGCCACAATTTCCTAAACGAGTGGTTAGCTGTTTGTAGGATTCACCGACCATCGCAATTTGTGGGTCTGAAAAAACCGCTGAGATAGAGGAACGACGAAGCCCGGCACGAATATCTGGGTAGCGGCCAGCGTTATCCCCTGCAATACGACCTTGATCGGCTGCTTCATGAAGCAGTGGCAGTTGATTACTGGCATCACCAGCAATGAAAATACTGTCTACAGAGGTTTGCAGCGTATAGTGATCGGCCGTTGGTACGCCGCGCGCATCAAGGGCTACATCGGTATTTTCAAGTGCCAATTTATCTACGTTCGGGCGACGACCGGTTGCCGCCAACACATAGTCAACGACAAATGTCTCGAGCTGCCCTTCACGGTTGATGAATTGGATTTCAACTTTGTCGTTTTGGCCTGTTGGAGAAGCAATGCGTTTCATGCTTTCCACTTTAACGTCAGCGTCTAAATAGAATTCTTCCTTAAACGTTTTATCAGCGTAAGCCATCACATCAGGGTCGGTTAATGGGCCAACTTGTCCACCAATGCCGAACAGCTTTACTTTCACCCCTAAACGATGCAAGGCTTGGCCTAGTTCTAAGCCAATAACTCCCGGGCCAAATACGGCAACAGATTCGGGTAAGTCGTCCCACTCAAATAGGTCATCATTAATGATTAAGCGATCGCCAAGTTCATGCCATACCGCGGGGTAGGCTGGGCGAGAACCGGTAGCAATCACGATCCGCTTGGCGCTGATTCGTGTATGGTTGTCGACCTGTAGGGTGTGGTTGTCGATAAATTGGGCGTAGCCTGAGATTTTGTCTTCAGCGGGGATCTCCTCAACGCCTTCAAGCACAAATCCGACAAAGCGGTCACGTTCACGTTTTACCCGCGCCATCACTTCACGTCCATTAATGACAATTTCACCTTGAGGATGAACACCAAAAGCAGGAGCTTTGTGAATGTGATGGACGCTTTCAGCGGCCGCAATCAGTAACTTAGATGGCATGCAGCCGACGCGAGCGCATGTGGTTCCGTATGGGCCACCTTCGATCATGACGACACTAGTCGTATGTGCTTTTGCTGCACGATAAGCGCCGAGTCCTGCGGTCCCACCACCAATAATGGCTACATCAACGTTTAACTGTTTCATCATCGCTTTCTCTAAATTTGGAATGTGAATAGTCGATGGCAACATTTAATAATGCTGTCATTGAGTCTAAATGAGGAGGATGCCCTAGGAAGATTTTCCTAGGGCAGGCGTGATTAGCCCAGGTAAGCTTCTAGCTCTTCGCTGCCGCCGATGTGTTTACCACCAACGAAAACTTGCGGAACGGTGGTACGGCCTGTGATAGCTCGTAAGCTCACTGTGGTTGCATCTTTACCCAATACCACTTCTTCATATTGAAGACCGTGGTCAATCAAGAGTTGTTTTGCTTTAGTGCAGAATGGGCAACCTGGTTTAGTAAATACGGTAACCGATTCTTGTGTTTTATAGTTAGGTGCAATGTATTTCAGCATGGTGTCAGCATCTGATACTTTGAACGGGTCACCCGGTTCATCAGCTTCGATAAACATTTTTTCGATGATGCCATCTTTGACTAGCATGCTGTAACGCCATGAACGTTTGCCAAAACCGATTTGGCTTTTATCAACTAACATACCCATGCCGTCAGTAAATTCGCCATTGCCATCAGGAATGAAAGTAATATTCTCTGCTTCTTGGTCTGCTTTCCAAGCATTCATCACAAAGGTATCGTTCACCGAAACACATAGGATGTCATCAACGCCATGCTCTTTAAACACCGGGTACAGTTCGTTGTAACGCGGCAAGTGGCTTGATGAACAGGTTGGGGTGAAGGCACCTGGCAAGCTAAATACGATAACGGTTTTACCTTTGAATAATTGATCTGTTGTGAGATTAACCCAAGCATCACCTTGACGAGTAGGGAAAGTGACTTGTGGTACCGCTTGGCCTTCTTTAGATATTAACATTCTATTTTCCTTGTGATTTTCTAAGTTAGGTTATGATTTTAAGAGCCGCTGCTCTCATTTGTTGAAGCCATTATGGAAGAAAACCTTTGATAGCTCCAATCGTTTGATGCTATGGTTTTGATAGGTGGATTCTATTGAGATTGAAGATGAACATTCGTGATTTTGAGTACTTAGTATCATTAGCTGAACATAAACATTTTCGTAAAGCAGCAGAAGCTTGTTTTGTGAGCCAGCCAACACTCAGTGGCCAGATCCGCAAACTGGAGGATGAGCTGGGAACGGTATTATTAGAGCGCAGCAGTCGCAGAGTATTGTTCACCGATTCGGGCCTGCAATTGGTCGATCAGGCCAAGCGTATTTTAAGTGAAATCAAAACCTTCAGAGATATGGCTAGCGGCCAGGGTGGCTCGATGAGTGGTCCTATCCATATTGGGTTCATTCCCACTTTAGGCCCCTACCTTTTGCCGCGTATTGTGCCTTTTTTAAAAGAGCAATTTCCTGAACTGGAGCTCTATTTACACGAAGCGCAAACCCAACAGCTTGTGCGCCAGTTAGAAGATGGAAAACTCGATTGTTTAGTGTTGGCCTCCGTTGCGGAAACGGCTCACTTTAAAGAGATTGATCTGTATGACGAAGCATTGAGTATTGCCGTGCCTAGTGGGCATGAATGGGCTGCAAAAAGTGAAGTAAGTATGTTGGATTTGAAAGGGCGAACGGTATTGGCTTTAGGTGACGGTCATTGCTTACGCGATCAAGCCTTAGGTTTCTGTTTTGCGGCAGGCGCAAAAGATGACGAACGTTTTAAAGCGACCAGCTTAGAGACGCTGCGTAATATGGTCGCAGCGGGTGGGGGAATTACCCTGTTACCTGAACTCTCTTTACCAGATGTCAAAGAGAAGGATGGCGTTTGTTACCTTAAAGCGGTCAACCCGCAGCCTTCACGCCGCTTAGTATTAGCTTATCGGCCGGGATCGCCATTGAGGCAGCGTTTTGAGCAGTTGGCTCACGCAATCAAAACAAAGCTAAATGAGAAATAAAAAAAGAGGCTAAATTTAGCCTCTTTTTACTGAGCTTTAGAATAGCTCTTCACCTGAAGGTGAAGAGTAGATGTTGTCAGAGACACTCTCTGCGACATACTCGGTTGGCTCAGTGCCTTGAATGAAGTATTCAAACATCGAGCTTGAATCAAACTTATTGGTTAACAGGCCGGTATCGATATCGATTCTTACCCGCACAATATTGGCGGGAATGGGTTTGTCTTGCGCTGGCACATTGACCAGTACTTGACGCATAAAATCAATCCAAGCGGGTTGTGCCGTTTTTGCTCCCGCTTCCGCACCGGACACACCATCGTCATCTACATTGCTGTTTTCGGTTGTCCTACCTAAGTTGCGGTTATGATCATCAAATCCGACCCAAGCAATAGCGACCATGCCCGGTGCATAGCCGTTGTACCACGCATCTTTGGAGTCATTGGTCGTTCCTGTTTTACCACCAATATCACGACGCCCCAGCTTTTGTGCACGCCAGCCTGTACCATTCCAACCCGTTCCTTCACGCCAATTTCCGCCACCCCAAATATTGCTGTACATCATCTCTCGGACAAGAAATGCGTTTTGTTCGGAAATTACTTGTGGAGCATAGTGCGATGCAACATCTTGCTCATCGAACTCATTTGTGTCTGGGGTGCATTGCTGTTGGCAAACGACTTTTGGTGTGGCTTGATACTCAAGTTTGCCAAAGGGATCTTCAACTTTGCTGATGTAATAGGGTTCAACATAATAGCCACCATTGGCAAACACGGAATAGCCTTGCGCCATCTTAACCGGCGTTAAGCTCCCCGCACCTAAGGCTATGGTTTCTGAGCGTGGTACTTGGTCAATATCAAAACCAAAGCGAGTGAGATACTCACGTGTTTCATCCAGCCCAACAGAGCGTAGCACTCTCACCGCCATCACGTTTTTGGATTGAGCCAAGCCAACGCGAAGACGAGTTGGGCCAATATAAGTCGGTGGTGAGTTTTTAGGACGCCATGCTGTACCTTGGCTTTGGTCCCACTGGTTAATCGGCGCATCATTAATGAGCGTCGCTAAG
The DNA here is from genome assembly GCF_963887575.1 of Vibrio sp. 3-2(1). NCBI lineage: Bacteria > Pseudomonadati > Pseudomonadota > Gammaproteobacteria > Vibrionales > Vibrionaceae > Vibrio > Vibrio sp. 3-2(1). Next base: position 135,950 of record NZ_CAWPGB010000055.1, on the reverse strand, counting down.
GTCATGCCTTTATCGATGGCGGCAGAGTAGATAAAGGGTTTAATACTTGAGCCGACCTGGCGCACCGATTGAGTCGCACGGTTAAATTTATTGTGCACAAAGTTAAAGCCGCCAACCAGCGCCAGTACCGCACCATTTTCTGGGTTCATGGCAACAAAGGCAGTGTTGGCATTGGGTACTTGGCTTAAGTACCACTGTGGTACTTCGTCGGTGGTATGCTCATCACTGTATTCAGCACGATTACGTACCCAAATTTGTTCACCAGCGGCGATGATTTCCGTCGCTGTACTCGGAACCGGTCCTTGTCGAGAATCAGTTAAGAAACGGCGAGCCCAGTTCATGCCTTGCCATTCAATGGTCTGCAATCCTTGGTTCTTAACCCAAACCGTAGCCGATTGGCTGCTTACGTGGGTAACGACGGCTGGTAATAAATCTCCATAAGTCGGCTCATTATTTAAGTGCTCGGCCAGTTGCTGTTCATTCAATGGCGTTTGGCCTTCTTTCCAAACTACTTTTTCAGCACCGCGATAGCCATGACGCTCATCATAGGCGAGTAGGTTATTGATTGCAGCTTTACTCGCGGCTTGCTGCTGTTTGGAATCTACCGTTGTGGTGACAATCATGCCAGAGGTATAGGCCGACTCTTCACCATAGCGCTCCACCATCCATGAACGGGCGATTTCTGCCACATAAGGTGCATTAAGTTCAATTTCAGCACCGTGGTATTTCGACATTAAGGGCTCAGAGCGGGCTTGCGCATATTGCGCTTGGGTTATGTATTTCTCATCAAGCATTCTCTGTAGCACCACGTTACGGCGGTTAGTCGCGCGATCTAGAGAATAGATAGGGTTCATGGTTGAAGGTGCTTTGGGAAGTCCTGCAATCAGGGCAATTTCACTCAGCGTTAAATCTTTGACTTCTTTTCCAAAATAAACTTGGGCTGCCGCTCCAATTCCATACGATCGGTAACCGAGATAAATTTTATTGAGATAAAGCTCTAGGATTTCTTTTTTCGTCAGCAATTGTTCGATATGAATAGCGATAAAAATCTCTTTGATTTTTCGCATGATCTTCTTCTCATTAGAGAGATAGAAGTTACGAGCAAGCTGCTGAGTAATGGTACTTGCACCTTGTTTAGCGCTACCTGAGGCGATCACAGCGACCGCAGCACGCGTGATACCAATTGGGTCAAAACCATAGTGCTCGTAGAAGCGGCTATCTTCGGTGGCGATAATCGCTTCGATAAGTTCAGGCGGGATCTCTTCAATACGCAACGGAACTCGGCGCTTTTCTCCAAATTGGGCGATGAGCTTGCCATCTTGACTATAGACCTGCATCGGTGTCTGCAATTGTACATCACGTAAAGTCGCTACATCGGGGAGGTCTGGCTTCACGTAAAAATAGAAGCCAAATATCGTAGTGACTCCAAGAATAATGCAAATCAATGAAAGTAATAACAATCGCTTTATGAACTTCACCGGATAATCCCTGTTTAGTTAAGGCTGCCCTTATGCAAACCCTTGTACTCTAGGCTAAAAATTTAGCTCTAAAAATAAATTGTGGCTTATTTAACCTCAAAATAAGCAAATCGAGCTAAGCCTAAGCAGCGTTACTGGAGCTAAGCCGTATGGGTAAATCATTGGTTACGGGTATAGATATTGGCCACCATAGTATTAAAGCGGTGGTGTTAAAGCTAGCGGGTGATTCATATGCACTCGTCGGTTATAAAGAATTATTTATTACTGAGGACATATTCTCCGATAACCACACGCTGGATTATCAGAAAATTGTAAAGAAACTCAAAGAACTAAGAAAGGGTTTACCACTATTTAGTCGCAAAGTCGCCATATCGGTACCGGACAATGCGGTAATAAGTAAGGTATTACAGATAGATAGTGACCTGCAGGCGCGTGAAAAAGAGTTTGCTATTTATCAGGCATTTTCTCATCAGTCACCGTTCCCGATAGAAGAACTGAGTCTCGATTTCGTCAAAGTGATGGAAAAAAGCGTAAGTCGCAGTAGCACCGTAAGTTATCAAGTTTACGCCACTCGTAAAGACGTCGTGGAAAGCCGTGCGTTAGCGGCTCAAAAAGCGGGCTTTTTACCGATCGCGGTTGATGTGCAAATACACAGTTTGTTAAACATTTGGCAGTTGGCGAGCAGGGCACAACATCGCAGCGATTGGATGCTCATGGATGTGGGCCATACCCAAACGGCGCTCTGTATTGATTTTACTGATAAAGCCCCTTTTCATAAAGAGATCCCTCTCGGTTGTCAGTGGTTGTCCCAAGACAGCGCGATGTCGGGCACCAATGCGGAATTAGCCGATAAAAACGAGCGCTTTGTGCATGAGTTGATCGAGCGACTTCAACGTCAGTTGCAGCTTTTCACCTCCGTCAATGGCGCGGGCAGTTTAGCAGGCATTTGGCTCTCAGGTGGTGGCGCAGATACTCCGATGTTGGCGCAAGAGATCTCACGGCGTCTCAAGCTTGAGTGCGAAATTCTCGATCCCTTCCTTCTGTTTAACAATAAGTTAGCGAAACGCCAGCGAGGTAAGCAGTCTGGGCAGAGTTTTAGCACCGCGGCTGGCCTTGCACTGCGTGGTATTGAGTGGTTGGAGTCTTCTCATGTTGCATAGTATTAACTTACTGCCTTGGCGAGAGGAACAAAGAGCGGCGCATAAGCGTCGTTTTATGGGCTTGGTCGTCTTAGGTGTGATGAGCGCTGTTGGTATTCAATGGGGTATCGGTTTGTATTTCTCTGGGCAAGCGCAGCAGCAAGAGTCTCGTTTGGCTTATTTGAATCAATACATTCAGCAGCTTGATAAACAGATCAATGCATTAAAAATGACGGAACAAGAACACAAGGCACTATTAACTCGCTTGTCGGTCGTCGAGTCATTGCAAAGCCAACGCAATAAAACCACCGAGTTGATGAACCTGATGCCACAGCTTATGCCTGAAGGAGTCTACGTCGATAAGATCAAAATGAATGGTGAAGAAATTGAAATTACGGGCATCAGTGACAGCACTGCGCGTCTTGCGACCATGCTCGATAATTTTGAAAAATCAGCCTTACTTTCCGATGTCAACATGCACTCTATCGTGCACGGTAATAAGCGATTTGGTAAGGAGTTTCAGACATTTAAAGTGTCATTTATGTTTCATTCGCCGACACCACAGGGCTCTGTGCTAACCAAGATTCGGCCTACAGGAGCTGTCCATGACTAGTTTTCAAGATCTTGATATGGATGAAATGGCTGAATGGCCGTTGCTGCCTCAACTGCTGGTTATTTTGGTGTTGATGCTGATTATTCAAGGCGTTGGCGCGTGGTTCTACCTGATGCCTCAAAATGAGCAATTGCAGAACTTAAAACAGCAAGAAGAGGTGCTGAAATCGACCTTACGGATTAAGGCCAGCAAAGCCGCTACCTTACCCCAGTTGCAAGCTCAACTGGATGAATTAACCGAACGTTATGATTTTTTATTACGCCAATTACCCGTGCAAAAAGAGCTCGCAAGCATGCTGGCGTCGGTCAATGAACTAGGGCTAGATAACGCGTTAACCTTTACACGTATTGATTGGGGAGAAAAACAGAATAAAGAGTTTCTGTATCGTTTGCCGCTCAATATCGAATTAACTGGGAATTACCACGACATTGGTGATTTCTCCGAGGCGATCGCGAAATTGCCCCGCATTATTAATTTCGATGATGTTGATTGGCAACGGGTTAGCCAGGAAAGCAGTACGTTACATTTTAGGGTGCGCGCTTATACCTATCAATTCAAGCAAGAGGTGGACGATGAAAAACAATAATCTGCTGCTGATGGTGCTGTTTAGTACCAGCGTATTGGTTGGTTGTAAGGCGAATCAAGATTCATTGAAGGTTTATGTGGAGCAGGTTGAGGGGCAAGCACGCAAAGAAGTCTCCAAATTAAAACCCATTATTCAATTTGAAGTTGCTCATTATGCGCAACATGAATCCCGCGAACCTTTTGTGCTGCCTAAAGAAGCGATTGTACAAAATCAGCCTGTAGTGAAGGCAGACTGCTGGCAACCTCCAGCTCGCAGTAAAAATGGCCAGCTAGAGCGCTATCCGCTTAATCAACTGCGATTAAAAGGCGTGATGAGTAGCGGGGGCGCGGTATCGGCATTAGTGCAAACGCCCCAAGGCAAGGTCGTCAACGTGAAAGCGGGACAATATTTAGGTTTGAATCACGGCAAAGTTACTCGAGTTAATTCCAATTACCTGCTGATCAATGAAACCTTGCCAGACGGCTTAGGTTGTTGGAATCAACGTAACGTCAAATTGGCTCTGAAATAGAATTTGAATTTAGAGAAATCACTATGATTAAAGGACTACAGACACAAATGACTATGGTATTTCGGAGCCTCTTATTTGGCTTATTATTGAGTGTGGCAGGGCTAAGTGTGGCGGCAGAAACGACGCAGACCAACGAGCTTAAAGGCATTGATTTTCGAGTCAATAAAAACAAAGACGCTGTATTGATTGTTGAACTCGCATCACCTTCGACAGTAGTTAATGTGCAGAAAGTGGCTGACGGTTTACAAATTGAACTGCTTAAGACGGATGTCTCCAATGAGAAACTGTATGTCTTGGACGTCAAAGATTTTGCAACCGTTGTTGAGAGTATCGAGGTATTGCGCAAAGAGCCAAGTACACAGTTACTGGCGACCATTCATGGCGAGTTTAAGTATGATTACAGCTTGAAAGGGAAATACCTTGAGGTGGTGATTGGCAAACTGAAAGAACAAGAAAAACCTAAGCCGAAGAGCATTCTTGAGAAAGAGGGCAAGCTTATCTCGATTAACTTTCAAGATATTCCTGTGCGAAATGTTTTGCAGCTTATCGCAGATTATAACGCGTTTAACCTAGTCGTCTCAGATTCGGTCACTGGTAACCTGACGCTACGGCTTGATGGCGTGCCTTGGCAGCAAGTGCTCGATATCATTTTGCAAGTCAAGGGATTAGATAAGCGTGTTGACGGCAATGTGATTTTAGTTGCACCTAAAGAAGAATTGGATTTACGTGAAAAGCAGCAGCTTGAAAAGGCACGTTTGGCTGAAGAGTTGGGCGATCTGCGTTCTGAAATCATCAAAATTAATTTTGCTAAGGCGTCTGATATTGCGCAGATGATTGGCGGCGAAGGGGCAGTCAGCATGTTGTCTGAGCGAGGTTCCATCAGTATCGACGAGCGAACCAACTCACTGCTGATCCGCGAATTGGCTGAGAATATTGTGGTGATACGCCAAATTATTGAATCGCTCGATATCCCGGTCAAACAGGTACAGATTGAAGCGCGCATTGTTACGGTCAACGAAGGTAATTTGGATGAACTTGGCGTACGCTGGGGCTTTACTTCGACCAATGGCAACAACACCGCAGGCGGAAGTATTGAAAGTAATTTATTCCAAGTGGGCAAGTTGGGGGAAAGCACATTGCCCGTTGATGACTTCCTTAACGTAAACTTAGCGGCGACCTCTGCTAACGCCTCAAGTATTGCCTTCCAAGTGGCTAAGTTGGGGTCGGATATGTTGTTGGATTTAGAGCTTTCAGCGCTGCAACGTGAGTCGAAAGCGGAGATTATTTCCAGCCCTCGTTTGATCACGACAAACAAGAAGCCAGCTTATATCGAGCAGGGTACGGAGATCCCTTATCTGGAGTCTTCTTCCAGCGGGGCAACGACGGTCGCCTTCAAAAAAGCGGTGCTGAGTTTAAAAGTGACGCCGCAGATAACGCCGGATAATCGTTTAGTGTTAGATCTCAGTGTCACTCAAGACCGGCCTGGGGATATTGTAAAAACAGGGACGGGAGAAGCGGTTGCAATTAATACTCAGCGTATTGGCACTCAAGTATTGGTCAATAATGGAGAAACCGTGGTCCTTGGTGGAATATTCCAACATAGCGTCAACAATACGGTGGATAAGGTGCCATTACTTGGTGATTTGCCATTACTTGGTGCATTGTTCCGCCGTTCCTATGAACAAGTAGGCAAAAGTGAGCTGCTGATTTTCGTGACACCGAAAGTCGTCATTCAATAACTTACGGCTGATATTGCGATTGGTTAAAAAATAAAGTTGCATTAGTGGCACCATATCTAGATAATTTCGGGTCTTATCACGAATCATCTGTGAGGAATAGGTGCCACGAGCGTCTTAACGGTCAGTATTATACTGGCTAATCTTGTGGCGATGTCATTGAATTAACGTTGTAAATTACTGCTAAACATGGCTGAGAAACGCAATATTTTCCTTGTTGGCCCAATGGGCGCCGGCAAAAGTACAATTGGTAGACATCTTGCTCAACAACTGCATATGGAGTTTTTAGACTCAGATACAGTCATTGAAGAGCGTACAGGCGCAGATATCGCATGGGTATTTGACGTCGAAGGTGAAGAGGGCTTCCGTAAACGTGAGGAAGCTGTAATTAATGACCTAACCGAGAAACAAGGTATTGTACTCGCAACAGGCGGTGGTTCTGTTAAGAGTAAAGAAAACCGTAATCGTTTATCTGCTCGTGGTATTGTGGTCTACCTTGAAACGACGATTGAAAAACAACTTGCACGCACGAACCGTGACAAAAAACGGCCATTGCTTCAAACAGACAATCCACGTGAAGTCTTAGAATGCTTGGCTGATGAACGTAACGATCTTTACGCTGAGATCGCTGATTTTACGGTTCGTACTGACGATCAAGGTGCAAAAGTGGTAGCCAACGAGATCGTAAAAATGCTAGAAGAACATTCCTAAGTTCTTTATTTTGGAGTGCAAACCATGGAACGGATTACGGTCAGTTTAGATGAGCGTAGCTACCCAATCTCAATTGGCGCCGGATTATTTAATGATCCGGCCCTCCTTTCTTTCTTATCGGCCAAACAAAAAGTCGTCGTCATCAGTAATGTAACGGTCGCGCCTTTGTACGCGGATAAAATCTTCGCCCTTCTTGCACCGCATGCTTGTAACGTCTCCTTGCTTGAACTGCCAGATGGCGAGCAGTACAAAACTTTAGATACATTTAACACGGTGATGAGTTACCTGCTGGAAGGTAATTACAGCCGTGATGTGGTGATCATCGCTTTAGGTGGTGGCGTGATTGGTGATTTAGTTGGATTCGCCGCAGCCTGTTATCAGCGCGGAGTCGATTTTATCCAAATACCGACCACGCTGCTTTCGCAAGTGGACTCCTCCGTTGGCGGTAAAACCGCGGTCAATCATGCTTTAGGTAAAAACATGATTGGTGCATTTTATCAGCCGAAAGCCGTCATTATTGATACTGAATGTTTGGCGACTTTACCTGCGCGAGAATTTGCCGCTGGTATGGCGGAAGTGATCAAATATGGCATCATTTACGATCATGATTTCTTTGTCTGGTTGGAAGAGAATCTCGATAAACTCTATGCCTTAGATGAGCAAGCGCTAAGTTATGCCATCGCTCGCTGCTGTCAAATTAAAGCCGATGTGGTCGCTCAAGATGAAAAAGAGTCGGGAATTCGCGCGTTGTTGAACCTAGGTCATACATTTGGTCATGCGATTGAAGCGCAGCTCGGGTATGGTAATTGGCTACACGGTGAAGCGGTTTCTACCGGAACTGTGATGGCCGCTAAAACGGCGCAGTTACAAGGTTTAATTAACGATCAGCAAGTTGAGCGGATTGTTTCTATACTCAAAAGAGCAAATTTACCGATTCATACGCCCGAAAGCATGTCGTTTTCTGACTTTATGCAACACATGATGCGTGATAAAAAAGTGCTTTCAGGCGAACTACGTTTGGTGCTACCAACCAGTATTGGTACATCACAAGTAGTGAAAGGTGTACCCGAAGCGGTCATTGAACAAGCGATTGACTTCTGCCGCACCCTGTAAATCTTCATTGATACTAATTTGACAGTTGTCTGTCAGTAGGACGGCCTAATGAGTTTGGCGAATGAATTACGTATATTGGAATTAGATTCGCAAGTCGAGCTACTTGAGCGTTTGCAATTATTGACCAATTTTGGCTCAAATGTCATTACCGTTGGTGGTGGATTAGGTTTTGGTAAATCTTGGTTAGCGCAGCGTTATTTAGAAGCGTGGGCCGAAGATAAAAACCAATCGCTGTTGCTGTGTCATCCCAATCAAGATGACCAGCAGCGTCGAGCGACCATTCTTACCCAAATCGTTTCAGGCCCGTTATTTAATCCTCATGATACACTTTCTGACAGCTTAGCTCGTCTGCTAGATGGTGGCGGTTGTGATGTGGTGATTGTTGTCGATGACGCTCATCTACTCTCCGAAACCTTAGTGTCTGAGCTATGGATGCTGGTGTTAGAAGCACAAGCCAATCCATTGTGGACCATCAATGTCGTATTATTTGCACAAGCTAATAGCCTTGATGCTTTGCTGACTCGTTTAAGCTACGGACAAGAGCATAAACCCGTAGAGCTTGAGATTGAAGCCCTAAGCAATGAAGAAGCGGATCGCTTTTTTGAAAATCTGGTCATGCGTTATGTACCCGATGAGATGGAGCGCCGCGTACGCAACGCTTACAAAAAGGTGAAACGCGTGCCTGGGGAAATCATGGCATTAGGAGAGCAGAAAATGGAAAAAAGGATCATCATCCGTTCGATTATCGGTTCTCCTGTGCAGATCGCTGCCTTGGTTTTACTGCTTCTGCTCATCATCGGTGGTGGTTACTGGTGGCTATTTACCCAGCCCTCACCCGATGAGCAAGCGTCGCAAATTACAGGCACACTCGAGCAGACGGTGATTCCGACGCTCGGGGATGCTGCTGCACCAACAGTCAATACGCTTAACGATGATTCAGCAACTGACGCCACCAATAATGGGAAGCTGCTTGCGAAAAGTGACCCGAGTTATTTAGATGCTGAAGATGATTCCAGTTCGTTACCACCCGATGTGATGGAGAATTCAGAGAGCGTGGGCATAATTGACAGCGATCAGCAACGAGTGGTGATTGAGTCTGATGTTGTGGATGCGCTTTTGGAAGGCAATTCGACCAAAGCCGATACGTCAGTGATTAATAATGCACTTGCTGATGCACAAAACCGCACGGCGCAAACTGTGCCAGTAAGTGAGTCTGTCACTGCTGCTGCGCCAACGAAAATCACCTTCTCCTTTGCGAGAGAAGAACTCAAAGCCTTCTCGCCACGCAGTTATACTTTGCAATTAGCGGCGGTCAGTTCGCTTGCTGAAGCACAAAACTTTATTAACACCTACGCGCTGCAAGAAAAGGTGCGTATTTATCCGACAGCACGCAATGATGTGGAGTGGTACATCATCACCTATGGTAATTATCCAACCATCCAGTTTGCGCGTGATGCCGTTGAAACCTTACCGAAAGCGTTGCAATTGCAAGGCCCTTGGGCCAAATCACTCAGCCAAGTACAGCGAGAGATTGATCGTGCGAAATAACGCTGAGCTTGACGCAAAAATATGTTACATTCCGCAGCCTTATTTCGTGGTTGAAAGATAGAGCAGTAAATGAAGAAGCAGCGTGCCTTTCTTAAATGGGCTGGTGGTAAGTATGGCCTAGTCGAAGAGATTCAACGTCACCTGCCGCCAGCGCGTAAACTGGTTGAACCCTTTGTTGGTGCTGGCTCTGTGTTCCTCAATACTGATTTTGAACAGTATTTGTTGGCCGATATCAATCCTGATCTCATCAACTTGTACAACCTGATCAAAGATCAACCTGAACTGTACATCACCGAATCTAAGCGTTGGTTCACGGCCGATAACAACCGTAAAGAAGCGTATCTCGATATTCGCAAAGAGTTCAATAAAACCGATGATGTACTGTATCGTTCGTTGGCGTTTTTATACATGAACCGTTTTGGTTTTAATGGTTTATGTCGCTATAACAAAAAAGGCGGTTTCAATGTGCCTTTTGGTTCTTACAAAAAGCCTTATTTCCCGCAAGCAGAATTGGAGTTTTTTGCCGAGAAAGCCAAGAAAGCGACCTTTATTTGCGAAGGATACGAAGAGACGTTTCGTCGTGCTCGCAAGGGCTGTGTTGTCTATTGCGATCCGCCATACGCGCCACTCTCTACTACCGCCAATTTTACTTCTTATTCTGGTAATGGCTTTTCATTGGATGATCAAGCCTCATTGGCCGATGTTGCCGAAAAAGCCGCCAATGATCGTGGCATACCGGTACTGATTTCCAATCATGACACTAAGTTAACGCGCCGTTTATATCATGGTGCAGAACTTAACGTGGTCAAGGTTAAGCGCACCATTAGCCGTAATGGAGCAGGGCGCAACAAAGTCGATGAGTTGTTGGCGCTGTTCAATACAGCGGAATGCGAAGGTTAACATTTCGTAGTTAAATCGGGTGTCGCGCTAGGATATCTTGGCCAGCTTAGGTAGAATTGCGGGCGAATTTTGCTCATCACGCATTTGCGCCCACTAGCCTAAGAGGTCAGGTATGAAAGATTTCCTAATTGCCCCATCTATACTCTCAGCAGATTTTGCTCGTCTTGGCGAAGATGTTGAGAAAGTGCTTGCCGCTGGGGCAGACGTTGTCCATTTTGATGTAATGGATAACCACTACGTTCCCAACTTGACCTTTGGTGCTCCTATTTGTAAGGCGCTGCGTGACTATGGTGTTACGGCACCGATTGATGTTCACCTGATGGTGAAACCAGTTGATCGCATCATTCCTGATTTTGCCAAGGCAGGGGCTTCGATGATCACTTTTCATGTGGAAGCTTCTGATCACGTTGATCGCACATTGCAATTGATCAAAGAGCACGGATGCCAAGCGGGTGTAGTGCTCAACCCAGCTACGCCACTTGCGCATCTCGAATTTATTATGGATAAAGTGGACCTCATTTTGCTGATGTCGGTTAACCCTGGTTTTGGTGGTCAATCTTTTATTCCGCATACGTTGGATAAACTGCGCGCGGTGCGTCAATTGATTGAGCAATCGGGTCGTCATATCCGCCTTGAGATTGATGGTGGGGTCAAAGTCGATAACATTCGTGAAATTGCACAAGCGGGCGCAGATATGTTTGTCGCAGGCTCGGCTATTTTTGGTCAACCTAATTACCAAACGGTGATTGATGAGATGCGCGCAGAATTAGCCAAAGTGGCGCGCTAAGTCATAATACTGACTACACCTCAATAATCACTACGCAACATACTTATAACGCAACAAGGGGCTTTGTGCCCCTTGTCTATTATTCGGAAGTTAAGATGTCTTTAAGCTCAATTAAATTAATCGCCTTTGATCTCGATGGTACCTTGCTCGATAGCGTGCCAGATTTAGCTGTAGCCGCCGACCAAGCGGTACAATCGTTAGGCTATTCATCAGTATCAGAAATGCAAGTGCGTGATTACGTCGGCAATGGTGCAGATGTGCTGATCGCTCGCTCACTTAGCCAAAGTTTAACCATCAACCCTGATCTTAGCGATGAGATCAAAGCCACCGCTCGTGAGCGTTTTGATGAATTTTATGCCCAAACGGGCCATAAACTGAGCCATTTATATCCCCAAGTGAAAGAAACCTTAGCGCAGCTACACAGTGCTGGATTCACATTAGCTTTGGTGACCAATAAACCGTCTAAGTTTGTACCTGACGTATTGGTACAACATGGTATTGAGCACTTTTTTAGTGATGTGATTGGTGGTGATACCTTCCCGATCAAAAAACCTGATCCAATGGCGCTTAACTGGCTATTGGATAAACATCAACTAACGGCCAAGGAAATGTTGATGGTTGGGGATTCGAAAAACGATATTTTAGCGGCTAAAAATGCGGGTTGTTATTCGTTTGGTTTGACTTATGGCTACAATCACGGTGAGCCCATTTCAGCTTCCAACCCTGATTACGTGGCGGACTGTATCGACCAATTGCTTGATGTGTTGCGAGTTTCAGCATAAAAGTTCACACAATGCGCTAGTAAAATACTCGTCAATGAGTACACTGCATAAACCGCGTTATCGCTAAATCAAGTATCACTTAGCGAATAAGCGCGGTTTTTTTCACAGACATTTTCAGTCTTATCTCATTTTAAGTAGCAAGGAAATCATCCCTATGAGCAAACCCATTGTATTGAGTGGTGTTCAACCGTCAGGTGAACTAAGTATCGGTAACTATTTGGGTGCTCTACGTCAATGGCAACAGATGCAAGATGACTATGATTGTCAATACTGCGTGGTTGATCTGCATGCGATCACGGTTCGTCAAGATCCGAAAGCACTGCATGAAGCCACGTTAGATGCATTGTCAATCTGTCTTGCAGTTGGTGTTGACCCTAAAAAGAGCACGCTATTTGTTCAGTCACACGTACCAGAGCATGCTCAATTGGGTTGGCTTCTCAACTGCTACACGCAGATGGGTGAATTGAGCCGCATGACTCAGTTCAAAGACAAATCAGCACGTTATGCGAACGATGTGAATGCGGGCTTATTCGGTTATCCTGTGTTGATGGCGGCCGATATTCTACTTTATGGCGCGCACCAAGTACCCGTGGGCAGTGACCAAAAGCAGCACTTAGAACTTGCGCGAGATATCGCGACTCGTTTTAACAACATCTATAGTCCTGAAAAGCCGATCTTCACCATTCCAGAGCCTTACATTCCTCAAGTGAACGCGCGAGTAATGAGCCTGCAAGATGCGACGAAAAAGATGTCTAAGTCAGATGATAACCGTAAGAATGTCATCACTTTGCTGGAAGATCCAAAGTCGATTATCAAGAAGGTTAATAAGGCTCAGACAGATACTGAAACGCCACCGCGCATCGCTTTTGATACCGAAAACAAAGCGGGCATCTCCAACTTGATGAGTTTGTACTCTGCGGCGACAGGCAAAAGCTTTGCTGAGATTGAAGCGCAATATCAAGGTGTTGAGATGTACGGCCCTTTCAAGAAAGATGTTGGCGAAGCGTTGGTTGCCATGCTGGAGCCTGTACAAGCTGAATACGCGCGCATTCGAGAAGATCGCGCGTATCTTGATTCAGTAATGAAAGCTGGTGCAGAAAAAGCCTCGGCCCGCGCTGCGATCACCTTGAAAAAAGCATTTAAAGCGGTAGGGTTTGTCGAGCGTCCTTAGTTTTTCCTGCGATAATCTAACTCTTTTTGCATTAAATAAAGCTAGGTTTTCCTAGCTTTATTTTTTACTTCTGCTTAATCAAATTTGATCTTTCTCTTTGTATTGTAGGCTTAGGTCTACACTTTAAATCATAACCATGATGATGAGTTTTGAACATGAGACGACTGCTGTTATTAGGATTGATGTTCATCTGTAGTGCCGCCGCCGCAGAGCCAGTTCGTATTTGTGTTGGTGATGTGAATGTTTGGCCCCCGTTCACCTATTGGCAGGGGAGCTCGTATCAAGAAAAAGCCGATTCCTTGACTGGCTCAGCCACAACGCTGGTGTTGGACGCATTAAAATCTCACAACATCGATTACCAGTTTTATTTTATGCCTTGGGCGCGAGTCCAACATGAACTGACGCAAGAGCGCGGTCGCTGCGATCTGACATGGGATGCAAGTTATCGCGCAGAAAGGGCTGAGTACAGCTATTTTTCGGTCCCGCTTTATACGATCCAACTCGGTTATTTTACGCTGCCAGACAACCATGAAGATTTAAAAGACCCATCCGTTGATGGCGTATTATGCGGAGTTAATGGCTTTAATTATGAGAATTTTGCACTGTCTAGAGAACCCTCTCTCTATTTAAATTCCGTACAGCAAGCGTTGAATATGCTGCAAAAAGAGCGGTGTGATTGGTTTGTGAGTGAAATTGAACCCATTTATGGTGGAATTCAGTTGGGTCTATATAAAATTGATCGGCCAATCGTTCATCATTTTCTCGCTAGAAACAAGCCGTACCACGTGCAAGTTCGCCGTAGCTTAGAAAATTCGATGCCGCTGTTAAATCAGCTTAATGACTATTTTCTCGATGCGCAGCAAACTGGTCGCGCGCAGGCGGTCTTTGATCGCTACCTCTCTTTTAGCCAGCCACAATAATCAAACTAAGGTGTTTGTCGTGTACGGAGCACCTTGTTTGCTTTTCTTTTTAGAAAAATAAGACTTTTCACCTCACTGCAATATCACTGTCGAAAACCCCCTTTACCTTCTTTGTTGAAAGTTTGCGCTTAGTTCAAGTATTTGCTCTAGCTATGCGATGTTGATCTCGATATGAATGGTGAATGTTTTTATCTTTCATTTAAAAACACAACACTGTACGCGCAAATGGAACCAATCCCCTTTATAAACGTGATTTACAACACCTTGCTTACCACTTCGGTTACAGAGCAGGGAAAGAGGTGAACAATGGAATCGACACGAATTAAACCCTTTGGCCGAACATTACTCGCTGCGGCGATAAGCTCCACATTGGCTGTATCAGCTCAAGCTGAGATTATTATTTCTCAGTATGTAGAAGGCAGCAGCTTCAATAAGGCCATCGAAATTGCTAACACTAGCAATGCATCCGTCAGTTTAGACAATTTCATTTTAGCGAAATCAAGCAATGGCGGTGGGAACTGGGATACACAGTTGCCCCTGACTGGGCGAGTAATTGCTGCGAACGATGTGTTAGTGATTTCTCATGCCAGCGCCAATAGTGCTATCCAAGCGGTGAGTGATGAAAATGATGTCTCGGTGATTAATTTTAACGGTGATGATCCGGTGGCGCTGCTAAACAGTGATGGTAGCGTACATGATGTGTTGGGAGTGATGGGCGGCATTAACTGGGGCAAGGACACCACTTTAGTGCGTAATAGCGATAGCCTCACGCCCTCAGCGGCTTATCAAGCTGCGCAGTGGAGCGCGTTAGGCAAGGATAATATTGAAGGGTTAGGCGCACTCGATGCCGTTGAGCCACCAGCTGAATTTACCTGTACTCAAGAGGGATCTGAGCCCGCCTTTACCTCTATTCAAGCCATTCAAGGCGAAGGGCAAACCTCTCCTTTTATTAGTGGCTACCCTTACATCACCGACCAAGAATATTTTGTCAAAGGTGTCGTGAGTGCCATTACCACAGGGTTGACTAAAGGTTTTTATCTGCAAGCGTTGGAAGATGATTACAACTTAAATACCTCTGAAGGTTTGTTTGTTTTTACCGATCAATCAAGCTCAAGTTTAAAACCGGGGGATGTGGTTTGTGTGAAAGGTAAAGTACAGGAGTATTACAACCTCACACAGCTTAAAGTCGAAAACAACCAATGGCTAAAACGAGGTGAACAAGAGGCACCACAAGCGACCGCGATAGAGATTTTGCCCACCGATGAGAACTTTGAACACACATTAGAGCGTTATGAAGGCATGTTGGTAAAAACCACACCAGAGCTGGATATGCGTGTGACGCGTACCTTTGGTTATGACTATGCTTCTCGTCGCAATAACATGGTGTTAGCGCAAGGTCGTATTAACATGCAACCGAACCAGCTTTTCGCTGCGGGCTCTGAGCAAGCCAAACAACAGAGCATCGAAAACGCGCAGCGCCGCTTGTTTATTGAATCAGATGCGAAAGCCGCCGATGGCCAAATTCCGTACTACCCAGAGTTTGGTCGCAGTGATATTGATCAAAATGGTTCGACGGAAGATTACATCCGCATTGATGACAGCATCATAGGTTTAGAAGGTGTGCTCTCATACGGTTACAACGAATATCGTCTGATTGTGACCAATTCGCTCAATCAAGAGAATTTCGTGCGCAATGATCCTCGCAGCGAGAAACCGGATATCGATGAAGGTGATCTGCGCATTGCCACATTCAACGTGCTTAACTATTTCAACTCGCCGTTTGGCGGTGATGCAAATCAGCATGGTGATAATCGTGGTGCTAATAACCTTGCAGAATTTGAACTGCAGCAAGCGAAGATCGTCAATGCGATTGTACGTTTGGATGCCGATATTGTCGGTTTGATGGAAATTGAGAATAACGGTTTCGGTGCAGGGTCGGCGATTGCGCAATTGGTCAATCAGATCAACAGCCAGATCTCGGATAAGAAAAAGCATTACCGTTTTGTCGCGATTGACTCAAATAATGATGGCGTGACCGATGAACTTGATTCTATTGGCACGGATGTGATCACCACAGGAGTGATTTATCGTGAAAAAGTAGTGAAGTTGACAGAGAATCGTGTAATTCCAATGCCAAGCCAGCAAGCACCAGAAGTGTTGGATGACAAAGGCAAAGTGATTGAAGATGGTAAAAATTACCAGCGTGACACGCTTGCACCGACCTTCAAAGTTAAAGGTGGCAATGAGAAAATTACCGTCGCGGTTAACCATCTAAAATCCAAAGGCTCGGCATGTTGGGAAGATGCCGCACCAGTTGAACAAGGTGGGCAAGGCGGCAAAGATCTTGATTTTCAAGGTGCATGTGAACAATTCCGTGTCGCAGCTGCAGTTGCTTTAGGTGAAGCGTTACAAAAAATAAAAGGGCATAAAGTCATTTTGGGTGATATGAACTCTTACGGTATGGAAGACCCGATGCTCGTATTGACGGACTACAGCCCAGAGAAGTATGGCAAAACCATTCGTGCGGCACGTAATACTTACATTGCAGGTACTCCTCAGTTTGGTGATGATGGCGCGTTGATTACTCACAATTATGGGTACCTTAACGCTGTGGCGATAAAACACCCAGAGAGCTGGAGTTACTCATTTAATGATGAAGTTGGCGCACTGGATCATTTGCTGGTCAGCAAAAGTTTGAAAGGCAAAGTGGTGGATGCGACCGATTGGCACATCAACGGTGGTGAATCGACACTGTTTGATTACAACAGTGAATTCAAAGGTGATTTGCCCAAATATCAAGATCATTTCCGCGCATCTGATCATGATCCTGCCGTGTTAGAACTGAACATCTATGGCGGTTCATTCAGCCTAGGAGCACTCTTCTCATTACTCGGCTTTGGTATGTGGCGACGTCGTCGTTAAGGCTTAAATTGCGCCCCGTTAACTGACGGGGCGTTTTTGTTTTGCTCAAGCTCGGATTTTTTCAATTAAATAATCAATAAATAGCCTTACTCGTGGCGCAAGGTGGTGACGGCTCGGGTAAAGAATGTTCATGGTGTTATCTGATAGATAATAATCTGGAAAAAGCCTGACGAGGTTAGGATCATTGATTTCGTCAGCAAGAAAATTGGCAATCAAGCCGATCCCCATGCCTTGTTGTACCATTGACATCGCACCAAGCGGCGCATTGCAGATATGTTTAGGGCGGGTTTTAATGTTGCATCTCACTCCCTTTGGATTGATTAGCGTGACTTTATCTTGAGGAAGATTCAATAAAGTTAACGCAACCCATGGGTGCTGCTCTAAATCTCGTAGTTTCCTTAATAAAGGTGCACTAGCTAAGTATTTTTTACTGGCGTATATCCCCATTTTAAAAGGCATTAATTCGCGGCCAACCATTGAGCAAGATGTCAGTTCACCCATTCTGATCAGCACATCTAATTGTGTGGCTACTGGATCTTGTAAACCATCTTCGAGTTGAATATCAAACAGCACATTGGGGTAACTCTCAGAAAATGTTGAAATCAGCGGACTTAAAATATAGCTGCCGACATCAATGGTTGTACCGATCCTAATCACGCCTGCCACATCGGTAGAAAAATGCTGGACGGCCCGTAGCGCGTCTTCTGCCAGCGGTAAGAGGCCATTGGTATGTTGATAAAATGCGTGCCCTTCAGTCGTTAGGCTAACTTTACGGGTAGAGCGATGCAGTAAACGTACGTTAAGATGTGATTCTAGCAAGCTAACTTGCTCGCTCACTTTCGATTTTGCTATACCTAACGATTCACCAGCCGAGGTAAACGAACCGTATTCAACCACTTTATTAAAAATGGCAATACGTTTTAACTCACTCAACATAATTGTTCCCTTATTGGTAACCTTTCGTTCTTGTTTTGTTATCTAGTCAACCTTTGTCATTCATCAAATAATGACAGCTCTAATTAGAGAGATATAAACCATTTTGGTTTCCTTTAAATACGGGTAAATAATAAATTTCTTCTGAATGATGGCACTATTGAGATATCTATTCCTAAATAAACTGGGATTAATAATTAAATTGGCAATGTCAATCTTATAAATATCAATGTTGTGTAAATATTTTTAATATTATCCAACCGAATTTTCGAAAATGATGGATGCAATGTTGTTTTATTTCTAACGTTTTATTAAAAATTAATTTAAAGGAACGGGTGATGAATTATCAGGTCACGAAGCTCCATCCTTTTGGAGTAAAAATAGAAGCAAATGGATTAAAAATTCCCATTAGCGAAGTACCAATAGCACTACTGCGTAAACTATTTATTGAGCATCAGTTGGTATTGATACGTGGATTTAAAGCCTTTGAACAGGCCGAGCAATTTGCGGAATATTGCGAGCAATGGGGAGAGATCAGTATTTGGCCATTTGGCAAAGTGTTAGATTTAATTCAAAAAGATCAGCCAAAGGACCATATTTTTGATAGTAGCTATATGCCGCTGCATTGGGATGGCATGTTCCGTCCTCAAGTGCCTGAATATCAGATATTTCAATGTGTTCAGGCGCCATTGCCAGCACAAGGCGGCCGGACGACCTTCACTCATACAACCAAGGCGCTACAGAACGCAACCGAACAGCAGCGCTCATTATGGCGAAAAGTCACGGGGCATTACCAGCGAGAGATGGAGTTCTATTGCAGTCACACCATTTCCCCGATTATTGCTCAACACCCCTATCACTCATACGAGGTCATTCGTTACGCCGAACCGCATTTCGCTGAACGTGGTGATCTGCTAAACCCACCAAATGTGACCTTTAGTGGCATTGATAGTGAGCAAATAGCTGAGTTCCACCGTAGCTTGCGTGACGCACTGTATGACCCTCGTCATTTTTATGCTCACGAATGGCAAAATGATGATGTGGTCATTACGGATAACTTTAACTTACTGCATGGTCGAGAAAGCTTTTTATCGCATACCCCACGTCATATCCGTCGAGTTCAGGTGCTAAGCGATCCACCGTTTGATAATCCAAGTTTGGAGTCTTACCGATGAGTGATTACCACACAGATATTATGATCGTTGGAGCCGGCCCTGTCGGGCTTATGTGCCACTATTTAGCGCAGCGCTGCGGTCTGAACTCACAAGTTATTGATAAATCTAATGGGCCACTGGTGGTCGGACGGGCCGATGCACTTAATGCTCGAACTCTGCAGTTACTTGATATAGTTGACTTATTTGAGCCACTTTACGTGCAAGGCAAACCCTGTAATACCAGTTCGGTATGGGCTAATGGTCAATTTTTGTCACGCCAGTCTCATTGGTGGACAGCGCTGCAAGGCTGCTTCTATCCTCACTTTCTGATGTTGGGGCAAGCACATATTGAAAAAGCGCTAGATAGTGCAGTCAAAGCGCAGAACGCGGCCGTGCGCCGTGGTTTATCTGTGGTCGATATCACTGTTGATGAGCAAGGCTGCGTGACGGAACTAAGCAGTGGCGAGCGAGTTCGTTCACGTTACGTGATTGGTGCAGACGGTGGGCGCTCTTTTGTACGTCAGCATTTTTCGATTCCATTTGAAATCGAGAGACCAGAAATTATCTGGGCGGTGATTGATGGTGTTATTGAGTCAGATTTTCCGAAAGTGCCAGAAATCATCGTATTTCAGGCTGAGACGTCAGATGTCGCCTGGATTCCACGTGAAGGTGATTTGGATCGTTTTTATATCCGTATGGACACCGAAGAATTTACTCAGCAAGAGGTTATTACGCGCATTAACCGAGCAATGTCGCCGCATTCACTGACGTTTAAGCAGGTTGAGTGGTTTTCTTATTTCTCGGTTAAGGAGTCTGTTGCAGAACGGTATGACCACCAGCAACGGGTATTTCTAGCAGGAGATGCCTGCCATATACATTCGGTCAATGGCGGCCAAGGGCTCAATACCGGAGTTGCTGACGCGTTCAATTTGATCTGGAAGCTCAATATAGTGTTGCGTGGTCAGGCATCACCTACGCTGCTGGACAGTTATCAGGCTGAGCGCCAACTAGTGGCTCGCAGCGTGATTGAAAGCTCTGGTGCATTGGTGCGTGCGACTAAATACTCAGAACGAGGAACCCATGCGGAGGACTATGTACAAATCGTTGAACAGCGAGCTGGTAACATCACAGGTATGGGCATTGGGTATGGCAATGGTGGCTTAAACGGTTCTCGAGTGTATGACTTTGAGATGCATAGCGATCAGCAGAGTTGCCGCTTTTATCAATGGCTAGATTACCGCTCCTTTACGCTTCTGTTAACTGGCGATGCGGAGTTACCACCAGAAATTCCTCCGTTTGTGCGTTGCCTTCATCTGTACGATCAGGCGAAGCCTGGGCAGTATTGGAGTGAGAGTTCATTCTACCAGGGGCAAGCTTTACTGATCCGCCCTGATGGTTATATTGCGGCTTTCGCGTCGCTTGCGCACGCGGCTGAACTGTTGGCTGGCCTATAAACTTTTTAACCGAGAGTGAAGGCCGAGGGTTCTGCATCATTCCGTCAATGGTCTTCGCCTTTAATAAGGAAACACTATGCTTGATCATCAACAGCAGCAATGTGTGGATAATATTGCTTTTATTTTATTAGACCAATTATTAGCACAAACAGACGCCACTTTTAGTGGGTATCAGAAGTTAAAAAAACAGATAGCTCAGTGTGTCATTGAAAACAAAGTCATTACATTATTACTACCTGCCTTTCCATGTAAAACGAATAACCTAGATAAGGTATTAGGTTATAAGCCTGATTTGGGTGAATATCGAGTTTTACAAAAATTTGTTAATGCCATTCGTGATATTCAATCTGTCTATTCTCCAGGAGTGATGTTTTACATTTTTTCTGATTATCATACATTTTCTGATTATATTAATGTCGATTTAGAACATCATTACACTTATTCTGATGAATTACGGAATATGGTGGAAAATATGAACGCCAGTGATTGTCTAAAAATTATAAACTTTGAGCACTTCTCTGCGTTTGATGACTTAAATGAATATCAATATTTCAATGGATTAAAGCAGCGCTTTGGTGATGCGGAATATGAGCGTGATTTTGCACGTCTTAAACAGCATGATAATGCAATGCACCATACCTATCTGGGCTTGAAAAAATTCATGCATCAGGATCAGAAATATGCGCTTGCTCCGCTGAGTTATAAGAAACGACGTGAGCGACTAGCTCTTATGGCTAAAGGAATGATGGTGCAAGGACGTGCACTCGATAATTTCCTCAATACTCATTTGAGCCACGCTATTCGTCTCAGCATTCATGAACACCCAATGCAAGGCAAAAAATATTCGCTGTTTCTTTTTGATGAGCGATCGTTTAAGACACCTTGGCATACTTGTGTCTTATTTGATGCTTGCCACGGAGAATTTATTATTGATACGCAGGCCAATCACAAACAACGTGAAGGCGTGATTATTCCCGTAACGCACCAGGGAACGTTGTGGTGCTTACTGCGTTTCAATATCGAAGACGCTAACGAAGCACAGTTGATGCGAGAGGTGAAAGCCACTCTACAAACCGAGCAGTTTGGCCTGACGTTAGAGTCACACCATGGATGCTCATTGACCACGCTACCGCAAGCTCAAGTGAGCCAATTGGTGAAGGCATTCTCTGCTGTCTGTTTAAAAGGCTTTGGCCCGTTGCCTCAAGCTTCATTTTGGTCTTCGTGGTTTACCGGAAATCATGCTCTGCTTCCGGAAGAATATGTTCGGAGTAGTACATTAGCAGAGCCCAGTTGGTACGGGCTCAAAACACCGTCAACGAGCATAGCGCGTCGCTATTCTTATACTGACATGACTCCTGATGAATGGGCGATTTACTGTTCATCTTCTCCGCTGAAGGTTAACTTACTGGATGCCTCACTGGCTGCGTTGTGTCTTAATGGTCAAGCAAGTGGTTGGCTGAAAAATACCATTGTGCAGTACGATGATACGGCTACTTATCCTGTGATTATGTCGGGGGATTGGGGAATGAATTTACGCTGGAGCCCATCATTGGCGAAGCATATATCGTCGTCGACTGAAATTGACAATATCAATCAAGTAGCCAATGTTTTAACTCCTATTCTTGAACGTTCACAAGTACAGCATGTGTTTGATTTACAACTTGGCGATATATTACTGGTGAATAACCACACCGTACTTCGTTATGGCGTGTTATCCGAAACAGAATTAGCGGTGCGTCAGCCTTATTCGGTAAATTCCCCTTGGCAGCCTCATAACAAACAACCAAGTAGTGAGCATTTACAAGAAAGCCCTGCTTAAATAAACGACATTTTTAGGAAATAAGCATGAAGAGCCAAGTAAGCGGATTACTTGGCTTTATTTTTATGGATCATTAACTATGGGATAGATTTATTTTATCGTTGTTTCCATTCTCTTATTCGACCATACGATGAGAAGTGTTACTTTCAAATGAGAGCAAGTAAAATAATGATCACAACCGAACTGGTTACATAATGAACGAATGTGCAAATAGTGTATTTAGTACAGAATCGATAACTTCTTGCCTTTCCAAACCAGTATTGCACAATAGCGCCTCTCGCTGACTTTTACCCAGAGCGTTTTAATTCACATGCTACTTATCATCGATAACTACGATTCCTTTACCTACAACTTGTACCAATACTTCTGTGAGCTGGGAGTTCAAGTGACGGTGGTGCGTAATGATGAAATCGATATCGCTGGCATTGAAGCGCTCAGCCCAACGCATCTGGTGATTTCCCCTGGGCCTTGCACGCCGAATGAGGCGGGAATTTCACTGGCCGCGATTGAACATTTTGCGGGTAAACTACCTATCTTAGGAGTCTGCCTTGGGCATCAAGCCATTGCGCAAGTGTTTGGCGGGCAAGTGGTGCGAGCCAAAAAGGTGATGCATGGTAAAACCTCACCGATCCAACACACCAACCGTGGTCTCTTTTTAGGGCTCAATAACCCGTTAACCGTTACTCGCTACCACTCGTTGGTGGTCAAAGCCGATTCTCTTGCGGACTGTTTTGAGCTCACCGCTTGGACTCAACAGGCCGATGGTTCGATGGACGAAATCATGGGTTACCAACATAAAACACTGCCAATTGATGCCGTGCAGTTTCATCCTGAATCAATTAAAACAGAACAGGGTCATCAACTGCTCGCAAATTTTTTGCGCCGTTGAACCATTCTCAACCGGACTGCGATCACCTTTCTTAACATTTTCTTCATCATTTCTGCTGTTTTTTATCTTTGCAATATTATGCACCATACATCCTGTTGGAATGAGGGATGGCTTGTTGCCTCAAGGCCTTGTTGTGCTTATTCATATTATTTATAAAAAAGTGCTTCATAAAAGAGGTGACTTAATGCATAAATAATCATAAGTAGTGACGATTGTCGGTGGTTCTGCCGATCTAAAAGAATAAATCACTATTGAAATGGTTAATAATTTGTAAATACAATGCTGCATTAGCTAAAAAGCGAAACAATATCTTCCACTCAAGCGTTTAATAGGAAGATCGCAATCTGCTTGGCATGCGGTATCAAGAGGGAATGTGTAATGACAGTGGAAAATAGTGTAGATCGCAGTCTGTTTGATGAGGTGATGGTCCCTTGTTATAACCCGATGGAAATGATTCCAGTTAAAGGGCAGGGCTCTCGAGTGTGGGATGAACAAGGTCATGAATACATCGACTTTGCTGGCGGTATTGCAGTGAGTTGTTTGGGCCATTGCCATCCGGCGATGGTTGATGCGATCACCAAGCAAGCCAATAAGTTGTGGCATCTCAGTAACGTGATGACTAATGAGCCTGCTTTGCGCTTGGCGAAAAAATTAACGCAAGTCAGTTTTGCTGAAAAGGTGTTTTTTGCTAACTCCGGCGCGGAAGCTAATGAAGCGGCGCTCAAACTGGCGCGTCGCTGGGCCGCTGATGTCCATGGTGAACAAAAATCAGAAATCATCGCCTTTAACCAAGGCTTCCACGGCCGCACTTTCTTTACAGTGACGGTCGGGGGGCAAGCGACTTATTCCGATGGATTTGGTCCTAAACCTGCGGATGTTACCCACCTACCGTATAACGATATTGAAGCGTTGCAAGCACACATCTCTGATCGCACTTGTGCGGTAATGATGGAACCCTTGCAAGGCGAGGGTGGCATTGTGTCGCCTTCGGCTGAGTTTGTCCAAGCCGTGCGTGAATTGTGCAATAAGCACAACGCCCTGTTGATCTTTGATGAAGTGCAAACCGGTAATGGCCGCACTGGTGAGTTCTATGCTTATCAAGGATTGGGCGTCACGCCGGATATTTTAAGTACCGCGAAATCACTCGGTGGCGGCTTCCCTATTGGCGCTATGCTCACCACAAACGAATTGGCCGCGCATTTTAAAGTGGGCACTCACGGCTCGACTTATGGTGGCAACCCACTGGCTTGCGCAGTAGCGGAAGCGGTAGTTAATGTGGTTAGTCAGCCAGAAACCTTGGCTGGCGTTAAAGAGCGTGAAGCGCTCTTTCGTGAAGGATTGGCTAACATTAATGAGAAGTACCACATTTTTAGTGAAATCCGTGGTAAAGGTCTACTGCTTGGCGCGGCATTGAATGAGCAGTGGCAAGGTCGCGCTCGCGATATCCTACAAGCCGCGGGCAAGCAAGGTTTACTGGTGTTGGTTGCGGGTATGAACGTGGTTCGTATGACGCCTTCATTGGTGATCACCAAACAAGAAATAGAAGAAGGCTTAGCAAGATTAGATAAAGCTATTGCATCACTCATGTAGTGAAAAAGCCTAGCAGCCCAAGGTAGGATGCCTTGGGCCACTTCAAGCATCTGGAGGGAAGTATTGATGCTAGTTGTTCGCCCTATCGCAATGTCGGACTACGATGCGCTACACACATGCGCTATTGAATCCGGTCACGGGTTTACATCACTACCCGTGAATGAAAAGCTCTTAACCAACCGTATTACTCATTCTGAATACAGCTTCGCTAAACCCGACGTCTCAGAGCCGGGAGATGAAGGTTACCTGATGGTCGGTTTTGATTCTGAAACCGGTGAGGTCGCAGGGACGACTGGCGTTGAAGCATCGATTGGCCATGACGTGCCGTTCTATTCTTATCACATCAGCACGATAGTGCATTCGTCGCCTAAGCTGAAGGTTAACAATACCGTCAAGTTGCTTACTTTTGGCAATAACTACACTGGATGCAGCGAAATTTGTACGCTTTTTTTACGCCCAGATTTTCGTCAAGGGTTGAATGGGCGTTTGATGTCGAAATGCCGTTTTCTGATGATGGCGGAACACCCACATCGTTTTTCTAAAACCATCTTTGCTGAAATGCGTGGTGTGTCTGATGCCGAAGGCAACTCGCCCTTTTGGCAATGGCTGCAAGAGCATTTTTTCTCGATTGATTTCACTATGGCTGATTATTTAACCGGCATTGGTAAAAAAGGGTTTATTGCTGATCTGATGCCCAAACTGCCGATTTACGTCAACTTATTGAGTAAAGAGGCACAGGCGGTGATTGGTCAAGTGCATGACAATACCCGTCCAGCGTTAACGCTACTCGAGCGCGAAGGATTCACCTGCCGTAACTATGTAGACATTTTTGATGCAGGTCCAACGGTTGAGTGCGATTTGCGCAATATCGAATCCGTACGTCACTCGGTGCGAGCTAAAGTGGAAGTGGCCGAGCATTCAAGCTCGCAAGATTATCTTATCTGCAATAGCTCGTTTGAAAACTTTCGTGCTACTGCTGCAAAAGGTGCTTATAACCGCGAAACGGAAACGGTGATCATCTCACCTAAAGTGGCGCAAGCTCTATTGGTTGATAGTGGTGATTTTGTTCGAATTTTGGCGCAGTAAAATAGGTACATTGAAAGGTAAGGATTAACAGATGACTCAGTGGATTGCAGGTGAATGGTTAGCTGGACAAGGCGAGGCAATGCTTTCGCTTAGTCCCTATAACAATGAGACGATTTGGCAGGGCGATAGCGCCACACCCGCGCAAGTAGAAGCTGCGGTAACGGCGGCAAGAGTCGCATTTATAGAGTGGAAAAAACGTCCTTTTGTTGAGCGTGAGCAATATGTCTTAGCCTTCGCTGAAAAAGTGAAACAGCGCAGTGAAGAGCTTGCGCAGATCATCGCCAAAGAGACAGGAAAGCCACTTTGGGAAACGCGTACTGAAGCGGCAGCGGTGGCGGGTAAAATCGCTATATCCATTCGAGCTTATCATGATCGCACTGGTGAAAACACACGCGAAGCGGCGGGTAATCAACTGGTATTACGTCATCGTCCATTGGGCGTTCTTGCTGTTTTTGGTCCGTATAATTTCCCTGCCCACCTGCCGAATGGTCATATTGTGCCTGCACTTTTAGCGGGTAATACGGTTGTGTTTAAACCTTCAGAGCAGACTCCGTGGACTGGTGAGTTTGTGATGAAGTTGTGGCAAGAAGCAGGCCTACCTGCGGGTGTGCTTAACCTAGTGCAGGGCGCGAAGGAAACGGGTATTGCGCTTGCTCAGGCCAAAGGCATTGATGGCCTTCTTTTTACTGGCAGCGCCAATACAGGTCATTTACTCCATCGCCAGTTTGCTGGGCAGCCGGGGAAAATGCTGGCTTTAGAAATGGGCGGCAACAACCCAATGGTTATCTCTAAGCAGTATGGCGAGCTTGATGCGGCAGTGTATACCATTATTCAATCCGCATTTTTAAGTGCAGGCCAGCGCTGTACCTGTGCGCGGCGTCTTTATGTTCCAGAGGGAAATGAAGGCGATCGATTGCTTGAAAAGCTGGTCAGTACCACTCAAAAATTGCGTATTGATCACCCCTTTGCTGAGCCAGCACCTTTTATGGGGCCACAAATATCACAAGCGGCGGCGCAGTTCATTCTTGCTGCTCAGGACAATTTACGCGCCTTGGGTGGCGTCAGCTTGCTGGCCGCGACACCTTTGCAGGCGGCGTTTGTCACACCGGGCATTATTGATGTCACCGCAGTTAGCCAATTGCCTGATGAAGAGTATTTCGGACCATTGTTACAAGTCGTGCGTTACCAAAGCTTAGAGCAAGCGGTACAACTGGCTAATGAAACTCGCTTTGGTTTATCGGCAGGCTTAGTGTCGACCAATGATGCCGAATGGGACTACTTTGTCGATCATATCCGCGCTGGCATTGTAAATCGTAATCGACAATTAACCGGAGCCAGTGGTGATGCACCGTTTGGTGGGCCGGGAGCATCGGGAAATTTAAGACCAAGCGCCTATTACGCGGCCGATTACTGCGCATACCCAATGGCATCAATGGAAGGCCGTTCGACAGAACTGCCTGCCACGCTCAGCCCTGGGGTTGAGCTATAGCAGTAAACTTTATCTAAAACCCCATGCCTACTAGCATGGTTTAAACCGAGCACAGACAAGGAGGCGTTATGACGCCAACCGTTTTATTTCAATCATTATGGAATGACTACATTCAGCGCCTTTGCCCTTCTGCCGACAAAGTCCATCACTTGCTTCAAGAAGAGGAAGCGTTGATTAATGACCATATTGCGTTGCGAACCTTCAATGTTGCGCCATTAGGTATTGAAACGCTGGCTAAGCCTTTTCTTGCCTTAGGCTACGTTGCCTGTGGTGATTATGTGTTTGAAAGTAAGAAGCTGGTAGCGAAGCACTATGAACACCCTGATCCGACTCAGCCTAAAGTATTCATAAGCGAGCTGAAAGTGGAAGAGTGCTCGCCTGCACTCCAAGCCATTGTGGAGAAGCTGGTACATCAAGTCGATAGCAATAAATTAAACAGCAGTGACTTTTTATATGGCGGTCGCCTGTGGCAACTAAGCTACAGCGATTATTTGCAGCTTGCCAACGAAAGTGAATACGCCGCTTGGTTGGCGGCGCATGGCTATGGCGCAAACCATTTCACTGTTAGTGTTAATCAACTGCAGGCGTTTAATGAAGTGAAAGCGGTCAATGATCATCTACGCCAAGCGGGTTTTACCATCAATGAAAATGGTGGAGAAGTGAAAGGTACACCTGATGTGCTGCTTGAGCAGTCGTCGACCATGGCCGATAAAGTACCGGTGCAATTTACGGAAGGGGTGGAGGTGATTCCCGGTGGATTCTATGAATTTGCCAAACGCTATCCAATGGCCAACGGTGAACTCTATAGCGGTTTTGTGGCGGCCTCTGCAGATAAGATATTTGAAAGCACTGACATGCAATAGCCTCTCATCTTTTTACTTTCGTATCGAAATATCACCAAAGAAAAAGCCACCTGAGTTCCCCAAGGTGGCTTTATGCATTTAATCTCAATCATTTTGATTGAGATTAACGAGTTCCGTACACCACGATAGTTTTACCATGGGCAGAAATTAAATTCTGCTCTTCGAGCATCTTCAAAATACGTCCCACAGTTTCACGAGAACAGCCTACAATTTGGCCGATCTCTTGACGGGTGATTTTGATTTGCATGCCATCTGGGTGCGTCATTGCATCAGGTTGTTTCGCTAGGTTGAGTAGCGTTTGTGCAATACGACCCGTCACGTCTAGGAAGGCTAAATCACCCACTTTTTGACTGGTGACTTGTAGACGTCGAGAAATTTGTGCAGACAGACGCATTAAGATGTCTGGGTTCACTTGGATAAGCTGACGGAATTTCTTAAATGAAATTTCCGCAACTTCACAAGGAGATTTTGCACGAACCCAAGCAGTACGCTCTTGGTCTTCTTCGAATAGACCAAGTTCACCGATAAAGTCACCTTGGTTTAGGTAAGAGAGGATCATCTCTTTACCTTCTTCGTCTTTAATCAATACCGCTACCGAGCCTTTGACGATGTAGTACAGCGTCTCTGCTTTTTCGCCCGCATGAATCAACGTGCTTTTCGATGGGTATTTATG
Organism: Vibrio sp. 3-2(1); assembly: GCF_963887575.1. NCBI lineage: Bacteria > Pseudomonadati > Pseudomonadota > Gammaproteobacteria > Vibrionales > Vibrionaceae > Vibrio > Vibrio sp. 3-2(1). Next base: position 107,086 of record NZ_CAWPGB010000055.1, on the reverse strand, counting down.
AATATGACAGTGTGAAAGAAACCACTCTAGTGTTGGATCGGTTTGAGGTTTACCTAGAACCATAATATCTCACTTCCTCTGCAGGGTACGCTTGCCGCTTTCCATATTGTAGCTAAGCCTAAAATAAGCTTACTAGGATAAGAGCACTTTCCAAATGCTGCAAGCTAACTTGTGTTTCGGTTAAGGATAGTATCCTTTTTCAGAAACGATTTCTTGATTTTAATCGTGTCAGTGGCATGATTTTTTACGCAAAACTGTGCACATGATCACGGTATGAAAAGTAACCGTCAACTTGTCCGATCACTTAGCCAATTTTACCTGTTTCAATCAATTGCTGCAGGATCGGTCTGACGATCAATTCCATCGCAAAACTCATCTTGCCACCCGGTACCACAATGGTGTTGTGGCGCGACATAAAAGAGCCATCAATCATGGCGAGCAGATAGGGGAAATCAACATTCTTTATGCCGCGCAGGCGGATCACGACGAAGCTTTCATCTAAACTAGGGATGCCCTTGGCGTTAAGTGGGTTTGAAGTATCAACCGTCGGTACCCGTTGGAAGTTGATGTGAGTTCGTGAGAATTGGGGGGTGATGTAATTGAGGTAATCATCCATCGAACGGACGATGGAATCCATCACCGCTTCACGTGAATGGCCTCGATCACGAGTATCACGCACGTACTTTTGTATCCACTCAAGGTTAACGATTGGCACCATGCCTATCAAAAAATCGACATGCTGCGCGACGTTTACATCGCCATCGACTACACCGCCATGCAGACCTTCGTAAAACATCACATCCGAGTTTTCTGGTAAATCTTGCCAAGGTGTAAAGGTGCCGGGCATTTGATTGTAGGGCACAGCTTCGTCAAAAGAGTGTAGATAGCGGCGAACTTGGCCTGTGCCTAATTTCCCATATTGGCGGAAAAATTCTTCCAATGCAGGAAAATCATTGGCTTGTGGACCAAAGTAACTGATGTGCTTCCCTTGTTCGCGCGCTTTACGAATTTCCACATCCATTTCTGGCCGTGTAAAGCGATGGAAGCTATCCCCTTCAACCCATGCTGGTTTAATGTTCATCATATTGAACATTTTGCGAAAGGCTTCTGAGGTCGTAGTTGTACCGGCACCGGACGAGCCGGTGACAGCGATAATTGGATGTTTTGCTGACATGACAAACCCTGTCTGTATGTAACGTACTTGTTATCGATGGCTGCAATATAGCACGAAAAGAGTAGATTGTTTTGAGCTGAAATTATTTACGCAATTGAATATCCACACTTTCATGCAACTCAGAATAGACGATGATCGCTTCCCCTGTTGCGAGCTGTTTCTTTATTTGCTCGATTTTTTGCTGCAATGGTACTTCCTGCTCTCCGTAATCAGTACCTTCGCGTAATACAAACGTTTCAATCAAATTATCCAGTGTTTCAGGCGCAATGTGCTGCCAAGGAATAAGCATGACGACCTCTTAAACTGTCATGGAGAAAAGGGTATCGATTTAAAGCGATATGTGATTAATCATGCGTTGCATTGATGGTCAATAGGGTTGCCGTGACGCAGGTTTTCGTAATATGTTGGAAGTGCTTCTTCGAGCCAAAATTTAGGCTTAAGCGCGCTACCGCTGAGAAAACCGACATGGCCACCTTGGGTAAATAAGCGGTAATGGATGTTCTCTGGTAAGGAAAATTTGGGGATCACGGCATCCGTCATAAAGGGATCATCTTGCGCTTGAATGATTTGTAGCGGCACGCGAATTTGTGTCAGCTTTGAAAGGCCTGAGCACTGCTGGTAGTAATCCTGCGCATCTTGAAAACCATGCAAAGGCGCGGTGATGAGATCGTCAAATTCGTAAAGTTTTTTGATGTGTTTAATTTGATGGTTAGAAATACCTAACTCATTATGTAAAAGATGCTGTTTCTTTAGTGCATTTTTTTTCAATGATGTCAGTAAGTAAGCGCGATAAACCTTTGAAAATCCCTGTTCAATGCGTGTGGAACACGCTGACAGATCGAGCGGAGCGGAGACAACGGTTGCCGCGCTAACGATCGGGTCGTGATTATATTGCGCTAAGTAATTAACCAACATATTGCCGCCAAGAGAAATACCCACCGCCACGATAGGTCGATTCGGGCATTGCTTGCGTATGTATTCGAGCACAAAGCGTGCATCTTCAACTTCACCAGAATGGTAAGCACGTGCCAGATGGTTCGGTTTGCCGCTACAGCCGCGAAAATGCATCATGACCGATAACCACCCCTGCTGTGCGAAGGCGTACATTAAGCCATTGGCATACGGGCTATGAAAACTGCCTTCTAAGCCATGAAACAAGATAAATAGGGGTTTATTTTGTACTCGCTCTGAGCGCCAATCATCACTCCAAGCAAGGTCTAAAAAATCACCATCAGGTGTAAACAGCGTTTGCCACAGCGGCTCAAAACGTGCGCGTTTGCGCAACAAACGAGGAAGCAGAGTCTGAAGGTGTGGATTTGTTAGTCCAGTAGCAGCGATAAATGAAGTCATAACCATAGCGCATTATTTTTATGAATTGCGACCAGTATACACCGAGCGAGCAATTGATGTAGTTACGGTTTTTGAGAATGAGGCGCCGGGGTTTTAAAGGCGAGATGCAAATGCTCACAGCCAAGTTGGCGACAGTAACGCAGCGTTAATTGTTCACCATGGTTATTCTGCAATGCCAATGCGTTGATACATTCCACAAGGTCAGCTTGCTGCTGCTTTTCAAGCTGCAGCTCAAATTGCAGCGCCTCGCGGTACAGCGTATCTGGCACCATGCTTTTCAAACGTCGTCTTAACTCTCGGTAACTGTGCAGCAGCGCTTCTGAACGACCGATACATTGAGTGACATTTTGCCAGTCAGCATCGGCAACCGTCACTTGTTGCTCATCAAGCCATTTGAGTAGCAGCAATAAGTTGACGTTGCCGTGGAAGTTATTTTGTAAACTTAAGCACGCCTCTTTCACTTCTCGCACGCTGTAGTATTGCAAACTGAATTGCCATAAGCGTTCTAAGGTCAGTGATAATCGTACGTGCTCTTGGCTCATCTTAGCGACTGAATTCCTGCTCTAGTTGTTCGAGTGTCTCTTGTTCCGACATCCATTCCATTTCGATCGCTTCAAGTGCCGATTTACTGCGAGCTTGAAGCGCAATCACTTCGGTAAGTTTAGCTTTGTTTTCGGCTTCATACAGCGAAGTATCAGACAATTGCTCTTCAGTTTGCGCCAGTGCCGCGTTCAATGTGTCCATTTTCGCTTCGAGTTGTGTCAGTTTTTTGCGAATTGGTGCGGTTTGGATGCGAAATTCCGCTTCTCGGCGCTTTTGATCTTTTTTGGCAGCGGCACTGTTGCTGCTGTCTTTGGCAGGTTGCTGAGATTGAACTTCTCTACGTTCCGCTTTCTGTTGTTCTGTCAGCCATTTGTAGTAGTCGGTTAAATCCCCATCGAAAGGCGCGACTTGACGATCGTGCACCAAGTACAAGTCATCGGTGGTTGCGCGCAGTAGATAACGATCATGGCTGACGATGACCATCGCGCCTTCAAAGGTTTGCAGGGCAAACGTTAGGGCTTGACGCATATCCAAGTCTAAGTGGTTGGTGGGTTCATCAAGCAGCAGCAAGTTCGGTTTTTGCCACACAATTAGCGCAAGCACTAAGCGAGCCTTTTCACCCCCGGAAAACGGAGCGATTTTCTCTAGCGCTTTGTCGCCTTGGAAACCAAAACTACCCAGATAATTACGCAGCTCAAGTTCGTTTTTATCTGGGGCGATTTGCATCATGTGCTGCAGAGGGGTCTCTTCTGGATGCAGTGTTTCTAACTGATGCTGGGCAAAGTAACCAATCTTTACACCTTGCGAATAAGTGAGATCGCCGCCTTGCGGTTTTAACTCACCGGAGAGCAATTTAATTAATGTTGATTTACCCGCACCGTTACGCCCGAGTAATCCAATACGGCTTCCCGGTACAAGGTTGAGGCGAATTTTTTCTAAAATTAAACGTTCACCATACCCGGCGTAGACTTCGTCCATCATCATGATTGGGTTAGGCAGTGCCGAAGGCTCTCGAAATTCGAAATTAAATGGGTTATCAAATTGAGCTGGCAGCACTTTTTCCATTCGTTCCAACGCTTTGATACGACTTTGTGCTTGGCGAGCTTTGGAGGCCTTGTAGCGGAAACGGTCGATGTAGCTTTGCATGTGCACCATCTGTTTTTGCTGCTTCTGGTACATGGCTTGTTGCAAGATCAGTTTTTGCGCCCGTTGATTTTCAAACGATGAGTAGTTTCCGGTGTATTCGTTCATGGCTTGATTTTCGATATGGATGATGCGTCCGACGATCGGATCAAGAAAATCGCGGTCATGGGAAATCAAGATCAAGGTGCCGGGATAGTTTTGTAACCAACGTTCAAGCCACATGACGGCGTCCAAATCCAAGTGGTTGGTCGGTTCATCAAGCAGCAGTAAATCCGAGCGGCACAACAGCGCTTGCGCTAAGTTTAAGCGCATCCGCCAACCACCTGAAAATTGCGTTAAGCTCCATCCCATCTGTTCTTGGCTAAACCCCAAACCATCAAGCAGTTCAGAAGCCCGAGCGCGAATACTGTATCCACCGATGGTTTCAATTTTTCCATGCAGCTCTGCAACTAAGGTTCCTTGGTCAGCCTCTTCAGCAACGCTGAGGCGCCGTTCTAATTCACGATATTCACGATCGCCATCGATGACATATTCAATCGCATCGCGATCAAGAGCCGGAGTTTCTTGGGCAACCCAAGCCAGTTCCCAGTGAGCTGGTTTACTGAAGGAGCCAGCGTCAATAGATAGCTCATCTTTGAGTAGGGCAAAGAGCGTTGATTTGCCACAGCCATTTTTGCCTACTAGGCCAACTTTATCGCCCGGCTGGATAGTTGCAGAGGCCTTTTCAAGGAGCGGTTTACCGCCGCGCAGTAATTGAATATCAGAGAAGGTAATCATAAAAATCTATTTTTCATATCGAGACGTTATCGCGTGGAATAGTAGGGGCAATAAGGATAAATGTCGATCATTATGCAAATTGCGTTATTATGCTTAATAACATATTGATAACTATTGGGAGCGCAGACAAAAATGTCCACCACCGTCATGCCTGACCAAATTACACCTAAAATATTGGTGATTTATGCGCATCCTGAGCCATTAAACTCCATCGCCAATCAAACCATGCTGCTCAATATTGCGTCACTTTCCCACGTCACAGTGCATGACTTGTATGCAACCTATCCCGATTTTTTTATCGATGTGCACGCAGAGCAGCAAAAACTACTTGAGCATGATGTGATTGTGTTTCAACACCCTCTTTATATGTATTCCTGCCCCGCGCTGCTCAAAGAGTGGTTTGATCGCGTGCTTGCCAAAGGGTTTGCCTTCGGCGGACAGACGGCGTTGCATGGTAAATACTGGCGTAGCGTCATCACCACGGGCGGAAAAAAAGAAGCGTTTGATGAGCGGGGCTACAACAAATACCCACTGGATCAAATTCTCCAACCATTTGAATTAACCGCGGCTCTGTGTTGTATGAACTGGATGGAACCGTTAGTTCTCTACTGGTCACGTAATGTGAGTGATATGGAGCGCTATCAACACGCTGAGCATTATCGACACTGGTTGCAACACCCACTGGCCACACAAGGAGAGCTTGATGGCGTTAAGCGGTGATTTTTTACAAAGCAGCGTGGTGTTTTTAACCGCGGCTGTGGTGGCCGTACCGATTGCTCAGCGTGCAGGGCTGGGTTCGGTGCTCGGCTATTTGTTAGCTGGTGTAGCCATAGGCCCTTGGGGGCTGGGTTTAATCAGTGATGTGCAAGCCATATTACACTTTGCTGAATTTGGCGTGGTGCTGCTGTTGTTTCTGATTGGGCTGGAATTAAACCCCAAAAAATTATGGCAGATGCGTGGGCCGATCCTTGGTTTGGGTGGCGCGCAGGTAGTGGTAAGTACCTTAGTCATTGCCAGTATTGCTTATCTATTAGGCGTTAACTGGCAGAGTAGTTTAGTGATTGGTATGGGCCTTGCGCTCTCTTCGACAGCAATCGCATTACGCGTAATTGAAGAGCAAGGGCTAACACGCAGTGAAGCTGGCCAGTCTGGTTTTGCAGTACTGCTTTTTCAAGATATCGCTGTCATCCCGATGTTGGCCTTTTTGCCTTTACTGGCAGGCAACGCTGGCGGAAGCTGGTTAGATGTGACTTGGATGTTGGGTGGCATTACCGCTTTGCTGGTCGGGGGCCATTTTCTATTGAGCCCGCTGTTTCGTTATATTGTGACCAGTGGTGTGCGTGAACTTTTTACCGTTGCCGCCTTATTGTTGGTGATTGGGATTGCACTGTTAATGCAGCAGCTTGGCTTGTCAATGGCGCTCGGTACTTTCCTTGCTGGCGTGTTGCTGGCAGAAAGTGAATTTCGCCATGAACTTGAGATCGCGATTGAACCGTTTAAAGGGTTATTGCTCGGGCTATTTTTTATTGCCGTTGGAATGGCGGTTAATTTGGGCTTATTGGCGCAAGCGCCGCTGCAAGTGTTGGCGGCTGTATTAGGTCTAGTGGTGCTGAAAGGAGGAATCCTTTATCTCCTCGCGCGTTTATCGGGTACACGTTCCAAAGCGCGCAGCAAAATGGCGGCGATCCTCAGCCAAGGCGGCGAGTTCGCGTTCGTGATTTTCACAGCGGCAAGCGCGCAGGGCGTGCTATCACCGGATCAAGTGGCCTTTTTGCTCGTTGTGGTCAGCTTGTCGATGGTCACCACACCTTTATTACTGACGATTCAGGACAAATGGTTTGCGCGAAAATTGAACCTCAGCAGTGACGATGAGATGCATTCCGATGTCGTCAATAAACAGCCGCAAATTATCATTGCGGGTTTTGGGCGTTTTGGGCAAATTGTAGGGCGTTTGATGTACGCCAATAAGATTAAAATTACCGTATTAGAAAGCGATGCCAGTCAAATTAAATTATTGAGAGAGTACGGTTATAACGTTTTTTATGGTGATGCGACTCAACTTGAACTGTTGCGCGCCGCGGGTGCAGAAGAAGCTGAGGCGATTGTCATCTGTACCGATGCGCCCGATGAAGTGATGAAAATTGTGGAACTTTGTCAGCACCATTTCCCGCAGTTAAAGATCTTAGCTCGCGCTCGTAGCCGGGTAGAGGCGTATCAGTTACTCAGCCATGGGGTCGATAAATACTCGCGGGAAACTTTCTTAGGCGCTTTGGACCTCGGCCGACAAGTACTGGTCGAATTGGGCATGCACCCTTACCAAGCCAAGCGCGCCGAAGCACATTTTAGAAAACTCGATAATGCGATGCTCAAAGAACTGCTACCGCAACATAACCAAGACAAACAACTCGCACTGCGCGCCAAAGAGGCACGTAAAGAGCTAGAAGAAATATTTGGGCGTGAAATGGATAATGATCGCCAATCTCGTCATTATTGGGAAAAATAACGCCAATCAATATTCAGTTGTAGGATGTAACGTGAAACAGAAAAAACGCTTTATTGCCGGTGCAAAGTGCCCAAGTTGTCAGTCACAAGATACTCTGCGCTGGTGGGTTGAAAACAACATAGAGCTCGTTGAGTGTGTCGAGTGCGACTACCATGAGCAGCGAAAGCCCAAATCTGTAGAAAAAAGTGAACATGCTCGGCAAGAGATGATCGGGATTTTTAAACCAGAATAATTGAGTTTCTGGAATAGATCTTCATAATACGCCTCATACCGATCGATTTCTTAGGTTTGAAGATGACAACCTAGGAACAAACCTCCTTGGAGTTGTTATGAAAATTGAAAAGAACGTGGTTGTAAGCCTAGCCTACCAATTAGTATTGGAAGATGGTGCAGTCGTAGACCAATCAACAGTTGATGCACCACTAGATTACCTTCACGGTCACAACAATCTAATCACTGGCCTTGAAAATGAGTTAGAAGGAAAAGTTGTGGGCGATAAGTTCACAGCAACTATCGCTCCTGAAGAAGCGTACGGTGAATACAACGATGAGCTTGTACAACGTGTACCTGCTGAAGTTTTCCAAGGCGTTGATGAAATTGAAGTGGGTATGCGTTTTCTAGCGGATACTGACCAAGGCCAAATTCCAGTTGAAATCACGGAAGTGGATGGTGACGAAGTGGTAGTTGATGGTAACCACATGTTGGCTGGCCAAACATTAACGTTTGATGTAGAAGTCGTTGCGATTCGCGCTGCAACTGAAGAAGAAATCCAACATGGTCACATTCACCAAGCTGGTGGCTGTGGACATGGCCACGACCATGACCACGATCATGATCATGAAGGTGGTTGCTGTGGTGGTGAAGGCCATGACCATGGTGAGAAAAAAGAAGGTTGTTGCGGTGGCGGCAGCTGCGGTTCACATTAATCATTTTTTGGTTGGTAGTGCCAAAGTAGGCAGTAATAACCGACTGATACAATGAAATGGAAAGCGTTAATCGTCATGCGATTAGCGCTTTTTTGTTGCTTGTTAATTATTACAGTACTCACTTGCCGCCTACCTGCAACTTCAAGTTATTTGGGTATAGTTAATGTGTAGAACAGAAGTGTATTGCCTCTCAATTTATTAAGTTAAGGAATTCTCATGTCACAACCTTTTGCTATAGCAATTCATGGCGGCGCTGGAACCATCATTCGTCAACAAATGAGCGAATCATTAAAGCGCGATATTTTGAACACGCTAGAAAGTGCTGTCCGAGCGGGGCATCAAGTACTGGCACAAGGTGGTGATGCACTGGATGCGGTGGTTGAGGCTGTGAAAATACTTGAGGACTCTCCGTTGTTTAACGCAGGAAAAGGTTCGGTGTTAACGCATCAAGAGATGGTGGAGATGGACGCCTCTGTCATGCATGGCAAAATGATGGACGCAGGCGCGGTCGCTGGGGTTCGGCACATTAAAAATCCGGTGCAGCTCGCGCGTGATGTAATGAAGCACAGTGATCATGTGTTGTTGATTGGTGAGGGCGCAGAAGCGTTTGCTTTTACTCAAGGGCATCAATATACAGAACAAGATTACTTTTTTACTGAGCGTCGTTATGAACAGTTGCTAGCGATGAAAAGCAACAATCAATTTGCTTTGTCGGAATCAAAATTCCCAGATGACAAGAAATTTGGCACTGTTGGCGCAGTTGCATTGGATAAACAAGGCAACCTTGCGTCTGCTACTAGTACCGGTGGCATCACGAATAAAAAATTTGGTCGCGTCGGCGATTCTCCCATCATCGGTGCAGGAACGGTGGCTGAAAATGGTAATGTGGCGGTATCGACAACGGGCATGGGGGAATATTTCATTCGTAAAATGGTTGCCAGTGACGTTGCCGCTCGCATGCGTTATTTAAAAGAAGATGTTCATACCGCATGTGAAACCATTATTCAGGGTGAACTTAAAACGCTCGGTGGTGAGGGTGGATTGATCGCCATTGATGCGCAAGGCGACATTCATTTTGCAATGAACAGTTCCGGTATGTACCGTGCTTGTGTTGATCGTCAAGGAGAGCTAATCGTAAAAATATATTCGGATGAGTAACTTACGTGCCTAATAACTGAATCATTTATTAAGTTATATTTTTATGACATTTTCGTGTTTAAAAAAGGACTGCAAGGAAAAGGATTCGGTGCTAGAATCCTTTTTTAACTAGCAATCAGACTTGGAAAGATGGGAAATAACGTAGTCGTTCTAGGCACCCAATGGGGTGACGAAGGCAAAGGTAAAATCGTAGACCTTTTAACTGAAGATGCAAAATACGTGGTTCGCTACCAAGGCGGCCATAATGCAGGCCACACTTTGGTCATTGACGGTGAAAAAACCGTTCTTCATTTAATTCCATCCGGCATTCTTCGCAATAAAGTGAAATGCATCATCGGCAACGGTGTTGTGCTTTCACCTGACGCACTAATCAATGAAATGAAGCCTCTAGAAGAGCGTGGTATTCCAGTCCGCGAACGTCTTTTCATTTCTGAAGCTTGCCCACTTATTCTTCCTTACCACATTGCGCTTGACCAAGCTCGTGAAACGGCTCGTGGTAAAAAAGCAATTGGTACGACAGGTCGTGGTATCGGTCCTGCTTATGAAGACAAAGTGGCTCGTCGTGGTTTACGCGTTGGTGACTTGTTCGATATGGCTTCATTTGCAGAAAAGCTAAAAGAAGTGATGGAGTTCCATAACTTCCAACTTGAGCATTTCTACAAAGCTGAACCAGTAAGCTACGAATCCGTACTTGAGCAAGCACAAGGCTATGCTGATTTGCTGACTTCGATGGTGATCGACGTGACCGATGAACTTGATGCAGCGCGTAAGCGTGGCGACAAAATCATGTTCGAAGGTGCGCAAGGTACTATGCTTGATATTGACCACGGTACATACCCATACGTAACGTCTTCTAACACGACTGCTGGTGGTGTTGCTGCAGGTTCTGGTTTCGGCCCTCGTCATCTAGGTTATATTCTAGGTATCGCGAAAGCTTACTGTACTCGCGTTGGTGCAGGTCCATTCCCAACCGAATTGGATGATGAAATCGGTAATCACCTAGGCACGAAAGGCCATGAGTTTGGTGCTACAACAGGCCGTAAGCGCCGTTGTGGTTGGTTTGATGCGGTAGCGATGCGTCGCGCCATTCAAATTAACTCAGTCACAGGCTTCTGCTTGACTAAACTTGACGTACTTGATGGTCTAGAAGAGCTAAAAATCTGTACGGGTTACCAAATGCCAGATGGCTCAATTGCTCAAGTATCACCAATGGCAGCTGACGCTTTTGAAGCGGTAACACCTATTTACGAAACTATGCCTGGTTGGTCTGAAAATACCTTCGGTGCTAAATCAATTGATGCCCTGCCACAAGCGGCGCTTGATTACATCAAACGTATTGAAGAGTTGACTGGTGTACCTGTTGACATCGTTTCTACAGGTCCAGATCGTAACGAAACCATTATCAAGGTTCACCCATTTTCAGTTTAATGGTTGATTGATAAACGTTTTTAAAACCGGCTTTCAGAGCCGGTTTTTTTATACCTGTATTGATGATATTTTGTCCTTGGTGTGGCAATAAATGGCCGAATAACGGCAAATTTTGTCTAAAGAGTTTGCCGCACTGGTCGATAAAGTTATCAAGCCCAGCCCTAGATGAAACTGAGGCTATAATTTTAAGGCTATCGATAGACATAAAGAGTGCAGGTATGAAGCTACGAACGGTAGCAGCTTCATTGTTTTTAGCGCTGACCTCATCCTTGAGTCATGCCAACGTGGCGGAAGTGGGTGAGCCAGTCCCTATTTACACCGAAGCTGAACTAATCAAGTTAATTGAGCAAAATAAACATTTAGAGCAAGTCAAGGCCGACAACTGCCAATTGGTAGAAGATATTGTTGCGCGTGCTACTCGCATCAGCCTGCCTTCCTACGAGTTTTTGTATGGAGATATGCTAGCGTGGGGGGTCTGTGTAGATCAAGATGTCGAACTTGGCTTGTACTATATGGAAAATGCAGCTCATCAAGGTTTACCCGCTGCGTTAGAGCAGCTTGGGCGTTATTATTCGCGTGGTACTTTAGTACAGCAGGATAAAGAGCGAGCTATTCCCTATCTGCGTGAAGCCGCTGCGATGGGCAATATTAATGCTCGTATCCATCTAGCTGAGCTTTTGCTGCGTGATTATGGCAGCCCGCTTGATTATGAAGATGCTTATCGCTGGCTCTATAATTCGGTGACTATCGATCAAAGAATACATTCTCGGATCTCTATGCTCCGGCAGGGGTTAGAGCAGCGAATGCCACAAAATGTGGTTGCGCGAGCCAAGCGCAGAGATACGTTTTGGTAGCCTTCATTATTGCTTTTCTTATTTCGCCCACACGGTTGGGCGAAGTCATTTCTACGCTTTTCCTCTAACGCATTAGCCTATAATAATCAATACGCTGCTGTAGCTTCTGCCGTGAGTCAGTTATACTCTGGCTATCTCTCCTTGCTTTAGCAGGTCTGCCTATGTCTGAAATTATCAATAACGATCCTTTTGCGGATCGAGAATCTAGCAATTACGAAAATCCAATTCCAAGCCGAGAATTCATCCTCGAATTTCTAACCGAAGCCAATGTACCGATGAATCGTAATGATCTTTTTGAGGCATTGGGTTTGTCTGGTGAAGAGCAATACGAAGGGCTACGCCGTCGTTTGCGTGCGATGGAGCGAGATGGCCAATTGGTATTTACTCGTCGCCAATGCTATGCATTGCCAGAAAAACTGGAAATGATCAAAGGTCACGTAATCGGACATAAAGATGGTCATGGGTGGGTTCGTCCTGATGGCAGCGTTGGCAAAGATAACGATGTTTTGCTACCTCATCACCAAATGCGTACCATTATTCATGGCGACTACGTGCTGGTACAACCGACAGGCACGGATAAAAGAGGCCGTAAAGAAGGGCGTTTGGTCCGAGTTTTGGAAGAACGTAAAACCCAACTTGTTGGGCGTTTCTTCCTCGAAAATGGCTACTCTTATGTCGTGCCCGATGATTCACGCATCACTCAAGACATCTTGATCCCTAATGAGCACAAAGGCGGAGCTCGCATGGGGAACGTGGTGGTGATTGAAATTACCGATCGTGGTGCCAGAGCAAGAGGAATGACAGGCAGGGTTGTTGAGGTACTTGGGGAAAATATGGCTCCCGGTATGGAGACACAAATAGCGATTCGCACTCACCAGATCCCTCATGAGTGGCCGCAAGAAGTATTAAAGCAAGTCGAAAACCTGAGAGAAGAAGTTCCAGAAGAGGCGAAGCAAGGGCGCGTTGATTTGCGTCAATTACCTTTAGTGACTATTGATGGTGAAGACGCGCGTGACTTTGATGACGCGGTTTATTGCGAAGCCAAAAAAGGTGGTGGCTGGCGTCTCTGGGTTGCGATTGCTGACGTAAGTTATTATGTGCGCCCCGATACGGCTCTTGATAAAGAAGCGATCAACCGTGGTAACTCAGTTTACTTCCCATCGCAAGTCGTCCCTATGCTACCGGAAGTACTGTCGAACGGTCTTTGTTCACTTAATCCACAAGTCGACCGTCTATGCATGGTGTGCGAGATGACAGTCTCTGCAACGGGCAAAATTTCGGGTTACAAACATTACGAAGCCGTGATGAACTCTCATGCCCGTTTAACTTACAACAAAGTACACGCCATTCTTGAAGGGGATGAAGAGCTACGCGAACGTTATCAAGCCGTGGTTCCTCATCTTGAAGAACTCTATTCGATGTATAAGGTGCTAAAAGCAGCGCGTGATGAGCGTGGCGGTATCGAATTTGAAACGATTGAAACTAAGTTTATTTTTAATGCTGAGCGTAAAATCGACAGCATTGAACCTGTTGTACGTAATGATGCGCATAAAATAATCGAAGAGTGCATGATCCTCGCTAATATTGCTTCAGCATCGCTGGTGGAAAAAGCGAAAGAGCCCGCTCTGTACCGTATCCATGAATCACCGGGAGAAGAGCGCTTGACCGGCTTTAGGGATTTCTTAGGCGAGCTTGGTTTGAACTTAGCGGGTGGGCTAGAGCCTTCGCCAACCGATTACGCTAACTTAATGAAACAGATTGGTGAGCGCCAAGACAAAGAGTTGATCCAAACCATGTTACTGCGTTCCATGAAGCAGGCTGTGTATAACGCGGATAACTGTGGTCACTTTGGTTTAGCGCTCAAACGCTATGCGCACTTTACTTCACCTATTCGTCGCTACCCTGATCTCCTATTGCACCGCGCAATTAAATATTTGATTGCCAAAGAATCGGGTAATCACACCGACCGTTGGACAACCACAGGTGGTTATCACTACTCTTTTGATGACATGGACTTCTATGGTCAGCAATGTTCAATGACAGAACGCCGTGCTGATGATGCGACGCGTGAAGTATCTGATTGGCTCAAGTGTGAATACATGCAAGATCATGTAGGCGAAGAGCTTGATGGAGTCATAGCCAACGTGACAGGTTTCGGTTTCTTCGTTCGTTTAACTGAGTTGCACATTGATGGATTGGTCCATATTTCAACGCTAGCGAACGACTACTATCAATTTGATCCCGTGGGACAACGATTGATCGGCGAAAGTTTTGGCAACATCTATCGCTTAGGTGACGCCGTTAAAGTCAAAGTGTTATCCGTCAACTTGGATGATCGTCAAATTGACTTTGAAATCGTGGGCACTAGCCGTAAGCTGCGCGGAGAAGGCAAGACAGCGAAGAAACGTGCAACGGATGCACGAGAGAAAGCACGTGGCAAGAAGGTGACGTCAAGTAAAGGAAAGGCAACTCCTTTAGTTGAAGCGACTAAACGCCCAGATGAAAAAAGTAGTGAAGGCTCAAAACCTGAACGAAAAAAAAGCAAAACAACAAAAGCACGCAAAAAGAAACCCGCGGCCAAAGCAAATAAAGCGCGTGCTAGTAAATAACGATCAATGGGTAAATCATGAGTAACGAATGTATTTATGGTATTCACGCGGTCAGCGCTGTACTTGAAAAAGATCCAGCGCGATTGATAGAAGCGTTTGTACTGAAAGGGCGACAAGATGATCGCCTGCTTCCACTGTTAAATGAACTGCAACATTGCGGTGTCTCTATTCAACAGATGGGACGTAAAACATTGGATGACAAGGCTCAAGGGGCGAATCATCAGGGCATCATTGCTCGTGTAAAACCAGCAAAACAGCTTAATGAGCATGATTTAGAAGCAATCATCGCACAGCATGAACAACCGCTATTACTTGTTTTGGATGGTGTTACCGATCCGCATAATCTCGGCGCATGCTTACGTAACGCCGATGCTGCCGGGGTCGCTGCAGTGATCGTACCGAAAGATAAGTCAGCACCAATGACGGCAACGGTCAGCAAAGTCGCTTGTGGCGCTGCTGAAACTGTGCCTTTAGTACGAGTGACGAATCTTGCACGTACCATGCGCGCCCTTCAAGAACAAGGCGTATGGTTTGTTGGCACTGCCGGTGAGGCGACGCATGACATTTACCAAGCCAAACTGACAGGGCCCCTTGCGATTGTTATGGGCGCTGAAGGGGATGGTATGCGCCGTTTAACGCGCGAAACCTGCGATGATCTGATCAAAATACCGATGGCGGGCACCGTTTCTAGCCTAAACGTATCAGTAGCGGCTGGGATCTGTCTGTTTGAAGCAGTGAGACAGCGCCAAGCTGTATAATTGTGCAACAGGGATAAAAGGATAGGGTCGTGAGTGCTCACCTCATCTTTCTATCCCTTCTATACTTCCTCAGTGAAAGAAGAAATAGATAGTTTATAAGTTTAATTTCTACACAGCGCTTGCATGTGTAATGGTGATCTGTATAATGCACCGCACTGGTTAAATCCAGTTGTGAACCAATGAGCAGTGAGGAGTAAACTGACCTAGCTGTTAGTTTAGTAACGTATACTCAGCTTATGTTCGCAGTTAATACAATTAGCTCTGTTGCGTTTAGTAATAGATTAAAGTTAATCGAAAATTAACTGACAATGTGCCTAATTTTGGCACTACGGTTTCACATAAATCAATCGGCATTCTCTCGTTTTAACGAGTTTGAGTGGCGATATTGTTTGTGTAATTTTTAATTATTGGAGCTCTGTCTCATGCAGAACCAACGTATCCGTATCCGCCTAAAAGCGTTCGATTACAAACTAATCGATGCTTCTACAGCGGAAATCGTTGAAACAGCTAAGCGTACCGGCGCACAGGTTCGTGGTCCTATTCCACTTCCTACTCGTAAAGAGCGTTTCACTGTTCTTATCTCTCCACACGTCAACAAAGATGCTCGTGATCAGTACGAAATTCGTACTCACAAACGTCTAATCGACATCGTTGAGCCAACAGATAAAACTGTTGATGCACTGATGCGCCTAGATCTAGCTGCTGGCGTTGACGTACAAATCAGCCTAGGTTAAGGGAGATTAGAAGAATGATTGGTCTAGTCGGACGTAAAGTGGGTATGACCCGCGTATTTACTGAAGAAGGCGTTTCTATCCCAGTAACTGTTGTTGAGGTTGAAGCAAACCGTATTTCTCAAGTGAAAACTCTTGAGACTGACGGCTATGCAGCAATCCAGGTAACTACTGGTACTAAGAAAGCCAACCGTGTAACTAAACCAGAAGCTGGTCACTTTGCGAAAGCAGGTGTAGAAGCTGGTCGCGGTCTTTGGGAATTCCGTTTAGAAAACGGCGAAGAGTTTGAAGTTGGCACTGAGCTAAATGTAGAACTTTTCAACGAAGTTAAAAAAGTAGACGTTACTGGTACATCTAAAGGTAAAGGTTTCCAAGGTGCTGTTAAGCGCTGGAATTTCCGTACCCAAGATATGACTCACGGTAACTCTTTGTCTCACCGTGCACCGGGTTCAATTGGCCAATGTCAAACTCCAGGTCGCGTGTTCAAAGGCAAAAAAATGGCAGGTCACATGGGTGCTGAGCGTGTAACGACTCAAAACCTAGAGATCGTACGTGTTGACGCTGAGCGCAATCTGCTTCTTATTAAAGGTGCAGTACCAGGTGCAACTGGCGCTAACGTGATCGTCAAACCAGCTATTAAAGCATAACGTCTAGGAGTAAGTAATGGAATTGATGGTTAAAGGTGCTAACGCACTAACTGTTTCCGAAACTACTTTCGGACGTGAGTTCAACGAAGCCCTTGTACATCAAGTAGTTGTTGCGTATGCAGCAGGTGCTCGTCAAGGTACTCGTGCTCAAAAGACACGTTCAGAAGTTTCTGGCGGTGGCGCTAAGCCATGGCGTCAAAAAGGTACTGGCCGTGCACGTGCTGGTACAATTCGTAGCCCAATCTGGCGTACAGGTGGTGTTACTTTTGCTGCGAAACCACAAGATCACAGCCAAAAAGTAAACAAAAAAATGTACCGCGGTGCTATGAAGAGCATTCTTTCTGAACTAGTTCGTCAAGAGCGTTTAATCGTTGTTGATAACTTCTCAGTAGAAGCACCAAAAACTAAAGAGCTATTAGCTAAGCTTAAAGAACTTGAGCTTAACGATGTACTCATCGTTACTGGCGAAGTAGACGAGAATCTATTCTTAGCTGCTCGCAACCTATATAAAGTTGACGCACGTGACGTAGCGGGTCTTGACCCAGTTAGCCTAATTGCGTTTGACAAGGTTCTAATGACTGCAGAAGCAGTTAAGCAAGTTGAGGAGATGCTGGCATGATCAGTGAAGAGCGTCTACTAAAAGTTCTACGTGCACCGCACATCTCTGAAAAAGCAACTATGACTGCTGAGAAAGCGAACACTATCGTTTTCAAAGTAGCAAAAGATGCAACTAAGAAAGAGATCAAAGCAGCTGTAGAAAAGCTATTTGAAGTTGAAGTTAAGTCTGTAAATACTCTTATCACTAAGGGTAAGACCAAACGTCAAGGTCTACGCCAAGGTCGCCGCAGCGACGTTAAAAAAGCGTATGTGACTTTGAAAGAAGGTCAAGATCTTGACTTTGTTGGCGGCGCGGAATAACAGGAGTAGTTGAATAATGGCTATTGTTAAATGTAAGCCGACTTCCCCTGGTCGTCGTCACGTCGTTAAAGTTGTTAACGCTGACCTACACAAGGGTAAGCCATACGCACCTCTTCTAGAGAAAAACTCTAAGAATGGTGGTCGTAACAACAACGGTCGTATCACAGTACGTCATATCGGTGGTGGTCATAAGCAACACTATCGTTTGGTTGACTTCAAACGTACTAAAGATGGCATCCCAGCGAAAGTTGAGCGTCTAGAATACGATCCAAACCGTAGCGCAAATATCGCTCTAGTTCTGTACGCAGACGGCGAGCGTCGTTACATTATCGCACCTAAAGGTGTTCAAGCTGGTGATACAATCCAGTCTGGTGTTGATGCGCCAATTAAAGCAGGTAACACTCTGCCAATGCGCAACATCCCAGTGGGTTCTACTATTCACTGTGTTGAACTTAAGCCTGGTAAAGGTGCACAGCTAGCTCGTTCGGCTGGTGCATATGCTCAACTTGTCGCTCGCGACGGTACTTATGCAACTATCCGCCTACGTTCTGGTGAAATGCGCAAAGTACTTTCTGAAGGCCGTGCAACAATCGGTGAAGTTGGTAACTCTGAGCACATGCTACGTGAACTAGGTAAAGCTGGTGCTTCACGCTGGCGCGGCGTACGTCCAACTGTACGTGGTGTAGTAATGAACCCGGTTGACCACCCACACGGTGGTGGTGAAGGCCGCACATCTGGTGGTCGTCACCCAGTATCTCCTTGGGGTATGCCTACTAAGGGCTTCAAGACTCGTAGCAACAAACGCACCGACAAGTACATCGTACGTCGTCGTAATAAGTAATCTATATAAGAGGATAAGCCATGCCACGTTCTCTCAAGAAAGGTCCATTTATTGACCTACACTTGCTGAAGAAGGTAGAGAAAGCGGTGGAAAGCGGAGACAAAAAGCCTATTAAGACTTGGTCCCGTCGTTCAATGATCATTCCATCAATGATTGGTTTGACCATCGCTGTCCATAATGGTCGTCAGCACGTTCCAGTATTTGTCACTGATGAAATGATCGGTCACAAACTGGGCGAATTCGCACCAACTCGTACTTACCGTGGTCACGCTGCGGATAAGAAAGCTAAGAAGCGCTAAGGAGTAAATGATGGAAGCTATTGCTAAACATAACTTTGCTCGCATTTCTCCTCAGAAAGCTCGCTTAGTTGCAGATCTAATCCGTGGTAAATCTGTGGATCAGGCTCTTGAAATCCTAACTTTCAGCAACAAAAAAGCGGCTGTATTAGTTAAGAAAGTTCTAGAGTCAGCTATCGCTAACGCAGAACACAACGAAGGTGCAGATATCGACGATCTTAATGTCGCTAAAATCTTCGTAGATGAGGGCCCGGTCATGAAGCGTATTATGCCTCGTGCAAAAGGCCGTGCGGATCGTATCTTGAAGCGTTCAAGCCACATCACTGTTGTTGTAGCAGACCGCTAAGAGACTAGGAGAGTAAGCAATGGGTCAGAAAGTACATCCTAATGGTATTCGTCTTGGCATCGTTAAGCCTTGGAATGCTACATGGTTTGCTAACACCAAAGATTTCGCTGACAACCTAGACGGCGACTTCAAGGTACGTCAGTTCCTTACTAAGGAACTTTCAAAAGCGTCTCTATCACGCATCGTTATCGAGCGTCCTGCTAAGAGCATTCGTGTGACTATCCACACTGCTCGCCCAGGCGTTGTTATCGGTAAGAAAGGTGAAGACGTTGAGAAGCTACGCGCAGCTGTAGCTAAAATTGCAGGTGTACCAGCGCAAATTAACATCGCTGAAGTACGTAAGCCTGAGCTAGACGGCCAATTAGTGGCTGATAGCATCGCGTCTCAACTAGAGCGTCGCGTTATGTTCCGTCGTGCTATGAAGCGTGCGGTACAAAATGCTATGCGTCTAGGCGCTAAAGGTATCAAAGTGGAAGTAAGCGGTCGTCTTGGCGGCGCTGAAATTGCACGTTCTGAGTGGTACCGTGAAGGCCGTGTGCCTCTACACACTCTACGTGCTGACATTGATTACGCAACTTCTTCGGCTCACACTCAATACGGTGTGATCGGCGTTAAAGTTTGGATCTTCAAGGGTGAAATCCTTGGTGGTATGCCAGCTGCAAACGCTGTTGAGCCAAAGGCTGACAAGCCTAAGAAGCAGCGTAAAGGCCGTAAGTAAGGAGTCGACTGATGCTACAACCTAAACGCACTAAGTTCCGTAAGGTTCATACTGGTCGCAACCGCGGTCTAGCTAAAGGTACTGACGTAAGCTTCGGTACATTTGGTCTTAAAGCCGTTGGACGTGGTCGTCTAACTGCTCGTCAGATCGAAGCGGCACGTCGTGCAATGACACGTCACGTTAAGCGTCAAGGTAAAATCTGGATCCGTGTGTTCCCAGATAAGCCAATCACTGAAAAACCACTAGAAGTTCGTCAAGGTAAGGGTAAAGGTAACGTTGAGTACTGGGTAGCCCAAATCCAACCTGGTAAGGTTATGTACGAAATGGACGGTGTACCTGAAGAATTGGCACGTGAAGCGTTCCGCCTAGCGGCTCGTAAACTGCCATTCAAAACTACATTCGTAATTAAACAGGTGATGTGATGAAAGCACTAGATCTACGCGCAAAAAGCGCTGAAGAGCTTAACGCTGAGCTACTGAATTTGCTACGTGAACAGTTCAACTTGCGCATGCAAGCTGCAACTGGTCAACTACAGCAAACTCATACTTTGAAAGCTGTACGCCGTGATATCGCACGCGTTAAAACTGTTTTGACTGAGAAGGCAGGCGAATAATGAGCGACAAAATTCGTACTCAACTAGGTCGTGTTATTAGTGACAAGATGGATAAATCTATCACTGTTGCTATCGAGCGCATGGTGAAACACCCAATTTACGGTAAATTCGTAAAGCGTACGACTAAAGTACACGCACATGACGAAAACAACGAGTGTGGCCTAGGCGATACCGTTGAGATTCGTGAGTGTCGTCCTCTGTCTAAGACTAAGTCTTGGACATTGGTTAAAGTTATAGAAAAAGCGAAGATGTAATCATCGTTATTCTATGATTTTAAACGGCTCCAAAGTTTTTTTGGAGCCGTTTATTTTTTGTCTACCCAATCTTAGGAAAGGGTGGTACAATTCGCGTCCCTTTTAAAGAGGCAGCCCGACCCGAGAGGGTCTAGTTTTAATATTTAGCGGAGCACTAACAATGATCCAAATGCAAAGTACACTTGATGCAGCTGATAACTCAGGCGCGCGCAAGGTAATGTGTATTAAGGTTCTGGGTGGCTCTCACCGCCGTTATGCACATATCGGTGACATCATCAAAGTTACAGTGAAGGAAGCAATTCCTCGCGGTAAAGTTAAAAAAGGTGATGTACTGAAGGCGGTGGTAGTTCGCACCCGTAAAGGCGTACGTCGTCCAGACGGTTCTGTCATTCGCTTCGACCGTAATGCTTGCGTATTGTTGAACAATAATACAGAGCAACCTATCGGTACACGTATCTTTGGTCCAGTGACTCGTGAACTTCGCAATGCGAAATTTATGAAAATCGTGTCACTAGCACCTGAAGTTCTGTAAGGAGCGGCACACATGGCAGCTAAAATCCGTCGTAATGACGAAGTAATCGTTCTTGCTGGTAAAGATAAAGGCAAGAAAGGTAAAGTAACTAAGGTTCTCGTAACTGGTAAAGTTATCGTTGAAGGTATCAACCTTGTTAAGAAACACCAAAAGCCGGTTCCGGCTCTAGGTCAACAAGGTGGCATCGTTGAACAAGAAGCAGCTATTGATGCTTCTAACGTTGCAATCTTTAACGCAGCAACTGGTAAAGCGGACCGTATCGGTTTCCGTTTTGAAGACGGCAAAAAAGTTCGTTTCTTCAAATCTAACGGTGAAATCGTTTCTAACTAATTAGAAGTAATTTGGAGTTCTACTATGGCGAAACTGCATGATTACTACAAGTCGTCTGTAGTGACTGAACTGACCAAACAGTTCGGTTACACAAGCGTCATGCAAGTCCCTAGGATTGATAAAATCACCCTAAACATGGGCGTTGGTGAAGCTATCAACGATAAGAAACTATTAGAAAATGCAGCAGCTGATATGGCTACGATCTCTGGTCAAAAACCACTGATCACTAAAGCTCGTAAATCTGTTGCAGGTTTCAAAATTCGTGAAGGCTACCCAATTGGTTGTAAAGTAACCTTGCGTGGCGAACGTATGTGGGATTTTTTAGAGCGTTTAATCTCTATTGCACTTCCACGTGTACGTGACTTCCGTGGTGTTAGCGCTAAGTCTTTTGACGGACGCGGTAACTACAGCATGGGCGTTCGCGAGCAAATCATCTTCCCAGAAATCGACTACGATAAAGTCGATCGTGTACGCGGTCTTGATATCACTATCACGACTTCTGCTGGTACCGATGAGGAAGGCCGTGCTCTGCTGGCTGCCTTTAACTTCCCATTCCGTAAGTAAGGTGAAGGGTTACTGTTATGGCTAAACAATCAATGAAAGCACGTGAAGTAAAACGTGCAAAGCTAGTAGCTAAGTTCGCAGAAAAGCGTGCAATGCTAAAAGCTACCATCAGCGATGTAAACGCATCTGAAGAAGATCGTTGGAACGCAGTTCTTAAACTGCAAGCTCTTCCACGTGATTCAAGTGCTTCACGTCAGCGCAACCGTTGCAACCAAACTGGTCGTCCACACGGTTTCCTACGTAAGTTCGGTCTAAGCCGCATCAAAGTTCGCGAAGCTTGCATGAAAGGCGAGATTCCTGGACTTCGTAAGGCTAGCTGGTAATTGCCACTTAATCATTTGGAGTAAATCTTATGAGCATGCAAGATCCGATTTCGGATATGCTGACCCGCATTCGTAACGGTCAGGCAGCAAATAAAGTTGCTGTAAAAATGCCTTCTTCAAAGCTTAAAGTTGCAATTGCTGCACTGCTAAAAGCTGAAGGTTATATCGCAGATTTCGCTGTTGAAGGCGAAGTAAAACCTGAGCTAGAAGTTACTCTTAAGTACTTCCAAGCTAAACCAGTAATCGAGCAAATCCAACGTGTTTCACGTCCTGGTCTACGCGTTTATAAGAAAAAAGACGCGTTACCAACAGTGATGGGCGGTATGGGTGTTGCTGTGGTGTCCACTTCCAAGGGTCTGATGTCTGACCGTGCTGCTCGCAAAGCAGGTCTTGGCGGTGAAATCATTTGCTACGTAGCGTAAGGAGTAGGATATGTCTCGTGTTGCTAAAGCACCTGTCGCTATTCCAGCTGGCGTAGAGGTGAAACTAAACGGCCAAGAAATCACTGTAAAAGGTGGTAAAGGTGAGCTGACTCGCGTCCTGAATAAAGGCGTAGTTATTGCACAGGAAGAAAACAACCTTACTTTCGGTCCTCGTGAAGGTGTTGCTAACGCTTGGGCACAAGCAGGTACTGCTCGTGCACTAGTAAACAACATGGTTGTTGGTGTTACTGCAGGCTTTACTAAGAAGCTTGTTCTTAAAGGTGTTGGTTACCGTGCTGCTATTAAAGGCAACTCAGTAAGTCTTACTTTAGGCTTCTCACACCCTGTAGAGCATGAACTACCAGCGGGTATCAATGCTGAATGTCCTAGCCAAACTGAAATTGTCCTAACTGGTTGCGATAAGCAAGTAGTGGGTCAAGTTGCGGCTGACATCCGTTCTTACCGTGAGCCAGAACCTTATAAAGGTAAAGGCGTCCGTTACGCAGATGAAAATGTGCGTAGTAAAGAAGCTAAGAAGAAGTAAGGTAACACTATGGATAAGAAAGCATCTCGCATCCGTCGTGCTACACGCGCACGTCGTAAGATTGCTGAACTGGGTGCAACTCGCCTAGTAGTACACCGTACTCCTCGTCACGTGTACGCTCAGGTTATCGCATCAAACGGCTCTGAGGTTATCGCAGCAGCTTCTACTGTAGAAAAAGCGATCCGTGAGCTAGTTAAGAACACCGGTAACGTAGACGCAGCTAAAGCGGTAGGTAAAGCTATTGCAGAACGCGCTCTTGAAAAAGGCGTATCAGCTGTTGCGTTTGATCGTTCTGGTTTCCAATACCACGGTCGAGTAGCGGCGCTAGCAGAATCTGCTCGCGAAGCTGGTCTGAAATTCTAAGGTAGGGTTGGAAGATGGCTAAAGAACAACAACAAGCTAGTGATTTGCAAGAAAAATTAATCGCAGTTAACCGTGTTTCTAAAACGGTTAAAGGTGGTCGAATCATGAGCTTTACTGCACTAACTGTAGTTGGTGACGGTAATGGTCGCGTAGGTTTCGGATACGGCAAAGCTCGTGAAGTACCTGCAGCGATTCAAAAAGCAATGGAAAAAGCGCGTCGTAACATGGTTACTATCGCTCTTAACGAAGGCACTCTTCACCACGCGGTGAAAGGTCGTCACTCGGGCTCTAAAGTTTACATGCAGCCAGCTGCAGAAGGTACAGGTGTTATCGCCGGTGGTGCGATGCGTGCTGTACTAGAAGTTGCCGGTGTACATAACGTACTTGCGAAAGCGTACGGTTCTACTAACCCAATCAACGTTGTTCGTGCAACAGTTGCTGGTCTAGTAGATGTGAAGTCACCAGAAATGGTTGCAGCTAAACGTGGTCTCACTGTTGAAGCGATTTCGGAGTAAGCACCATGGCAACTATTAAAGTAACTCAAACTAAAAGCTCAATTGGTCGTCTACCAAAGCACAAAGCTACTTTGCGTGGTCTAGGCCTTCGTCGTATCAACCATACAGTAGAACTTGAAGATACACCGTGTGTACGCGGTATGATCAACAAGGTTTACTACATGGTTAAAGTTGAGGAGTAATCAGAATGCGTTTGAATACTCTATCACCGGCTGCTGGTTCTAAGCACGCTCCTAAGCGTCTAGGCCGTGGTATCGGTTCTGGCCTTGGTAAAACAGGTGGCCGCGGTCACAAAGGTCAAAAGTCACGTTCTGGCGGTACAGTTCGTCCAGGTTTTGAAGGCGGTCAAATGCCTCTAAAACAACGTCTACCTAAATTCGGTTTCACTTCTCGTAAGAGCCTAGTGTCTGCTGAAATTCGTCTAGCTGAGCTAGCGAAAGTTACGGGTGACGTGGTCGATCTAAACAGCTTGAAAGCAGCTAACCTAATCACTAAGAACATCGAAAATGTTAAAGTTGTTCTTTCTGGTGAGATTAGCAAAGCAGTGACTGTGAAAGGTCTTCGCGTGACTAAAGGCGCTAAAGCTGCAATCGAAGCTGCAGGCGGTAAAATCGAGGAATAATCTCGAGGAACGAGGTACAGATGGCTAAGAAACCAGGACAAGATTTTCGTAGTGCTCAGAGCGGCTTAAGTGAGCTAAAGTCGCGCTTATTATTCGTAATTGGTGCACTTTTAGTATTCCGAGCCGGTTCTTTTGTGCCGATTCCTGGTATTGACGCAGCTGTACTTGCCGATTTGTTCGAACAGCAAAAAGGTACCATCGTTGAAATGTTTAACATGTTCTCCGGTGGTGCTCTTTCGCGTGCATCTATCTTAGCATTGGGCATCATGCCGTATATTTCGGCATCAATTGTTGTCCAATTGCTAACTGTAGTTCATCCAGCGTTAGCCGAACTCAAGAAAGAGGGTGAGGCAGGGCGTCGTAAGATTAGCCAATATACGCGTTATGGCACGCTTGTACTTGCAATATTCCAAGCTATTGGTATCGCAACAGGCTTACCAAACATGGTCAACAATCTGGTTGTTATCGACCAAACCATGTTTACCCTGATTGCTACCGTGAGTTTAGTAACTGGCACCATGTTCTTAATGTGGTTAGGTGAACAAATTACTGAGCGTGGAATAGGAAATGGTATTTCCATTTTGATTTTTGCAGGTATTGTTGCTGGATTGCCTTCGGCAATCGGACAAACGATTGAGCAAGCGCGTCAAGGTGAATTGCATGTGCTTCTTCTGTTGTTAATTGCGGTACTTTCTTTTGCTGTAATTTATTTCGTTGTTTTCATGGAGCGTGGTCAGCGTCGTATTGTCGTTAACTATGCAAAGCGTCAACAAGGTCGTAAAGTGTTTGCAGCGCAAAGTACTCACTTGCCATTGAAAATTAATATGGCGGGTGTAATACCTGCAATTTTTGCATCGAGTATTATTTTGTTCCCAGGAACATTAGCTCAGTGGTTTGGTCAAAATGGTGAGAGCAGCACATTCGGTTGGTTAACTGATGTGTCTTTGGCTCTTAGCCCTGGTCAACCTCTGTACGTTATGCTTTATGCAGCAGCGATTATTTTCTTCTGTTTCTTTTACACAGCGTTGGTGTTTAACCCTCGTGAAACAGCGGATAACTTGAAGAAGTCCGGTGCGTTCGTACCCGGCATCCGCCCAGGTGAGCAGACAGCGAGATACATTGATAAAGTAATGACCAGACTAACCTTAGCGGGTGCTCTCTACATTACCTTTATCTGTCTGATTCCCGAGTTCATGATGGTCGCGTGGAACGTACGTTTCTACTTCGGCGGCACATCACTACTTATCGTAGTGGTTGTGATTATGGACTTTATGGCACAGGTACAGACTCATATGATGTCCCAACAGTATGATTCTGTGTTGAAAAAAGCAAATCTGAAGGGCTACGGCCGTTAATTCAGATTTCACTTACGGAGTTTAGCAATGAAAGTTCGTGCTTCCGTTAAAAAAATCTGTCGTAACTGTAAAGTAATCAAGCGTAACGGCGTCGTTCGCGTGATTTGCAGTGAGCCAAAGCACAAGCAGCGCCAAGGCTAATTAGCAGAAATTTTTACTTGAAATATAAAGGTCGGTCGAGTATATTCCTCGGCCTACCTTTTGTGTGCAAAAGAAGTAGTATGCCGCAGCGTATCCTCGACGGGCTTTGCTGCGGATAATTTCTTATATAAGTACTAGGAGTGAATAGTGGCCCGTATAGCAGGCATTAACATTCCTGATCAGAAGCATGCTGTAATTGCATTAACTGCAATCTACGGCATCGGCAAGACCCGTTCGAAAGCTATCTTAGCTGATTTGGGTATTGCTGAAAGTGTTAAGATCAGTGAACTAACTGAAGAGCAGATCGATCTACTGCGTGATGGTGTAGCTAAATACACTGTAGAGGGTGATCTTCGTCGTGAAGTTTCCATGAACATCAAGCGTCTTATGGACCTTGGCTGTTACCGTGGTCTTCGTCATCGTCGCAGTCTACCACTACGTGGACAGCGTACTAAAACCAACGCTCGTACCCGTAAGGGTCCGCGTAAACCGATCAAGAAATAGTCGGAAGGGTATAGAGTACAATGGCAAAACAACCAACTCGCGCACGTAAGCGTGTACGCAAGCAAGTTGCTGATGGCGTAGCGCACATCCATGCATCTTTCAATAACACAATCGTAACTATCACAGACCGTCAAGGTAATGCTCTAGCTTGGGCAACTGCTGGTGGTTCTGGTTTCCGCGGTTCTCGTAAGTCTACTCCGTTCGCTGCACAGGTTGCTGCTGAGCGTTGTGCTGAAATGGCTAAAGAATACGGCCTTAAGAACCTAGAGGTTATGGTTAAGGGTCCAGGTCCAGGTCGTGAATCAACTGTTCGCGCACTGAACGCTGCTGGTTTCCGTATCACTAACATTGTTGATGCGACACCAATCCCTCATAACGGTTGTCGTCCACCTAAGAAACGCCGCGTATAACGTTTCTAGGAAGATTGGAGAAAGATCATGGCAAGATATTTGGGTCCTAAGCTGAAGCTTAGCCGCCGCGAAGGTACTGACTTGTTCCTTAAGTCAGGCATTCGTGCGATTGATACCAAGTGTAAAATTGACAACGCACCAGGTGTACACGGCGCTCGTCGCGGTCGTCTATCTGAGTACGGTGTTCAGCTTCGTGAGAAGCAAAAAGTTCGTCGTATTTATGGCGTTCTAGAAAAACAATTCCGTAACTACTACAAAGAAGCTGCACGTCTTAAAGGCAATACTGGTGAAAACCTACTTCAGCTTCTTGAAGGTCGTCTTGATAACGTAGTTTACCGCATGGGCTTTGGCGCTACTCGCGCAGAAGCACGTCAGCTAGTAAGCCACAAAGCTATCCTAGTTAACGGTAAAGTTGTAAACGTTCCTTCTTTCAATGTTGCGGTTAACGACGTTGTTGCAATCCGTGAGAAAGCTAAAAAGCAATCTCGCATTAAAGCAGCTCTAGAAGTTGCTGAACAACGCGAAAAACCAACTTGGATTGAAGTAGATGGCGGCCAAATGGAAGGTACATTCAAGCGTATGCCTGAGCGTTCTGACCTGTCAGCTGACATCAACGAACAATTGATCGTCGAGCTTTACTCTAAGTAAGGTTAAACTAAAGAGAGGACACAATGCAGGGTTCTGTAACAGAATTTCTTAAGCCACGTCTTGTTGATATCGAACAGATTAGCACGACACACGCAAAAGTAACTCTTGAGCCGTTAGAGCGTGGTTTCGGCCATACTCTGGGTAATGCACTTCGCCGTATTCTTCTATCTTCAATGCCAGGTTGTGCTGTAACTGAAGTGGAGATTGAAGGCGTACTACACGAGTACAGCACCAAAGAAGGCATTCAAGAAGATATCCTTGAGATCCTTCTGAACCTAAAAGGTTTGGCTGTTCGCGTTGCCGAAGGCAAAGATGAAGTGTTCATTACGCTGAACAAATCAGGCTCGGGCCCTGTTGTTGCAGGTGACATCACCCATGATGGTGATGTAGAGATCACTAACCCTGAGCACGTGATTTGTCATCTAACGGATGACAACGCTGAGATCGCTATGCGTATCAAAGTAGAACGTGGTCGTGGTTATGTTCCAGCTTCAGCTCGTATCCATACTGAAGAAGATGAGCGTCCAATCGGTCGTCTACTTGTAGATGCTACTTACAGCCCAGTAGACAAAATTGCCTACTCTGTGGAAGCCGCTCGCGTAGAACAACGTACTGATTTAGATAAGCTCGTTATCGATATGGAAACGAACGGTACTCTAGAACCTGAGGAAGCAATCCGTCGTGCAGCAACTATTCTTGCTGAACAATTGGATGCGTTCGTAGATCTTCGTGATGTACGTGTACCTGAGGAGAAGGAAGAGAAGCCAGAATTCGATCCAATCCTACTGCGTCCTGTAGACGATCTTGAACTAACAGTTCGCTCTGCTAACTGTTTGAAAGCAGAAGCGATTCACTACATCGGTGATCTAGTACAGCGCACTGAGGTTGAGCTACTTAAAACGCCAAACCTTGGTAAGAAATCTCTTACAGAGATTAAAGACGTGCTTGCATCACGTGGTCTATCTTTGGGCATGCGCCTAGAGAACTGGCCGCCAGCGTCTATCGCTGAAGATTAATCGATACTAGTTAGAAGGATTAGGTCATGCGCCATCGTAAGAGTGGTCGTCAACTCAACCGCAACAGCAGTCATCGCAAAGCGATGTTCAGCAACATGGCTAGCTCTCTAGTACGTCATGAAGTTATCAAGACTACTTTGCCAAAAGCAAAAGAGCTACGTCGCGTCGTTGAGCCTTTGATTACACTAGCTAAGACTGACAGTGTTGCAAACCGTCGTCTAGCATTTGCTCGCACTCGTGATAACGAAGTTGTGGCAAAACTATTTAACGAACTAGGTCCACGTTTTGCAGCTCGCCAAGGCGGCTACACACGTATCCTAAAGTGCGGTTTCCGTACTGGTGATAAAGCTCCAATGGCATACATTGAGCTTGTCGATCGCCCAGAAGTAGCTGTAGAAGCTGCTGCTGAGTAATCAGTTCGTATAATTAAAAAAGCCGAGTAGTAATACTCGGCTTTTTTGTATGCGTAGATTTTATCTTTGAACACGGGCTAACCAGATAAGTATGCGTAGTGTCGTTTTTGATAGATGCTAAGTAAGAAATACTAATAAAAAAGGTCAGCGAATGCCAACCTTCTCACTATCAATTCTATTTATAGAATATCGAGTAGCTCTACTTCAAATACTAGAGCTGCAAAAGGAGGAATTGCAGCGCCAGCGCCACGCTCACCGTAGGCAAGATCTTGTGGAATATAGAGTTTCCATTTTGAACCCACAGGCATCAGTTGTAGTGCTTCTACCCAACCTTTGATTACACCTGTTACTGGGAATTCAGCTGGTTGACCGCGAGATACAGAGCTATCAAATACTGTACCGTCAGTCAATTCACCGTGGTAATGAACACGGACTTGCTTGTCAGATGTCGGGATATCCCCCGTACCTTCTGTAAGAATTTCGTACTGTAGACCAGATTCAAGAACGGTCACTTCAGGGCGTAGTGCGTTATCTGTTAAGAATACTTCACCGTCGGCTGCGGCTGCTTTGGCAGCTTCTTGGCGTAGAGATTCTGCACGCATGTGCAACTCTTGCAGTGCATTATTGATTTCATCAATTTCAATTGATGGCATGTCGCCTACTAATGCGGTTGCGATACCTGCGGCGATTGCGTCAACGTTAAGTCCTTCTAGACCACTACCCGCAAGTTGTTGGCCCATTTGTAGACCGATACCGTAGCTTGCTTTTTGCTCTACAGTGTCAAATTTTACTTCAGACATAAACAGTCACTCTTTTTATGTAAATAAACAAGTGCCAAAGGATATCAGTTTCAAGCATGGGATGAAATGCTAATGGAAAATATCCAATATTGAACCTTCAGGTTGTGACAAATCGCAGATCCCAAAGAAAAATGTTCAAGATTGTGTCAACGTTTACGTTATCGCCACCTTGGCTCTATACTGATCCCTCTTGAGTTTTTATACTGTAGCTCGACAGAAAAGGAGACGGGTTAAGATGAATCGTCGTCACAAGAAGAAACCGCAAACTGATTATTTAGCGTTTATCCAGCAGAAGTGGCATGCATTCGATTGGCGTGGCCTTATTTTACGTGTTCGCACAGTTTGGCTGGCGCTGCCTAAGCTTCACCAGCGCGCTTTATTAGCGATCGTTCCAGTAGTGTGTTTGCTCATTATTATTCCTTT
Organism: Vibrio sp. 3-2(1); assembly: GCF_963887575.1. NCBI lineage: Bacteria > Pseudomonadati > Pseudomonadota > Gammaproteobacteria > Vibrionales > Vibrionaceae > Vibrio > Vibrio sp. 3-2(1). Next base: position 76,574 of record NZ_CAWPGB010000055.1, on the reverse strand, counting down.
TCCTGAGCGAACAGAGCCGGCCGCTCTACCGAAAAGTAATGAGCGTGTGGAAATCAGCATTAATACGGTTGGGTTGAGTGAACAAAAAACGCCTCAACAAACCGATCGTAAATCTGAGTTCTGGCGAGAGTACACGGTTAAGAACGGGGACACTTTGTCGCAGGTTTTTCGGGCAAATGATTTACCGATGTCTGATCTTAATGCCTTAGTCAAAATTGAAGGCAGTGACAAACCGCTCAGCCAAATTACCCAAGGCCAATTAGTTCGCTTCAAACTCGCGGCTGATGGGCAGCTCGATATCCTACAACTTGAGAAAAACGATCAATCAGTGATGTTTTTCAGGCGCTCAGATGGCGGATTTGGCCGTAGTAAATAACACGCTTTGATCAAGGGGGTTACTTACTTGCTGAGCTGCATGTCGATATGCGGGATATCATCTTCTAGATACATCGCCGACGTTTGTTGAAAACCATAACTTTGATAGAAGCTAGCAAGATAGTGCTGTGCACCAATTTCAATATCTTGATTGGGCCACAGCTTCTGGCATTCGGCTAATGCTTGCTGCATTAATTGGTGTCCAAGGCCATTTCCTCTCGCTTCTTTCTGGGTTGCAATGCGACCAATGCTGACACTTGGGTAGCTGATCCCCGCAGGGAGTAAGCGCGCGCAGGCAACAATCTGCTGATCCTGTTCACCAATTAAATGAAAAACACCCGGCTGGATATCTTTATTATCCAATTCAGGGTAAGGACAGGTTTGTTCGACCACAAAGACATCGACGCGGAGTTTAAGTAGCGCATAAAGTTGATGAGTGGTTAATTGTGAGAATGAAAGACAGTGCCAAGTAATCATCGTAGTGCTCCTTTAAAAATGGATGTCGTTACTCTATCAAGCTTAAGTGCATGATTCATTAACAAAGGTTAAGAGTGAGCTACAAACTTGATGAATGATAAATAAAGATTCACTAGCCACACGAGGTTAAATAACGATAATAGGCGTTTAATTTTCGTCTAACGAAAGGACGGTCTCTTGAGTAATCTCTCTTTTTCAACGGTAAATCTACAACCAGAACTTCTTTCTAACCTCGATACTTTGGGATACACCAAGATGACGCCGATTCAGGCGTTAAGCTTGCCAACCATTTTGGCGGGTAAGGATGTGATTGGCCAAGGAAAAACAGGCTCAGGAAAAACAGCAGCGTTTGGTTTAGGCGTATTATCTAACCTCAACGTTAAGCGTTTTCGCGTTCAAGCTTTGGTGCTATGCCCAACGCGGGAGTTAGCCGATCAAGTCGCAACGGATATTCGCACACTCGGCCGCGCCATTCATAATATTAAAGTGCTCACCTTGTGTGGTGGCATGCCAATGGGGCCACAAATTGGTTCGTTAGAGCACGGCGCACACATTTTGGTTGGTACTCCGGGGCGTATTCTTGACCATTTAGACAAAGGTCGTATCGATCTTTCTGAACTCAATACGTTAGTGCTTGATGAAGCGGACCGAATGCTCGAAATGGGTTTCCAAGAAGCGCTGGATGCGATCATCAATGAAACGCCAACCAGCCGTCAAACATTGCTGTTTAGTGCTACGTTCCCCAATCAAATCAAACAAATTGCGCAGCGGATTATGCGTGAGCCTGAAATGGTCAAAGTTGAATCCACCCATGATACGTCCAGCATTCAGCAATATTTTTATAAAGTAGAGGGTACAGAGGCGCGTGATCGCGCGTTAGAACTGCTGCTTTTACACCATCAGCCTGAATCTGCCGTGGTGTTCTGTAATACAAAGAAAGAAGTACAAAGTGTTGCTGAAGATCTACATCACAAGGGCTTTAGTGTGGTGGAACTGCATGGTGATTTAGAGCAGCGTGACCGTGACCAAGCTTTGGTGCAGTTTGCTAATAAAAGTATCTCCATTTTAGTTGCAACCGATGTGGCGGCACGTGGCCTTGATGTCGATAACTTAGATGCGGTATTTAACTTTGAGTTATCACGTGATCCTGAAGTGCACGTGCACCGCATTGGGCGTACTGGCCGAGCGGGCAGTAAAGGTTTAGCCTTTAGCTTCTTCAGTGACAGTGAAATGCACCGAGTGGCGATGATTGATGAATATATGGATATGCCCATCGAACCTGCTAAATTGCCTGATGCCAGTGCGTTAAACAACGCGCCTTATCAAGCCAATATGGTCACTATCCAGATTGATGGCGGTAAAAAGCAGAAAGTACGCCCGGGAGATATTCTAGGGGCCTTGACCAGTAACGACGGTATTGACGGTCAATATGTCGGTAAAATTAACATGTTACCGATGCGCAGCTACGTTGCAGTCCATAAATCGGTGGCGAAAAAAGCACTGAAGAAAATGGAAAGCGGTAAGATGAAAGGACGCCAATTTAGAGCACGCCTTCTAAAATAAGCCCCTTCATTTAGAATTAAAGCCAGCGAACAACTCGCTGGCTTTTGCGTTTATGAGGGCTTTGAACTGAAAGGTGTCGAATCCAAATAAGCGCTGGCCTGCTCTTTACCCATGTATTTTGCCAGTGTATGCAGCGGAACTTGTTTCAAGTTCACCACAATTAAGCCATCTAACGCATTGTTAAACGCGGGGTCGACATTAAAACAGACGAGCTTGCCATTCATCCCTAAATATTGGCGCAGCAATACAGGAAGGCCCTTGCCATTTTCCATTTTTGCTAACACTTTCGACAGCAGAGAAATGCTTGCCAAAGAGGAGAGCAAGTTGGTTTGCCAAAATGTGTTCCCATTGCTCCGTAGTGGAGTGGAAGGTGAAACCAAGGTTGCCTTTTCATGATCATAATGATGAATAGAGAGTGTGGCGGCCATTAATTGTCGCGCGGAGTGGCTGTAATCGTTGCTAATGCTTACTGGGCCAAACAAGTGCGTGTATTGTGGATGACGCGCGACAAACGCAGCAATACCTTTCCACAGCATTAACAGTGAGTTGAGGTTGCGCTGGTATTTCGAGGAAACCACCGAGCGGCCTAGCTCAATACTGGTATCGAGTGTGTTGATGAAGGCTTCATCATACTGAAATAAGCTACGGGAATAGAGCCCTGCTAACCCTTGCTTCGCTATCAGTTCATCCACTAACCCCAATCGATAAGCTCCAACAATTTGACGGTCTTTCTTGTGCCAAACAAAGAGTTGGTAGTAATGGCGATCATACTCATCAAGATCACAAGCTAAGCCGCTTCCTTCACCTACGGCGCGAAAACTCTCTTCACGAATTCGACCAATCTCTTGCAGTATGTGGGGCAACTGCTCGCTTGCGGCGCAATAGACAATCCAATCACCTTGCTCTAAGAGCTTGCTTTCGCTTGGCAGCGCGGCGAGATCTTGCTCGAGTTTCTCTACAATAAGCGCATCAATAATAGGAAGGGGCGATGTTACTAATTCTGGTGAGGATGGCGTTGCAGTGGGTGCTGCACTCATTAAATAGGTATTGAGACGCAGATAATGAACAATGTCCCGTTCTTGTTCAAATGCTTTTACTTCGGAATAGGGGATGGGATTGCCGATGGAAATTTCAATGTTGTGCGCCTGCTTATTCAGTAGCTCGCGGCCGAGCAATGCCGTTCGCAGTAATGGATGAATTCGCCCCGCTTGATAAAACAGAGTGCTATTTTTACCATTAATAAAGATCGGGACGGTGGTGGCTTGGGCGCGTTTAACAAATTTGGCGACGGATTGACTCCATTCGATATCCGACAGTGTTTGCGATCCTTTAGGGTAAGTAGATACCTCACCAGCGGGGAAGATAATCAATAAGCCACCTTGAGCCAAATGAAGGTTCGCATCTCGAATGGCTTGCGCATTGGTGCTGCGAGCACTTTTACTATTGAACACATCGACACCGATAAAGAGTTCACTAATTTCAGGCAGGCGCTTTAGCAACTGATTCGCCAGCACTTTAATATCGGTGCGTACTGAACCAATTAAATCGGCTAATATCACCCCTTCAATTGCGCCCAGCGGGTGGTTAGCGACGATCACCACTGGGCCTGTTTGTGGAATGTTATCGATGCTGCCCAAAGCAAGGCGATATTCGATATTGAGTGCCGCTAGCGTGTAGCGCATAAACTCAAAGCAAGAGGGTTTGGCAGGACGCTGCTGATACAGTTTATCCAGTGTTGCAAGCCCAGAGGCCCATTCAACAATTGATTCTGCGACGCCAAATGGAGTGTGTCGTGGTAAACGAAAAGGACTGGCTAGCATAATTACACTCCTTTATTCAGCCACTGGTGCAATAAACCATCACCGTTTTTGAGATCTCGTCGCACCAAAAAAGCCGCACACAACCAAACAAGACAAGCCATCGCAAATAGCAGGCCGCTATCATTGCCGACCACTTCTCCTACTTGGTTAAACTCTGGCATCACAATGCCAAGAGGCGTAAATAAATGAAAGAAAATCGCACCACTCATAATGCCGACGCTCATCAGTGCACCAAGGCCATGCCAGCGGCTAAACAGCAAAATAGAGGCTATCAGTTCAGCCGTTCCGATTAAATACCCGCCATACACAGCAAACCAACCGAGGCCAGACCACGCACCTAAGGTGCCAAAAATATAGTTGGTTTCGTAAGAGCCGGAAAACTTAAAGACAAGCGATTGAATAAAAACAAACGCAATCAAGAGTGAGGGGAGATGCTGGCTAGCTTTAAACGTCATGGTGTGGCTCCTACTACTTAATTAAATTGGGCCAATTTTTATCGGCTTGTTGGATGTGCACCGCTTGGTTGGCATCCCATAATGTTTTGATCTTTTTGTCGTAATTGAGATAGAGCTTGCCGTCGACAATCGCCCATTGATTAGGATCTCCCGGAGCAAAATCGTTCTTTTCAGAGACGGCCCAAGCGCAGTAGCCGCCATATTGCGGCGCATATTGGTTAGGGTTATTCAGAAACAGTTCAAGGTTCTCTTTTGAAGAAAAATACCACTGCGCATTTTTATAAAGGGTCGAAAAATCGGAGGAGCCTTTTACTGGCTCTCCTTCGGTGAAGTAGGCGACGGTGTCATAGCCACTCAGCGCTTTATTGCTCAGAAAACTGGTGTAAATTTCATCCTCAGCGAGGCTCACGCTGCTGACAAACAGCAGTAATAGTCCTAGTAAACGTTTCATTGTTGATTCCTCATAAATTGGCGACCCAAGGCGTGATTTTGTCGATCTCATCGCGCTGCTGGTGGAGTGATGTCTCACTGATCTGTAAGCAAGGTGAACCTGAGATATAGGTCATGTACTGCTGCTGTTGTGTGACGCGTAAATAGGTAAAGCTAACGGTGTGCGCATCTTGACGATGCATACAGGGTGCCCAATGTGGATGGGCGACATGGTGGTGGGCGTGAAACTTTAGTCGCTGTTGCACACTATCTTCCTCAGCGATTAAAGCTTGATAGAGCTGCGAGCGGTAGTGTTGCACCTGTTCTAAATCGACACTGGATGAAAATAGAGGCGATTGCGTCACCGCGATTTGGCTCTGTTCACCATTCCACGCCAGAGCCATTACATTGCCTTGTACATCAGTTAAATTAGGGTCGAAAGCAAGCAAAGTGAATGGTGCAAATTGCTGAAGATTAAGCTGTGTAAACGCTTGGATAACCTTCTCGACACTGACTTGACTGGATAAATGCTTAAGCAATTGACCGCGGCTCACTAAGCGTTCGGCATCGGCTCCTTGGGGGGGGTTACCTTGGTAATTATTGAGCAAGCACAAAGCCAAACCGCATTCATTAAGGCTGATCCAACTGCCTCCACCGGCAGGATCAATCGGCATCAACACTTCAACACCAGCTTGCGTGTATTGTTTAGGTGGCAACGCTAATGGGCGGTTTTTTTGTTCATCACGGTTAAAAAACAGATGATAGCCGTGTTTGTCGAGTAACCAAGAAACTGAGCACATGTTATTGCCCCCGAATGAAGGAGGCCGTGGCTGGCGCTAAGCCGAAAGCGGCATCGGTTTCTACATGCAGCAAATGAGCAACCACTTTAGCCATCGCAAAATGGTGCTGTGCATGCAAAGTGGCGAAGCTTAACTCTCGCTCCCATGTTGATGAGAGAGAGCACACTTGCGTTTCCTGCAATGAGGTTTCAACAAGTACCGTAACGGATTTTTGGAGTGAGGCCGAGCACTGCGTTAACCACTGAATTAAATACTCAATTTCGGCCAAGGCCGCAGCACGGGACGTCTCAACGAGGTGGCCCCGGCGGCGTTGGTTGTAATCAATAGTGCTAGTTGAGTTAGCCAGCGCATGAAACAGATCCAACCAATGACGAAAATGTTGCCCCACTGAACTGGCAACAATTGGCGTGGCTAAGTGGGTGTAGTGCCTATCTTCTAACTGTTCGAGAAATAGGTGCGCTTGTTCCAGTGTTTCAATGCCGCCTTGGATCACGGGGGCATGATTAGGCTGCGATGCGCTTTGTTGTGAACTTGTGATGATTGCAAACATATTTCTATCCCTATGATTGTTCTTATGGATAAGGTTAATCCGTGCTTGGGTAGTGTTCGGTTAAGGCCTTTTCTTTGCGCCAAGCGTTCAGCAGTTCAGCCATTTTGGGTGTTTGATGGCCTAACTTTCGCTGCTGCGCGCCAATGTCGAATAAGATTCGGTACTGCCTAAGTAAGGTTGAGAAGATCTCACGCAGCGGTGTTTCTCTATCCCAAATATGAGCGGCTTCACTGCTTGCGCCATTGATTTCCAAAATCGTGAACTGTTCTCCAGCCATCAATTGGTGAATATTGGCAAACTTGATATCGAGCCGCCCATAGTGAAACCCGTCAACGTTGTTAAAAATCTCATCCAGCTTGTTGGTGAGAGCGCGAGTAATGTAACGGTTACCATTGCGGAAAATCGATCCGCGACTATGGCTGCCCGCAAAGGCGAGTTGAAACTCCTGCCCTGCTTCAAGAACCCAATCGAGCTTCTCAAGGTGGCGAGGAAAATAGAGATGAGGGAGTTGCCCTGCGCGTGGGCAGCGTTCAATTAACTGCTTTAAAGTGTGAATGCCATCCCCAGTGACAAACGGGGCATACTTAAGTGTGATGGAAATAATGTTGCCTTGAGCCTCACCGGGATAGCGCACATAAAATACGCCAGCTTCAGCCTGATACGGCGCTTTTTGTTGCAGTAAAAAACGGGCATTAATCGGAAATGATTGAATGTAGTCACTCAGTTGCTGTTCATTTTGCAACAGTTTGACGCCAACGCCGCGGCAGCCTAAATCTGGTTTAGCGACAAGAGGGAAATCCAACGATGCTTGTTGCATTGCAGACAGAGCCTGTGCTGTTTGCTGCTGAGCGGTTTGATGGCTTTTCGTTCGGGTGATAAAGGGCGATATCCACTGCTGAGCGTATTCACCGGCTAGATTAAGAATGTCGTGTTTTGACTCTCCAACCATGCCGCTGAGCTTGATGCCGGGGTTTGCAATTAAGGGTAAGCCCCAGTTGCCATAACGCAGCCCTTGCAGCAGGCTTTGAATCACCACCGGAGTGTAGAAAAACCAACTGGGCAGAAATTCATAAGGAGAAATGCTGCGTTTGGTGTCTTGCTCTAAAAGCGGCATACCCGCGTTGATTTTGCCATGTGCAATGCAAGGTATTTCTAATTTGGCGTTCATGACAATCCTTTAGAAAATGATTTGTTGAGAAGACGATTAGTGAGCATTAATAGCCCAATCGCGATAGGAATAATGATCCATTGATAATGAGAGGGCTGTTGCCAAACCTGACTCCCTAGGTAATAAAGCGTTGAAAAAACGATCAGTGTCCACAGTGCTGTGGCCGTCAGTACGGAGCACAGAAATAGCGCCAACGGAATAGAAAAAAAACCGCTCAAAGTAAAGCCCACCGTTCTTAGGCCGGGGACAAAGCGAATAATAAACAGATTTAAAAAAGTATGATGGTGCAGCTTGCGACGGACGGTTCGAAAATGTTTATTGGTCAGCGCTTGATAACGAAGCGGACGAACGCGTTGTGCCACTTGGCCTAAGTAATACAAACCGAGATCGCCACTAACAATGCCGACAAAAATAGCCAACAACGCCAAGCCGGGGGGCATGAGATTTTGCAAAGCCAGTGTGGCGGCGGTGACAATAGCGACATCCTCTAACAAATAGGAAAGCAAAATTACGCCGATGAATAGTAAAGTCAGTGAATGACTTTCGGCTGTTAGAAAGGTTTGAATGTCGATAGCAAGCCCCACACTTCCTCCTTAGCAAATTATGATCAAGTATAGAATAAGGCGCTGATTGCGCTTTTATTCTCATTACGAGGACAAAGACCTGCCAAAGAATAGAAAAATTGCATATTTGATGATTTTTTATAATTAAATTTAATCAAACTAATGTTTGAAAATTAAACAGAGGTTGTAACGAGCCTTAAATGAAGTGTGGATAGTCAAGAACCATCAAGATCAGAGTTAGGGTTGTCGAGCGGGAAATAAAAAACGCAGCGAAAGGCTGCGTTTGTGAGGTGAAAGCGCCTTAATTCATTGGCCTCTTTCAATCGATTTGAGTGGGGGTTTATTGGGTAAGGTCAATCTTGTAAACCGCAAAACCAACTTCATCGTTTTCCACCAAAGTCATTGGGTATTGGCCTTTCTCTTTGATGAACTGTGCTGCTTTCTCGCTTGGAGAGGTTTCAAAACGAATATCTAATGCAGTATTGGTTTTAATCGGGGCAAACGACCAGTTGTTATCAGCACTTGGCGTAACTTGACCTTTTTCTTTACTCACATGAGAGATGTAGTTGGCGACGGCCGTGCGGTTTTCGTCGGGTGAGTCAAAGGCAACAAATTGTGCGCCTGTGCCTGCAAATTTATTGCTATAAGCGCGGTAGTTATTGGTGGCGACAATAAAGGTCTGTTTTACATCGATAGGTTTACCTTGATAAGTTAAGCCTACAATGCGCTCAGCATCTTTATTCGCCACTTTACAATCACCATCGTATTTGGCGGGTTGAGTCACATCGATTTGGTAATTCACCCCATCCATCACATCAAAGTTATACGTGCGGAAATCAGCCCAATTGATCAAGGATTGTGGTTGAGTGCTGTGCGGATCAATCTGATTAAACTGCCCCGCGCTGCATTCCAACCATTCCTTCACTTCTTTACCCGTCATTTTCAGCGCGACTAATGTATTAGGGTAAAGATAGAGATCTGCTGCGTTACGAAATGTCAGTTGGCCAGCTTCGACTTCGGTGAAACCGGCAGGATCATCTTTACGGCCACCAACTTTGAAAGGGGCTGCGGCCGATAACACCGGTAAACCATCAAGATCAGGGTCGCCTTGAATAAAGCGTTCCACATAATCTTTTTGTGCAAGGTTAACGATTTGCACGGTTGGGTCATCTTGTACCAAGGCTAAAAAGCTGTACATCACATCATTCGCTTGGCCAATCGGTTGATTCACGAAATCTCGCGTGCCTTTGTGGTCTGACTCTAAGGCTTTCACTATGCCTGTATCGGCTGCTGCCAGTGATTTCTTATTGGCTTTATCGAAGATTGGGCGAGCTTGGGATTGACCATTCACGACTGACCATTGGCCATCTTTGCTTTGCAAAGTCAGATCCATCACACCAACATGGCTACCCCAGCGCCCCGGCATGACAGCGGTTACGCCATTAATGGTGCCTTTAGTTACATCTGCTCCTGGCAGTTTGGCAAAATCTTGGCTAGGGAATACCGCGTGAGAGTGACCAAAAGCAATCGCGTCAATGCCTTCTACTTGGGTGAGGTAGTAAACCGAGTTTTCTGCACCAACGGAATATGGGTTAGCTGAGACACCAGAGTGCGGGATTGCCACGATCACATCGGCACCCTCTTTTTTCATCTGCGGGATCAGCTCCTCGGCTGTTTGCTTGATGTCTTTGGCAAACACTTTGCCATCCAGGTTTTTCTTATCCCACACCATGATTTGTGGTGGGACAAAACCAATGTAACCCACTTTAATTTGGTGCTCTTTGCCATCGGTATCTTTGAACGTGTGCGTTTTAATGAGATAGGGATTGAAGAGGTGTTTGCCCGTTTGTTGGTCATAGACGTTGGCATTGACATACGGGAATGCGGCGTCGTTAATACTCTCCTTTAAAAAGGACAAACCGTAGTTAAATTCATGATTACCAATGTTACCCACATCGTAGCCGAGCTGATTCATCGCTTTGTAAACTGGGTGAACCTCACCAACCTTGATGCCTTTGGCGGCCATATAGTCGCCCATTGGGCTACCTTGGAGTAAATCACCGTTATCGACCAAAATGCTGTTTTCGACTTCGCTGCGCGCTTGCTTCACTAACGTCGCCGCACGGGATAAACCAATCTGGTTCGATGGCTTGTCTTTGTAGTAATCGTAATCCATCACATTGGTGTGAATATCGGTCGTTTCGACGATACGCAGTTTAATGGTGTCCGCCATTGCTGGGCCAGCCATTGCTAACATACCGCTCAAAATCGCGATGGAGAGAGGTTTCACTGCCACTTTCATTGTGTACTCCAGTTAGGGGTAGGGAACAAATAACTCGTCTAATGTAACAAAATCTTATGAAACGATGATTTCAATGAATATCAATTTGTGATGTTACGCGTTAACTCACCGGCATTCTGTCGACAAGATCTCATCATTGATTGGCTTTTAATCAGAGAGATAGTCACTTCTTATTCGGAATTATCCATTCCCTTATCAGCTTTTGATATAAAAAATGAAATTTTAGAATTTCAGGTAATATGAAGAGCCCGCCATAATGCATCCATGAATTAAGTTATGGATAACAACAATGAGTACGACGGAAACCATTTCTCAGTTGCCAATCAAAGGGCCGCGCTTAGTTGCGGTCAACAATGATGCTTTGGCAAGTAGCGCTCCATCGTACGTCAAAAGCCAATTGACCTGCGGTGAAGTGGCTTTGATTGGTGCAGGGCCGGGCGACCCAGAACTGCTGACGCTCAAAGCGCTGAGCTTTCTACAACAAGCCGACGTGGTGTTGTACGACTACCTAGTGTCTGATGAAATTATGGCGCTGGTGCCGAGCGATACCATCTTAGTCTGCGTGGGTAAGCGCGCTGGACACCACAGTGTTCCTCAAGAAAAAACCAATCAATTGCTGATCGATTTTGCGCAGCAAGGTTACAAAGTCGTGCGCATTAAAGGCGGCGATCCGTTTATGTTTGGCCGCGGTGGTGAAGAGTTGGAAGTGCTGTTTGATGCGGGAGTGAAATTTCAGGTGATCCCCGGTATTACAGCGGCGGCAGGCGCAACGGCCTATGCGGGTATTCCACTGACTCATCGTGATTATGCGCAATCCGCTCTGTTTGTCACCGGTCACCTTAAAGCGGAAAACGATGACATGGATTGGTCAACACTGGCACGTGGTAATCAAACCTTAGTCATTTACATGGGCTTGATGAAGTCGAGTTATATCCAGCAGCAGTTGATTGAACATGGACGCCAAGCCAACACACCAATCGCGATTATTGAACGCGGTACTCAGCGTTCGCAAAAAGTCTTCAAAGGGCAGCTCAGTGACTTATCACAACTGGCGGTGCAGGCACAGGCTCCGGCCTTGATTGTGGTGGGCGAAGTGGTGGCGCTGTCGGAAAAACTGCATTGGTTTGGTGAACAACCCGCGCAGCAAAACCAAGTGAATTACGCCTGATTGCAAGGCAAGTCAGTTATTTCCAACTCAATACTCAAACCAATTTCTCATTGTACAAGGCTCGCAATGCGAGCGAAAAGGAAGCATGCAGATGGATCAACAACGCTTAACCCATTTACAACAGCTCGAAGCCGAAAGTATTCATATTTTACGTGAAGTGGCCGCTGAATTTGATAACCCAGTAATGATGTATTCGATTGGTAAAGACTCTTCGGTGATGCTGCATTTAGCGCGCAAGGCTTTTTATCCGGGGAAAATTCCCTTCCCACTGCTGCATGTGGACACCGATTGGAAATTTCGTGAAATGATCGAATTTCGTGATCGTATGGCGCACAAGTATGGTTTTGAGCTTTTGGTACACAAAAACCCAGAAGGGATCGCGATGGGGATCAGCCCTTTTGAGCATGGATCTTCAAAGCATACTGACATCATGAAAACCCAAGGTTTAAAACAAGCGTTGAACCAATATGGTTTTGATGCTGCTTTTGGTGGTGCGCGTCGTGATGAAGAGAAATCACGCGCGAAAGAGCGTGTTTATTCTTTTCGTGACAAGAACCACACGTGGGATCCGAAGAACCAGCGTCCGGAGCTATGGAAAACCTACAACGGCCAAATCAATAAAGGTGAGAGCATTCGTGTTTTCCCATTGTCGAACTGGACTGAATTGGATATTTGGCAATACATCTATTTGGAAAATATCGAGATCGTACCGCTGTATTTATCGGACATTCGCCCAGTTGTCGAACGCGATGGGATGCTGATCATGGTTGATGATGAGCGGATGAAGCTTCAATCCGGAGAAGAAGTTCAGCACAAGAGTGTGCGTTTTCGCACGTTAGGTTGTTATCCACTTACTGGCGCAATTGAATCAGAGGCCAATACGCTAACGGGCATCATTGAAGAGATGTTGGTGGCCACTTCCAGTGAACGACAAGGCCGCGCGATCGACCACGATCAATCAGGATCGATGGAATTGAAAAAACGCCAAGGTTATTTCTAAGCCTCTAAGGAAAGATTATGAATAGTGCAGTTCAGGCTCAGCTTTCTGAGATCGGTATTGAAGCTTATCTCACGCAACACCAGCACAAATCGTTACTGAGATTTCTGACTTGTGGCTCAGTTGATGATGGAAAAAGTACCTTGATTGGTCGTTTGCTTCATGACACAAAACAGATTTATGAAGATCAACTGGCCGCCGTCCATTCCGATAGCCAGCGTGTTGGCACGACGGGCGAGCGCCCCGATTTAGCTCTGTTAGTTGATGGCCTGCAAGCGGAACGTGAGCAAGGGATCACCATTGACGTAGCGTATCGCTATTTCTCTACTCAAAAGCGCAAATTCATCATTGCCGATACTCCGGGGCATGAGCAGTACACGCGCAATATGGCGACAGGCGCATCCACTTGCGATCTCGCGGTGATTTTGATCGATGCCCGTAAAGGCATTTTGGATCAAACGCGTCGCCACTCATTCATTGCCAATCTGTTAGGTTTGAAGCATTTTGTGGTGGCGGTGAATAAGATGGATCTGGTCGATTACTCACAAGATCGTTTTGAGCAGATCCGTCAAGACTACGTGGAATTTTCAAAGCATCTGCAAGGTGATACTGATATTCAGATCATCCCGCTTTCTGCTCTGGAAGGGGACAACGTGGTCGAAGCAAGCCAACATATGCGTTGGTATCAAGGCCCATCACTGCTGGAGCTGCTTGAAACGGTTGACGTTGATCAGCAAAAAGGAGCTGGTGAGTTTCGTTTTCCTGTGCAGTATGTGAACCGACCGAATCTCGATTTTCGCGGTTTTGCTGGCACGATTGCAGCGGGTAGTATCAGCGTTGGAGATGCAATCACTGCACTTCCGTCTGGAAAAACATCCACCGTGGCACGTATTGTTACTTTCGATGGAGATTTGCCGCAAGCGCAAGCCGGCCAAGCGGTGACGTTAACGCTCAGCGATGAAATTGACATCAGCCGTGGTGATCTTATTGTGCTGCAAGGAGCGCAGGTTGAATCAACTAACCATCTATTAGCCGATGTGGTCTGGATGACAGAACAACCACTCAAAGCCGGGCGTGAATACAACATCAAAATTGCGGGTAAGAAAACCGTCGGTCAGTTGCAAGCGGTGCGTCACCAGTACGATATTAATAATTTATCAACTTATCACAGTGAAGAGTTGCCGCTCAATGGTATTGGCTTGTGTGAATGGTCGCTAACAGAGTCGATCGCGCTGGATAAATACTTAGACAGTGCCAATACTGGTGGCTTTATCATCATCGATCGCCTGACGAATGTGACGGTGGGGGCGGGCTTGGTTCGAGATAGTTTGCAAAACATCGCTCATGCTCAAAGTGCCCACTCTGCGTTTGAAGTTGAATTGAATGCCTTGATCCGCAAGCACTTTCCACACTGGGAAGCCAAAGATCTTCGTCAGTTACTCAAGGCTTAACAGTGGTGATTATGTGGGAGGGATTGCCGCTTACAGCGTTCCTCTATTGGCTAGTTTGAGACAACAAAGGATTGAGTAATGAGTACGAATTTGGCCAAGAAAGATGAAAATGTTGTGTGGCATCAGCATACGGTGGATAAGTCGTTCCGCGCCAACTTAAAACAACAACAGCCAGCAGTATTGTGGTTTACGGGGCTGTCAGGGGCGGGAAAATCAACCATTGCTGGTGCGTTGGAACAGCGTTTAGCTCAACTCGGGTATCACACCTATTTACTCGATGGGGATAATGTACGCCACGGCTTGTGCAGCGACCTTGGGTTCTCAGAGCAAGATCGGCGAGAAAATATTCGCCGTATTGGTGAACTCGCGAAGCTGATGGCCGATGCTGGGTTAATCGTGTTATCAGCATTCATTTCACCGCATCGCGCTGAGCGTCAATTAGTGCGCGATATGCTGCCACAAGGTGAATTCATCGAAGTGTTTGTCAATACCAAGTTGGACGTGTGCGAGCAGCGTGACCCGAAGGGGCTGTATAAAAAAGCGCGCGCTGGTGAAATCAGTAATTTTACGGGCATTGACTCTGAGTATGAGTCGCCGCAAAACCCTGAGATCGATCTTGCGGCTGGCGAAAAAAGCATTGATGAGCTAGTGGAAATTTGCCTAACAGCGCTGCAAGTGCGAGCGATTATCGCCTAATCGCCTAATGTAGAAGAGGGCTCATCAGCTTGAGCCCTTTATTTTTGAGGCTAGACGGCGTGATGAAAAGAGCTGCTGGCAACTTCGGTGTGGACAGTGAATTTCTGGCTAAGCACCGCCAACATCTGATCGTAGTACTGCATATTCGGTTTATTACCCAGTAGCTTACACAGCTCATTGCCAGTGGGACTGAAACGGTAATAGAGCAGCCTGACTCCTTTACTCATCGATTGCAGTGACAGATTCTTGCCTTGATAGGTCAACAGCAGCGCCGGTTCAAGTTCAATTTCTCCCGACTCCAGTTCAGTGGCATGCAGTAAGCCAAGCTCGATCAGTACCAACAGGCTCGAATAGGGTAATTGGAAACTACCCATATTGATGACAAATGTGCTGATGCGTTTTCCTAAACTAAAAATGCCGTTAGTAGCACGAATGCCGACCAACAGCTTGCGGCTATTATCGCTACCAAAACAGCAGGCTAACGCTGAGGCTTTTTGGAGTATCTGCGCCTCTTTTGGTGTCATGTCTTGTAATACTTGCAGTGCTTTCATTGAGGTTGAACCGGGGTTGGTCACCTCGCGTTTGAGTACTTGCGCCCAAAGTCGCTGCATCGAAGAGTTGTGGATGTCTTGCGCCATATCGAAAAAACGGTGTAACCAATCTTGATCAGGCTCTCCCGCGGTCTCATTTTTACAAGAGATATGCGCCAGTTTGACGATCTGCTCTAGGTTTTTTTGTCGCTGCTCTTTACGTTGCTGTTCTCTAAATAAGGCGCGATCAAGCGAGGTTTTTTCTGGCGGATCCGTTTGTAGCAGCGCATCTAAGCCGTGATATTGAGCAATATTCAAAATGCGACTACCACTGTCTTTGATGTAGCTCGATTTTTTTTCGTGGCTTTGACCTGAGTTGGCTTGATGTTCAATCACTACAGGGTTGTTGGTATCTGCCATTTTATGTCCGCTTCAATCACCCATTTCATTCATGGATTAAAATGTAACGTGTAACGCATTTTCCATCTAGGAAAAACATTCGTTCTAGATCATAAATTTGCGCTATCCCTAATGATAATAACTTGTTAAAATTGTTATCGGAATTTGTGGGGCGCTTATGAAGTGTTGGAAAGAAAATAGACTGAAAAAGCACCTATCGATTACTTTACTATTGTTGATATATGTCGCTTTGCTAGCGTATTTATCTAAATATATCGTTTAGTTTAGATGAATCAATAGGTTGCTATTTTGTTAACTACATGTCGTCGTATTCTTCGATCGCAGTGCCTTCGATCACATACGCTGTTTCGGCCAGATCGTGGCTAACACTTTCAGTTTTCAGTGTCCCAATCAGATAAATTACATCCCAGAGCTGCTGGATTGGAGCACCTTGCGGATATTTCACATAAATAATTTGGTTTGGTGGCGGTGGCGGCACGTGAATGCATGCGCCAAAGTAGGGCACCAGTAGAAACTCAGTAACGTTATTGGCGTCACCTTCCAATGGGATCACAAAGCCGGGTATTTTGACCACGCTGCCATTGAGCTCTTTTCTAACCACGCCGATTTTTGATTGTGCAGCCGTCATTTCGCCATCATGGTTCAATGCCGGCATACCATCGGCGTTGAATTGGTTACGTTCGTTCTCCGGGATCAGATCGATCCAATCGAGCGTCAGTACTTGTTCATTACTCTGTGCGTACATCGGTAACAAGACTGATAGCAGCAGCGTGCTGATAAGCAGTAGTTTTTTCATCGTTAAGTCCTAAATTCGAATGGTCATTCCATCGCTAAGTGATTGTCTATAGGCGCGTAGAGCCGGGATAACACCAATAATAATGCCAGCCAGCTGTACATAAGCTAATAATTGCCACTCATAGCCGCTTAAGGTGCTGAGTGTGATTTGAATGCCATAATGCTGCGCAATAAAAGGTTGCGCCAGTGCGAGCAGTGAATATAACCCCGCTAATCCAACGCAGATGCCAATAAAGGTCAGCGTCGTCGCTTCGCTGATAAGCAGAGCAAAAATATGTTTAGGTTGTGCGCCCATGGCGCGCAGAATCGCCATTTCACGGCGTCTTTCCTGCAAGCTTGTCAGTAAGCTGCTGAGCATACCAAGTAACCCTGCCGCCACCACAAAGACCGACACTGCCATTAAAGCTTGTTCTGCTATCGACATCATACCCCACAGCTCTTGCAGAGCGACGCCGGGCATAATGGCGCTCAAAGGTTCTTGGCGATAGTTATTGATTTCACGTTGCAGTGCAAAGGTTTGAATTCTCGATTTTAAACCGATCAACATGGCGGTGATCTGCTTGGGTTGGAAGTTGTGTTGTTCAAGTTGCTCTTTGGATGGTGAATTGCCTAAATGCGCACCCGATTCCCAACCCACGTGAATGGCTTCAATCGCTTCTAATGAGACATGCACCGTTTTGTCTACGGGCGTTCCCGTTGGCGCTAAAATACCCACTACTTTGAAAGGGAGGTTGTCGTGGCGGCTAAAACTCACATCGCTGATCCCATGCGCAATAATGATGTCACTGCCAATATGATAACCTAAGGTTTTGGCGACATCAGAACCCAACACCGTTTCAAATAAACCATGAAATTCAGTGCCTTGAGAGAATGTGAGTGGTTGCTTACTTCCATATTTGAAATGCTCGAAATAATGGTGATTGGTGCCCATAACGCGAAACCCTTGGTGTGAGTCACCCAATGAAATGGGGATCGCCCACTTGACGCTGCGATGCTCACTGAAGGCTTGGTAGCTTTTCCAGTCGATATTATTGGTGGCATTGCCAATTCTAAATACCGAATAGAGCAGCAAGTTGACTTGTCCAGAGCGGCCACCGACGATTAGATCCGTCCCTGAAATGGTGTTTGCAAAGCTCTCTTTGGCTTGAGTTCGAATGCGTTCAACCCCCATTAACAGAATGACTGAAATGGCGACCGTCAGAATGGAGAGTAGCGCTGTGGTTTTGCGGTTAAGTACGCTTTTCCACGCCAGATTGGTAATTACATTCATGCTGTCACTCCTGCCTGATTCAATTGAGGGAGGTAAACTGCGCGGTCAAATAAAGCTTCTAAGGTGGGATCGTGGCTCACAAACACCAGTGTTGAACCTGCCCGATTCGCCTCTTCCAATAGCAGTTCGATAAACGCGAGTCGATTGTCGTGATCCAGCGCCGAGGTTGGCTCATCAGCGATGATCAGCTTGGGTTCGCCAATCAGTGCTCTCGCCGCCGCGACACGCTGCTGCTGGCCAATACTCAGTTCGATAACCGGTTTAGTCAGTAGTTCAGGTGCAAGATGTAGGCGAGTGAGTAACTGTTTTGCTTTCTCAATCAGATCGCCTGCCACATTCTGCTTGCGAGTGCTGGAAAAATGGCAAGGTAGCGTAACGTTTTCAATCACTGAGAGATAAGGCAATAAATTAAATTGTTGGAAAATGTAGCCAATGTGATCGGCTCGAAAACGATCCCGTTGACGGGAAGTTAACGTCGATAGGTTGGTGCCTAAAATAGAGACCTCCCCTCGTTGTGCTTGGTTGATCCCAGTCAGTAAGCTCAGTAAGGTCGATTTGCCACAACCACTTGGCCCTTTAATAAAAAGGTGCTCTCCACGTTTTACACAAAGATCTTGGATAGATAAGGCTGGTTGTGAGCTATTCGGCCAACGAAATTCGACCTCTTTCAATTCAATGACAGACGTCAGCGATAGAATATGCAAATCACTCATTGTGAATTCCTTTAACGACAGTGAACCTGGAGTAAGTATGTGCTTACTCCAGGTTGTTGCTTATACGCCTTAAAACGTAATGCGAGTGCTGTTTGTTTTCAACTCAGAGGCAGATTGTGCTTTGTCTGTCAGTACATTGGCAGAGATTGTTTGGGTATTTGGGAACAAGTTAAACCATTGCGTGTCGAGGTACTGCAATTGCGGCATGTTATCGCAGTGATATTGGTACTGAATCGTGAATTCACCGTGACCACTGTGCTCGCCTTCATCATGCACATCTTTTTTATGGTCATGGTGTGCGTGTTGAGCATCTTTATCTTGATGTTTATCATCATGTTTTTCATGATGGTCGTGGTCGTGGTCGTGGTCGTGGTCGTGGTCGTGGTCGTGGTCGTGGTCGTGGTCGTGGTCGTGGTCGTGGTCGTGGTGCTCACCATTTAACGTATGGGCGATACGACTTTCTTCTAAATGACACTTGGCCGGAGCGGGCAGTTGGAAAATGCCATCGGCGTGGCTGAACTGCTCCAGGACTTTATTTAAGCGCTGTTGTTGTTCATCATTTTGTGGTGCATGTTCAAAGCCGACTACATCAGAGCCGGGGGCGGTGATTTCAATCAGTAAATCTTGCCCATCTTGAGCAATATTGAACTCGACGTGGCCATGTACATGAGCCTCATGTTGGCGAAACTCTTCATTTGCCAGTGCTGGCGTGCTTAAGATTAGGCCGATAGAGAGAGCGAGTTTACGTTGGATAAACATTAGGTGATTCCTTTTAAACATCAAAATAGCCCTTAGCGCGTTGGCTTTGGGTAACAAATCATAAATAACTAGATAAGACGTCTAAAAGTGAGGAGGCGAGCGAGCAAGATAAGCGTAATGAACTGAGGGGCGACGCTGAGTTTTCTCTACTGATGATCGAATTTCGCTGCCACTAACGGCAGGAAGGATAGGCAGCGCACTGCTTAGACCATTTTGAAAGCCAGAAAAAAGTTGGCAATGATGCTGCGCGTGATGCGCAGGATTAGTATCGAGGTGATGATCTACAGAAGCGACATTCAACCATAGCATCAGCAGCATGGCACATAATGCAATGCTTTGAGCTCGGTAATGGGGGCAATGTAGACGGGTAAACATCAAACCAATACAGTAGTAAAATGATAATTGTTATAATATAACAATATTGTGAGAATAAAGCGTACTCTTATTTTTATAAAAGCACCTTTCACCACGATATGTTTAGCAAAGGCAGCCGTGTTATCGGCCACCTAAGGTTATTATAAATTCTGTTTGATCAAGCCTAAAACCGTTTGAATTTCCTCATCACTCAATGCACCTTCCTTAACAAACAGTACCTTACCTTGCTTGTCTTGAACGATGATCGCTGATGATTCCTCTTTTAAATCCCACGCTTTGGCTACATTTCCCGCTTCATCTAGCACCATGGAAGACCACGGAAACTCTTTCTTGCTGTCTTGAGCGGAAGATTTGACAAACGATCCTGTGCCCCAAATCGCATCATCTTGGTTGATGATCGAGGTGGTTTGATAACTTTCTGCGGGAAATTGTGCGGCCGTAATGGCGGCCATCAATGGTGCATTTAACGCTTTAGCACTGCTGCGACCAGCAATGGCTTGAATGACGCGCACTTTGCCTAGCAGTTGTCTGGTATCCCAAGTTTGAAAGGCCGTTTTATCATCTTGTAGGATGATTTCACCATATTTTTCCACTGAAACATCAGCAACTTGCTGACCTTGGGTAATGTTGTGTGCCATGGCAAGCGCTGGACAGCAGGCCATTAGAATGGCGATCACTCGTTTACTTTTCATTGTAGGGGTCCCTTTTAGTTGAGCAACAAAGGTATAGCATAGAATCAATAAAACCACGAAAAGAGGCCATTAAACGGTTAACAAAATGCTAACAAAGCCTCAATTCTACACGCTTTATTCGCTGAGCTGGGGTGGGAAGCAGATGCCTGTTCCTCCTAACCCACAATAACCATTCGGATTTTTAGCTAAATATTGTTGATGATAGCTTTCGGCGTAGTAGTAAGGACCAGCGGGTGCAATTTCGGTGGTAATTAAGGCTCGTTGACTGGCTGACAACGCCTGCTGGTATCGCTGCTTTGAGGCTTGTGCTATTTGCTGTTGTTGTTCTGAATAGGTATAGATAGCGGAGCGATACTGAGTGCCTTTATCGTTACCTTGACGCATGCCTTGGGTCGGATCGTGCTTTTCCCAAAAATGACTTAATAGCTTTTCTAATGGCAAGCGCTGTGGATCAAAGATTACGCGTACCACTTCAGTATGGCCAGTTTCACCACTGCATACTTCTTCGTAAGTTGGGTTTGGGGTAAAGCCGCCAGCATAGCCTACTGAAGTCGACACCACACCATCGAGTTGCCAAAATAAGCGTTCAGCGCCCCAAAAACAGCCCATGCCAATCACTATTTGTTGCTGATGCTCATTAGGCTGCTCAGTGATGTTGCTGTGGTTAACGTAATGAATTTCCTCCACTGACATAGGGGTTTCTCGTCCTTTCAGTGCTGTTTGTGCGCTGACCATTGTTTGTTTATTGAGCATGATCTTTCCTTTTGTGTACCGATTTTTGGCTTTATTTATTGTTGTTGAGCCACTGTTTCACATTCAGCCCGAATAATTGACTGATTTCATACAGACGGAGCGTGCTATTGGCGGTATGATTTCCATCCATTAACGATCTGTTTACTCAACTGTTCCTTTAATTAAGCATGAGACGAAAATCATTACCAGTTCTATTCACGATGCTACTTATTTCCACTTCGGCGTATGCCAAGGTGGCGTTAACCATTAATGGTTTAGAGGGTGAATTAGAAAACAACGTTGAAGCCTATTTATCGTCGATTCCAGATAGCGACTATTCAACGCATCTTCGTTTTCAATCTCGTTTAGAGAAAAGCATGACGGAAGCGCTTGTCGCGCTGGGTTACTACCATCCTCAATTTGAGTTTGTGGTGGTGAGCGATGAGCAAGAGCTGATGGTCAATATCAATCCTGGACCGCTAACAACCATTAAAGAGATGGATGTGGTGATCAGCGGGGAAGCTGAATCTGATGCTGATTTTGCCAATCTCATTAACCGCAATGCCCTTAAAGTGGGCGCGGCGGTTAATCATGGCCAGTACGATGCTTTGAAATCGGGTATCCGTAACTTAGCGTTGCAAAAAGGTTATTTTAACGGGAATTTTGAATTAAGCCGTTTGGAAGTTGCGCCAGAGTTGAATGAAGCTTTCGTACGCCTTCATTTTAACAGTGGTATTCGTTACCATTTTGGTCCCTCGCTCATTACTGGCAGCCAAATTGAAGATCAGCGAGTTCGCTCACTTCAGCCCTATAAAACCAATGATCCTTACCTTGTTTCCAAGGTAGGGGAATATAACCAAAACTTATCCAATACCGATTGGTTTTCCTCTGTTTTTGTTGAACCCGATCTTAGCCAACTGGAGAACGGTCGCGAACTGCCGATGAAGGTTTCCCTTGCACCGCAAGCTCGAAATCAGCTTGAAACCGGTTTAGGTTACTCAACGGATGTGGGAGTGCGTGGTTCATTCAAGTGGAAGAAACCTTGGGTTAACAGCCTCGGCCACAGTTTTGATAGCAGTTTCTCCCTTTCTGCCCCAGAGCAGACCATTACCGCTGGCTACAAAATACCGCTAGAAGATGTGCGGCGTGAATATTATCGAATTCAGTATGGAATGAAGAATGTCGATAACCGTGATACGAAGAGTTTGGAGTCTAACTTATCGTTTGAACGCCACTGGTTGCGTGATGGTGGTTGGCATCGAACCCTATTCGTTCGTTATTTGATAGAAAACTACGAACAAGGTTTGCAAAGCGATGTCGGCCAGTTTGTATTACCGGGAGCGACCTATTCTCGTTCGCGTGTTCGTGGTGGTTCAATGCCGATGTGGGGCGATAAACAGAGCATCACACTTGAGTATGGCGATCCAAATTTCGTCTCTGAAACGCGTGTGGTGCGGTTGTTGGCGGGCACGGCTTGGATACGCAGCGCTGGGCAAAACCATCGTGGTTTATTGCGTTTAGACGGCGGCGCAAACTTCAGTGAAGAGTTTGACAAACTCTCGCCTTCTCTGCGCTTCTTTGCTGGTGGCGATAACAATTTGCGAGGGTATAGCTATCAATCTATCTCACCTAAAGATGCCAGCGGCGCACTGACTGGGGCCAAATACATCGCCACCAGTTCGTTGGAGTATCAATATCGCTTGGTTGGAAATTGGTGGGGCGCACTGTTTGTCGATTATGGCGATGCCTTTAATGACTCGCCTGATTGGAAAACCGGTGTGGGAGCCGGGATTCGCTGGGCTTCTCCGGTTGGACCGATCCGCTTAGATTTTGCATGGGGGCTTGACGCTAATCCCGGCGATGAATTTCAGCTGCATTTCACCTTGGGGCCTGAACTATGACCAAAGTGATGTTGAAGATAACCAAATGGGTATCGGCGATTTTATTCACCTTGTTGGGCGCGGTATTTATTACACTCGCAGCCTTGTTGTTTACCAACACAGGGCTTAACGGCCTGTTGTGGGGAGCGCAAAAAGCGCTGCCACAACTGCAGGTTGTCAGCGCTCAAGGTGCAATTTTTCCACGTTTCACGCTCAACCAAGTCACTTTTTCCGATGAAGCATTAAAGCTCGATCTCGATGTGCAGCGCGTGACATTAGCCATAAGTGCTAGCTGCTTATTGGAGCCTTCAATTTGCTTAAATGAACTTGCGATCAGTGGCTTAAGGCTGGCACTGCCAGAGCTTCCCCCTTCGACGCAAGGTGAGCCTTCGTCTGCCTCTGATCCCATTACGTCAATCTCAACGCCGGTGCCAATTAAGGTTGGCCGTGTGGAGCTCAATGATATTCAGCTGGATATTTTGGGCAATACGCTGGCATGGAAGCAATTTTCTACCCATGCCTCATTTCAAGGTAATCGCTTACGAATTGGCAAAACCAGTTGGAGCGATATTCAACTGAAGCTTGCGACCAATGAAGATGTCGATTCAGCCTCAAGCGCACAATCTAAATCCACTCCATCCACAACCGTATCATCGACGGCGGCACCTGCGGTGAAAACGCCCATCACCTTGCCAGAGGTGATCATTCCGCTGCAATTGGAAGTGGAGCGTTTTGATATCA
This sequence comes from Vibrio sp. 3-2(1), assembly GCF_963887575.1. NCBI lineage: Bacteria > Pseudomonadati > Pseudomonadota > Gammaproteobacteria > Vibrionales > Vibrionaceae > Vibrio > Vibrio sp. 3-2(1). The sequence continues at coordinate 52,853 of NZ_CAWPGB010000055.1, read as the reverse complement.
ACCAGTTTACTCTTCAGCAAGCTGAGCCTTTGGTTGTCAAGCATCTTGGTTTGGTCGCCAATGCTTATCAGAGCAGTGTTTCATTAAAATCACTTGAGCTTGAGCTGCCACAATTGATTGCCAACCTAAAAGCTGATGCGCAGTTGAAGGGAGACTATCCGCTCAATCTCTCTTTAAAAAGCACGCTCAAAATGGCCGAAGCTCAGGGGCAAACACTGGCACTAGAGGCTTCGGGGAGCTTGGGTGATTTAACGCTCAACGCGAAACTGGGCGGGCTTGCACAAGCAAACTTAAATGCGCAATTGGTGCTACTGCAACCTGAGATCCCGTTTGATATTTCGTTAGATGATGTTCAAGCACAGTGGCCATTGATTGGGCAAGGAGACTATTTTGTTCGCGTGCCGAGCTTAAAAACTAAAGGCTCACTCGACGGATATAGCGTGGTGCTCAATGGCCAATTGCAAGGTAAAGATCTGCCCGATGTGACGCTGGATGTTGCTGGTAAAGGTACTTTACAGCAAATCAACTTAGATTCTTTGCTAATCGACACCTTAGGGGGGCAAATTGCTGGCCAAGTGATGGCCAACTGGCAAGCCCCAATTCACTGGCAAGCGGCGCTGAATTTAGAACAGATTCAGCCGGGATTACAGTGGCCGCAAGCCGAAGGCGTGATCAGCGGTAAGCTCGAAACTACGGGTGAGCTGACCGAGCAGGGCGGTTGGAACGTTGCGCTGCCTATTTTGGATATTGAGGGTGTGTTGCGTGGCTACCCACTGAATATTGAAGGTCAATTAAACGCATCAGATATGACAGGGAAAGGCGCTTTTACTGTGTCGACCAGCGGCTTAACGTTAGCCCATGGACCCAACCAGATTACGGCCAAAGGTGAGCTGGATAAAGAGTGGCGTATGGGCTTATCGGTTGATTTTGCGGATCTGGTGAAAAGTGTTCCTGATTTGCACGGCAAAGTAATTGGCGATATTTATCTGCGTGGTGATTTACAGCAGCCACAAATCAAGCTGCGCCTCAATGCAAATGATCTTGCTTGGCAGCAACAAGCGACCCTAAAGCAGGTGACTTTAACTGGTGATGTTACGCCACTTCCTGTGCCACAAGCCGAAGTGAAATTGCAGGCGAGCCAGTTGAGCTACCAGCAGCAGTTAGTTGATAGTGTGGACTTGCGTTTTTCAGGTACCCAAGCGCAGCATCAACTGAGCTTAGACGTCATTTCAAATCTGATTTCAACCAGCTTGGCGATCAGCGGATCTTTTGAAGATAAGCCGACGATGCAGTGGCAAGGTGCGCTGGAACGAGTACAACTGTCCACAGAACAAGGGCCGTGGCTATTAAACCAAGCGACACCTGTTGCGGTTAATATCGAGAAACAACAAGCCACGATTGCCGCGCATTGTTGGCAGCAAGAGGGAGCATCGCTCTGCTTAGATAAAGACGCGACTGTGGGGCAAAGTGGTGCGGCCGAGCTCTCTCTCAACCATTTTGATTTTCAGCAAATCGCAATGTTTTTACCGCAAGAGACTCAACTTAAAGGCCAAGCCGATGTCAGTCTCACAGCTCAATGGGCGCCCAATACTGCGCCTCAAGCGAAAGTGTCACTCAGCTTAAGCCAAGGTGCAGTCACGCAGCACATCGACCAAGCCATTACTTTAGGTTGGGATAGCGTCACTATTGAAAGTACGCTTGAACAGAACAAGCTGTTTGCTCGTTGGCTAGTGGATGTGACCGATAATGGCGATCTGTCGGGGCAAATCACTATTGCGGATCTAATGGCAAAAGAAAAAATGATGGATGGCGCATTAACGCTTTCCACTTTTAATATTGATTTTCTACAGCCGCTGCTTGGGGATTATAGCCAAGCGAAATCGAAGATTAGCAGTCAACTTGCCTTCAGTGGGCCGATGTTGCACCCGAAAGTGATGGGCAGAGTGGTGGTGGATGACATTGTCGTCAAAGGCGATATTTCGCCGCTGGATGTTACCTCGGGCCGAGTGGCGATGGACTTTAATGGTTACCAAGCCTTGCTCAATGCAGCGATTCAAACTGCGGATGGCGAGTTGAGTATCAAGGGGGATGCCGACTGGCAGAAAATGGAGCAGTGGCGTGCCAACCTGCGCGTGTTGGCCGATGAGCTATTGGTGGATCTGCCGCCTATCGTCAAGATTAAAGTTATCCCAGACATGAGCATCACACTAGAACCTCAACTGGCCACTGTGACAGGGAATATTAACCTGCCTTGGGGACGTATCGTGGTAGAAGAGTTGCCTCCGAGCGCGATTGGTGTCTCCAAAGATCAAGTGATATTGGACGCGGCTTTACAGCCTGTGAGCGAGCAAAGCGCCATGCCATTTAACGTTGAAACGAATGTAAACATCTCGATTGGTGATGATTTCCGGCTCAGTGCCTTTGGTTTGCAAGGCGGCTTGATTGGCCGCCTCAATGTGGCGCAAAAGGATAAAGGTCCTTTTATTACTGGAGAAGTAAACATCCAAAATGGTTCGTATCGATCCTTTGGACAAGATTTGCTGATCCAAGAAGGCAAAATTTTAATGAATGGACCGGTTGATCAACCTTATGTTTCGATTAAAGCGGTGCGCAACCCGGATAACACACAAGATGGCGTGATTGCAGGGGTAAAAGTGACCGGCTCTGCCGATGAACCCGCAGTCTCCATTTTTTCAGAACCCGCGATGCCACAAGCCAATGCACTTTCTTACCTACTTCGTGGTCAGAATATTGATGGCGAGGCGGGTGGCAATGCGATGACCACTGCACTGATTGGTTTGAGCTTGGCACAAAGCGGTAAGGTGGTGGGCGAAATTGGTCAAGCCTTCGGTGTGCAAGATCTACAATTGGATACGGCCGGTTCCGGTGATGATTCACAAGTGACGGTAAGCGGCTATATTTTACCGGGGCTACAAGTGAAATATGGTGTTGGTATTTTCAGCTCGGTGGGCGAATTTACCGTGCGTTACCGCTTGATGAGGGATTTGTACGTTGAAGCGGTATCCGGCTTAGATAGCGCGGTGGATCTTTTGTATCAGTTTGAATTTAACTAGGGACAGTCATATGCAACATCTGGTTTTTGTCTACGGCACATTACGCCGTGGTGAAAGTAATGCGCATCTGCTTGAGACAAGCGAAATGTTAGGATCGTTCTACACGCCAGCTGACTATGCGCTGTATGATCTAGGTCCATATCCTGGCTTGGCTCAGGGACAGCAATCGATAGTTGGTGAGGTATATCGAGTGGATGAGCAAACACTAGCAAAACTCGATCTTTTAGAAGATATTCCCATCGAATATCGCCGTGAAACGATCGAAACCCCATTTGGCCGTGCGTGGATTTATCTCTATCAAGATCACAGCCGTCTTACTGCTGTGATTAATTCTGGAGATTGGTGCCAACGGGTGTAACGAACGGCGTTGAAAATGGAAATAAAAAGCCACATCGCGCATTAGCAGGATGTGGCTTTTTATTTATAACGACACTTATACCCTTCCTACTTGAAGCTGCAGCGGTGTTGGCTACGTTCGTTCACCCCAATCACATAGTTTGCCTATGCTCATGGGGACTCACTCACTTGCCGCCTACCTGCAACTCCAAGTTGTTTGGGTATATAACTATCGTGACTGTTTAATTATGGTGGCTATTTTTGGGCGCGTTCAAATGAAGTCAGGATTTCAGCTCGCGCGGCAGCGGCATCTTCCCATCCATCGACTTTGACCCATTTGCCCGCTTCAAGCTCTTTATAGCGTTCAAAGAACTGTGTAATTTGCGCCTTCAGTAGTGCTGGCAGGTCATTTACGTCTTGAATGTGGTCGTACTCTTTGGTGAGCTTGGAGTGAGGAACCGCCACCACTTTGGCATCTTCACCAGACTCATCGGTCATCTTCAATACGCCAACTGGGCGGCAACGAATCACCGAGCCTGGCATGAGCGGATAAGGCGTGGGCACCAACACATCGACAGGATCGCCATCGAGCGATAAGGTGTGATTCACATAACCGTAGTTGCATGGGTAGAACATAGGTGAAGACATGAAACGGTCCACAAATACCGCGCCAGATTCTTTGTCGACTTCGTATTTGATTGGGTCGGCGTTGGCTGGAATTTCGATCACCACGTAAATATCATCAGGCAGTGATTTTCCTGCCGGAACGTTGTTTAAGCTCATTTAGCATTTCCTTTTTCGTCGCTGGACTTGAATTGTTTTGGGTTGATTAACAGAACGTAAACGCTTGTGTTGCAACTTTAGCGGTAAATAGGAAACGGTGTAAACCGTAAAAAGAGAGTCTTGCCTCATATTTATCGATAAAAAAAGCGCCTAGAGTTAGGCGCTCATTGAGCTGATTTAATCGCGATTGAGTTCCAAGAACTCTTCCAATTTATGGACCATATTTTTTGAACCGCAGAAGAATGGCACACGTTGATGCAGTTCTGTCGGCTTAATATCCAACACGCGATTGACACCGTCAGAAGCAATACCGCCTGCTTGTTCAATCAAAAACGCCATAGGATTGCATTCATACAATAGACGCAGCTTGCCGTTTGGATGGCTTTGCGTGCTTGGGTATAGATAGATCCCACCTTTGAGCAGGTTACGGTGAAAATCCGCCACTAGCGAACCAATGTAACGTGACGTGTAAGGGCGATTATCTTCAGGCACATTCTCTTGGCAATATTTAATGTATTTTTTGACGCCGGTTGGGAAGCGGATGTAGTTACCTTCATTGATGGAGTAAATTTTACCATCATCGAAGGTCATCATATTGGGGTGTGAAAGATAGAAAGTGCCGAGTGACGGATCATAAGTAAAGCCATTCACGCCGTTGCCAGTGGTATACACCAACATGGTTGAAGAGCCGTAAATAACATAACCAGCCGCAACCTGTTTATTACCGGGTTGTAAGAAGTCTTCTTGTGTTGGTGGCGTGCCGACTGGCGATACGCGGCGATAAATAGAAAAAATCGTGCCGACAGAGACATTGACATCGATGTTAGATGAGCCGTCCAGCGGGTCCATCAACACCACGTATTTTGCGTTTTTGTTGAGCTCCTTGCTGAACGCAACCGCTTCATCTTCTTCTTCACTGGCGACACCACACACTTGATCGCGCGCTTCAAGCGCCGCTTTAAATTTTTCGTTGGCGTACACATCGAGTTTTTGTTGTTCTTCGCCTTGAATATTATCCGTACCAACTGCACCGGTAATATCAGCAAGGCCTGCTTTGTTGATTTCTCTATTAACAATTTTTGCCGCAAGACGAATAGAGGACAACAGAGATGAAAGATCACCGCTTGCGTGGGGGAAGTCATGTTGTTTCTCAACAATAAACTCGCCAAGAGTGCGAATCTCAGACATGTTATTTCCTTAACATAGCTATATAGGGGGGAGTGATTGTTTCACAACGCATCCTCTTGTTGGGATGTCGGCCGAAACGAGTGACCCATTTGATAACGTTTGGGTAACACTGCGATTTTAGGGCTTAGATCTTTTTAATGGTAATGAAGTAACAGATTGAGATCTCAATTTGTTTGTCGACTTTTTAGAAGTTGCAAACATGCTCGCTTTTCTTAAATGGATGGTGATAATGGAGACAATCACTCACAACGCCATGTGCGAGGCTAGGATTTATGCATATTCACATTCTTGGGATTTGCGGTACGTTTATGGGCGGTGTTGCCGTTTTAGCGCGGCAATTAGGTCATAAAGTTACCGGCAGCGACGCCAACGTTTACCCACCGATGAGTACGTTATTGGAGTCTCAAGGGATCGAGATTATCGAAGGCTTTGACCCTGCTCAATTAGAGCCCAAGCCTGATTTGGTGGTGATTGGCAACGCCATGAGTCGCGGCAATCCGTGTGTTGAATATGTGCTGAACCACAACTTGCGTTACACCTCTGGCCCGCAATGGTTGCAAGAGTTCCTGTTGCATGACCGCTGGGTTCTTGCGGTGGCTGGTACACACGGTAAAACCACCACGTCGAGCATGTTGGCGTGGATCTTAGAAGATTGCGGTTACCAACCGGGCTTTTTGGTGGGAGGCGTACTTGGCAACTTTGGCATTTCTGCGCGTTTGGGCGAAAGCATGTTTTTTGTGGTTGAAGCCGATGAATATGACAGTGCTTTTTTCGATAAGCGTTCTAAGTTTGTCCATTATCATCCACGCACTTTAGTGTTGAATAATTTAGAGTTTGATCATGCGGACATTTTTGACGATCTTGAAGCGATTAAGCGCCAATTTCATCATCTAGTGCGTACTGTTCCGGGCAATGGTCGTATTTTTGCTCCGCAAAAAGAGCGCGCATTAGCGGATGTTCTCGCACGTGGCTGCTGGAGCGAAACCGAGTTTACCGGCGAGCAAGTGCAGTGGAAAGCTGAAAAAATCACGCGTGATGGTTCGCAATTTGATGTGTTCTTTGACAATGAACGCGTGGGGCGCGTGACTTGGGATTTGGTTGGCGATCATAATGTCGATAACGCCTTAATGGCGATTGGCGCGGCGCGTCACGTGGGGGTCACACCAGATTTAGCCTGTCAAGCTTTGGGCAAATTTATCAATACCAAACGTCGTTTAGAGCTCAAAGGTGAAGTGAACGGTATTACGTTGTATGACGATTTTGCTCATCATCCAACGGCCATTGAACTTACTTTGGGTGGTTTACGTAACAAGGTAGGCGATCAGAAAATTATCGCGGTTTTAGAGCCTCGTTCGGCTACGATGAAGTTGGGCGTACATAAGCAAACTTTAGCGGCGTCATTACAGCAAGCCGATTCAGTTTATCTCTATCAGCCGAACAATCTTGCTTGGTCGGTGCAGGATGTAGCTGATCAATGCTTACAACCAGCGCAAGTGCATGATGATATTGATGCTTTCGTCGCGCAAATTGCGCAGGAAGCCCAGCCGGGCGATCACATTTTGGTGATGAGCAATGGTGGCTTTGAAGGTATTCATAACAAGCTCCTACTTGCATTAAATTAAGCCATGTAATGCCAGCGACACAAACGAAATAGAGAGTTATGACAATACAACAGAAAGCCATCACTTTAGCCTTTACTGGCGCTTCAGGTGCTCCTTACGGACTTCGTCTGTTGGAGTGTTTATTGGCTGCAGATTACCGAGTGTATCTGCTGATCTCTTCGGCCGCGCGCGTTGTGCTTGCAACCGAGCAGGGTTTAAAGTTGCCCAGTGGGACTGAGGCAGCCAAAACAGCGTTGGTGGAACATTTACACTGTGATGCCTCACAGCTTGTCGTGTGCGGCAAAGAAGAATGGTTCTCTCCAGTGGCTTCGGGCTCTGCCGCGCCAAAACAGATGGTGGTGTGCCCATGTTCGGCAGGCAGCGTTGCGGCGATTGCCCATGGCATGTCCGATAATTTGATCGAACGTGCTGCCGATGTAGTGATGAAAGAGCGTGGCCAATTGGTGTTAGTGGTGCGCGAAACTCCGTTTTCCACCTTACATTTAGAAAACATGCTCAAGTTGTCGCAAATGGGCGTCACCATTATGCCCGCTGCCCCCGGTTTTTATCATCAGCCGCAGTCAATTGAAGACTTGGTCGATTTTATGGTGGCGCGTATTTTGGACCATTTAGGCGTTGAGCAAGGGCTTGTGCCACGTTGGGGATATGACTCACGCCCAACGGTGTAGCTTATTGCGTTAATTCCAATTACAATCCACCTCACTCAACGGGGAGCAAATCATTCATCTCAATGAATGCTGCTGAGATCAAGCGTGAGCTTGGGACCCGTAAACCTGAACCAGATAATGCTGGCGTAGGAATTGGGTTAGGATATCAGAATAGGAATAATGGAATATTCTCATCCTCCTCAAGCCTGTGCCGCTCAACCAAGGAGAGCGACCAGTTGAACACCACTCTTAATACCATTGCACTTGCCACCATCACCTCTTTTTCAGCGCATGCCGCTGACAATCTCCTTACCGTTTATACCTATGACTCGTTCGCATCAGAATGGGGCCCGGGACCGGCGATTGAAAAAGCATTCGAAGCACAATGCGCTTGCGATCTTCAGTTTGTGGCACTCGATGATGGGGTATCGATCCTAAACCGTTTGCGTCTTGAAGGTAATAACAGTAAAGCAGACATCGTACTCGGTTTAGACAACAACTTAATGGCCGAGGCCAAACAGACTGGCTTATTGGCAAATCATAATGTCGAGACGGGCCAAGTCACGCTACCCGGTGGTTGGAGTGATGAAACATTTGTTCCTTATGATTACGGCTATTTTGCCTTTGTTTACAATAAAGAGAAATTAGCAAACCCACCGAAAAGCTTAAAAGAGTTGGTAGAAAAGCGCGATGATCTTAAAGTGATTTATCAAGATTCGCGAACTTCAACACCCGGTCAAGGCTTACTGCTGTGGATGAAATCTGTCTATGGTGAGAAAGCCAATTTGGCATGGCAACAGCTCGCCAATAAGACGGTGACAGTCACCAAAGGTTGGTCAGAAGCCTATGCGATGTTTCTAAAAGGTGAGTCCGATCTGGTGCTCTCTTACACCACCTCTCCAGCTTATCATTTGATTGCGGAAAATGACGCTAAGTACGCGGCTGCCGATTTTGCCGAAGGACACTACATGCAAGTGGAAGTCGCTGCGAAAGTAAAACACAGTGATAACGGCAAATTGGCCGATGAGTTCATGCACTTTATTTTAAGTGATCAATTTCAGTCGGTGATGCCAACCGGAAACTGGATGTATCCTGTGACGTCTGTCGCGCTACCGAAAGGTTTTGAAACGCTGGTTGTGCCACCAAAGGCGCTTACCTTTAGCGCACAAGAGGTGTCTGAGATGCGTAAAGCGTGGATCCGTGAGTGGCAAACCGCCTTAACGTTTTAAGGTTCGATAAAGTTTGAATGCTATTCCTAAAATAGGCATTGGGGTCGCGATGCTTGTCGCGACCTTTGTCATCAGTGCGTTGGCGGCGTTGCTGTTACAAGCACCCAGCTTAAATGTGATGCACGTATGGCAAGACCCGTATTATCGCCATGTTACTCAATTTAGTTTTTACCAAGCCAGCTTGTCGATGCTGCTCAGTGTTGGTTTCGCGGTTCCTGTCGCTCACGCACTTTACCGTCGTCGATTTTGGGGACGCGCGCTGCTGATCAAATTGTTTGCAACGACCTTAGTGCTTCCAGTGCTGGTGGGCGTATTTGGTTTGTTGGCCATTTATGGTAATAGTGGTCTGCTCGCCTCGCTGCTCGCGTGGTTTGATAGCAAACTGCCGTTTTCCATTTACGGATTAAACGGTATTTTACTGGCGCATCTGTTTTTTAATCTCCCGTATGCCAGCCGTTTATTGCTGCAAGCGTTAGAGTCGATCCCGGCAGAACAACATAAGTTATGCGCGCATCTTGGCATGAGTCATTGGCACAAATTTCGTTGGGTTGAATGGCCGCGTTTGCGTCAGCAGCTTCCTCATGTCTGTGGTTTGGTGTTCATGCTCTGTTTTACCAGTTTTGCCACTGTGATGGCACTTGGCGGCGGGCCTAAATCCACCACAATTGAGCTGGCGATTTATCAAGCGATCAAATTTGATTTTGATTTACAAGCGGGCGCGCTGCTTGCGCTGTGGCAGATGCTGTTATGCGGTCTGCTGTCTCTATCCATTTCACGCTTAGCGAAGCCGTTAGCCATCACCACAGGGCGTCAAGCGAGTGATTATGTGGTTAGTCGAGACAATCGAAAAGCGCAATGTTGGGACGGCGGGTGGATTTTCCTTGCGTTGCTGTTAGTACTTCCGCCGCTGGTGATGGTCATCTTGAGCGGTTTAAATTCGCAGCTTTTTCACGTCTTGAGCGATGAGCAATTCTGGCGTGCGCTTTGGGCTTCACTGCAAGTGGCGTTATTGGCAAGCGTGGTTGCTGTTTCGGCTGGGGTTGCCATACTCATCACGACTCGCGCTTGGCGCCTACAGCAGCACAACCGTAAGGCGGACCAACTAGAGTTGATTGGCGCGATTATTTTGGTCACGCCAGGGCTTGTTATCAGTACAGGGCTTTTTCTGTTACTGCGTATTTGGACCGATGCATTTAGCCTAGCGTATTGGGTGGTTTTTTTCGTCAATGGCTTAATGGCATTGCCATATGTGTTGAAAACATTGGCGCAACCTATGCTGCATATTGCGCAGCAATATCAATGGTTATGTGCCAGCCTTGGCATTAAAGGGTGGCAGCGTTTGCAAGTGATTGAGCTGCGTGCGTTGCGTAAACCCTTAGCGCATGCCTTTGCGATCAGCTTTTTGCTCTCAATGGGGGATTTAAGTGCGATTGCTCTATTTGGTAGCCAAGAGTTTAGAACCTTACCGCTTTACCTGTTCCAACTGCTGGGCAGTTACCAAATGCAAGCGGCGGCGGTGGTTTCCCTTACGCTGTTGCTACTCAGTGTGGGTTGTTTTGCCCTCATTGAGCGGTTATTTCACTCACATTCAAAGGTAAAGCAATGTTAGAACTCAAGGCCGTGCACTATGAGTATCAACAGGAGTGGTTTGAATTTTCGCTCTCTGTACCGCGAGGGGCGATTCTCTCTTTGATGGGGCCAAGTGGCGCGGGCAAGTCGACTTTACTGAGCTTAGTTGCGGGCTTTATTGCACCGAAAAGCGGCGATATCCAAGTGCAAGGGCAATCTTTACTTGGGCAAGAGCCACACTTGCGTCCTTTTTCGATGCTGTTTCAAGAGCACAATCTTTTTGCCCATCTCACTGTGCGTGAAAATATTAGCCTTGGGCTACATCCGGGGCTGAAATTAACCCCTTCACAAAAGGCGTTGGTTGAGTGCGCCGCGCAGCAAGTGGGTTTGGCTGCGCTACTTGATCGCTTGCCTGAGCAGCTCTCAGGGGGGCAGCGTCAACGAGTTGCTCTGGCGCGCTGTTTTGTACAACCACATCCTATCTGGCTGCTGGATGAGCCCTTTTCCGCCTTGGATCCGCTACTCAGAGAAGAGATGCTGCTTTTGGTTAAGCAGTTAGCCGCAGAAAGAGAGATCACTGTTGTGATGGTGACGCACCATATTAGTGATGCCAAAGCGATTGCGAGCCATTTTGCGTTTATGGCTCAAGGACATGTGTTAGTGAGTGATCGCATTGAGGCACTTTCCGCGCAACACGCAGACGCGCAGCTCAGTGATTTTGTGCGTGCAGGGGAATAAAAAAAACCTCACACGTTTAGGTGAGGTTTTTGCGTCTAATCAGCACTATGACAGGTTAAACTGACTTATCGTTATGCTCTCTGAGCACTTGGAAAATCTCTCGTGATGCTCTTGGTGGTTTGCTGTTGGCTTTCTCTTTATTTGCTTGACGCGCTAATTGGCGCAGACGTTGACGATCCATCTCTGGATAGAGTGCCATCGCATCTTCAATCGCGCTGTCACCTTTCTCAACAATACGATCACGCATCTGTTCGAGCTTGTGCAGCATGGCGGTATTTTGTGAGTGCTTGTTACGCAGTTTATCCAATGCCGCTTGAATCGGTTCAGCATCGATGGTACGCATCATTTTACCAATGTATTGCAGTTGGCGGCGTCTGGCTTCCATGCTAAAACGCTGAGCATCTTTGATGGCATCCATCAAATCTTCAGACATCGGAATTTTTGCTAACTGAGATGGCTTCAGAGCAACCAGCTCTTCACCCAGTTTTTGTAGCTCAGTCATGTCGTTTTTCATTTCGGTTTTGCTAACCCAAATGATCTCCTCTTCTTCTTCCCAAGGAGCTTTTTGATTCTTACGCGCCATTTTCTTCATCTATTGAGTTATGTATGTCAGCTATTTTAGCAAGAATCGTGGGGAGAAAGCGAAATTCTTGTTATCCTAATGACATTGTTTGCTAATAATTGATGAGATATGGACGTAAAACAACAAGTTGCTCAGCAGCGCATCGAACTTGAAGCGGCGGTTGCTAAGGCATTAGAGATGGCTGCGCTCAGTTCTGATGCTGCCGAAGTGGCGATCACCAAAAGTACCGGCCTGAGTGTTTCGACGCGAATGTGTGAAGTTGAAAACGTAGAATTTAACAGTGATGGGGCATTAGGCATCACTGTGTATCGTGGGCAACGTAAAGGCAGTGCGTCGACGTCAGATCTCAGTGAAAAAGCAATTGCGCAGACGGTCGCTGCAGCGCTTGATATTGCGCTTTACACTTCTGAGGATCCTTATGCAGGCCCTGCACCTAAAGAGCTAATGGTGCGAAATATTCCTGATTTAGATCTCTTCCATCCGGATGAACCTAACCCGGACATGGCCGCTAAAATTGCCATTGCTGCAGAAGAGAAAGCGTTAGCTTACAGCAACAAGATCAAACAAAGTGATGGCGCAAGTTATGACAGCCATTACGGTGTGAAAGTGTATGGTAATAGCCATGGTTTGCTCGCGAGTTATGCCTCTAGCCGTCATAGCATTAGCTGCTGCGTGATTGGTGAGGGTAAAAATGGTGAGATGGAGCGTGATTATAGCTATACCGTTGCACGTCACCGCGACGATTTATGGTCGCCAGAGCTGGTCGGGCAACAAGCCGCAGAAAAAACCATCAGCCGTTTAGATGCAAAAAAACTGAAGACGGGCAAAGTTTCGGTGATGTTTGCCGCAGATGTAGCGACAGGTTTGATTGGCCATTTGGTGATGGCGATCAGTGGTGGCAGCTTGTATCGTAAATCTTCCTTTTTACTTGATAAGTTAGGCGAGAAAATTTTACCCGATTGGTTCAATATTGCCGAAAAACCCCATGTATTACGTGCGTTGGCATCAAGCCCATTTGATAGTGAAGGGGTATTTACGCAAGACCGCCAAATCATTACCGATGGTGTGCTCTCTACTTATCTTCTGAGCAGCTATGCCGCTCGTAAAATGAAGATGACTCCAACTGGTCACGCGGGTGGCATCCATAACTGGTATGTTCAATCCACAGGACAAAATTTTGAGCAGATGCTTAAAGCGTTAGGCACAGGCTTGTTAGTCACTGAAGTGATGGGCCAAGGTGTTAATGCAGTGACAGGTGATTATTCGCGTGGCGCCGCTGGTTTCTGGGTTGAAAACGGTGTGATTCAATACCCTGTATCTGAGATTACTATCGCGGGTAATTTGAAAGATATGTTCCAGCAAATGGTGGCGGTAGGGAGTGATGTCGAAACACGCTCGCAAATCCAAACTGGGTCTATTTTACTTGAATCGATGAAAATTGCGGGCGAATAATCGCTTAAGCTGAATATGAAAAAGCTTGGTATAACAACCAAGCTTTTTTTATGGGTGGTTTGGGTATGTATCACTATAGGGTTACATCAAAATAGGGCTACATCAAAATGGTCGCCAAGCCGAGAAAGACCGAAAGCCCAACCACATCGGTGACGGTTGTTAACGCCATTCCGCCAGCAAGAGCCGGGTCGATTTTCATTTTTTTCAGTAAAATTGGGATGGTGACGCCGGCGATCCCGGCAATGAGTAGGTTGGCCATCATTGCTGTGGAAATGATGCCGCCAAGCATCCAATTGCCTTTCCATGCCACCACAATGCCGCCAATGATGGTGGCCCACATGATGCCATTTAAAAAACCGATCGCCGCTTCTTTGAATAGCAATTCACGTTGGTTACTGTCACCGATATGTCCCAATGCTAAACCACGAATGACCAAGGCCACGGTTTGGTTACCTGCGACACCACCCATTGAGGGCACTATGGTCATTAGCACGGCAATGGCGGCCATTTGATCCAGTGTTGCTTCAAACATGTTAGAAACAGAGGCTGCGGCGAGGGCGGCCAAAACATTTGCCCCAAGCCAGATGGTCCGTTTACGTGCGGATTTGACTACCGGAGCAAAGGTATCTTCGTCATCGTTCATACCAGCCATACTCATCATTGAGTGTTCGGCATCTTCACGAATGATGTCAACGACGTCATCAATGGTGATCCGACCGACCAAGTGTTGGTTTTCATCCACCACAGGCGCGGACACCCAGTTGCGACGTTCAAACAGGCTGGCAACATCTGAGTCGCTGGTGGTGACCAAAATCGCCTCATCGGCATCATCCATGACTTCACTTACTGGAATATCCGGTTGCGTGGTCAGCAAGGTGGTGAGTGAGAGATGCCCAATCAGCTTACTTTCATCGTCAATCACGTAAAGTGCATCGGTTGCTTCGGGCAGATCGCCGCGCATGCGTAAATAGCGTAAAACCACGTCAATATCAACGTCACCACGAATGGTGATCACGTCGGTATTCATGATCCCGCCGGCTGTTTCCTCTGAATAGGAGAGCGCGGTTTCAACGCGCTGGCGATCAGCGCTGTCCATCTGCGAAAGCACTTCGCGTGACACGTCATCTGGCAAGCTACGCAGTACATAGGCCACGTCATCGGTGTCCATGCCTTCGGTCGCTTCTGCCAGTTTTTCGGGTGCCATTTTGGAAACTAGGGCATCTTTGACGTCTTCGTTGAGTTCATCAAGGATTTCACCGTAGTCTTCTGGGTCGGTGAGTTGCCATAACACCTCCCGGCTTTTACGTGGAGAGGCTTCTAAGAGGTGAGCAATATCTTCTGGCTCCATGTCCTGCAATTGGCGACGGACATGGACAAAACGACCATTTTCTAAAGCTTCGCTGACTTCTTGGAGGGTTAGGTGAGCTTGATCAAATTCAATTTGCTCGGCCATGGTTTCCCCCTACTTAGGATTCTTACAATGTATTGAATAGTAACTTAATTCTAGGCCTTATTTAATAAGTTCTTATTAAGCACTGAATTTATTTTGACTATCAGGGGCGCGCATGCGCTGTCTGTGGGAGAGTGGAGTGTAAGCCTTGTGCTTACTCGTCTTCATCAAATTTATGTTCAATCAGCGAACTAACCGCTTGCAAAGCAGGCTCTGCTTGTGAGCCTTCAGCATTGATGGTGATGTATTGACCTTGTGCGGATTCGAGCATCAATAAACCCATCACACTGTCTGCAGTGGCTTCTTTTCCTTCTTCACTTTGAATGGTGACCACCGCATCAAAAGATTGCGACAGTTCAACCAGCTTAACGGCTGCACGAGCATGAAGGCCCAAGCGATTTTGGATTAAAACCGTTTTACTTAATAGTGGCATACCATCGCTCCTATTGCTGTTTTTCTAATGATGTATGGCGTATCTGTACTTGGTGACCCAATTGAGCAAAGTACTCGCCAAGCTGTTGAGTCAGGTAAACGGAGCGGTGCTTACCACCGGTGCAACCAATCGCAATTGTGAGATAACTGCGGTTGTTTTTTTCGAGCATCGGCAGCCAGTATTCAACAAACTTTTGAATTTGTTGTTTAAGTTCAATTACTTCACTATGGCGTTCAAGAAACGACTTAATTGGTGCATCCAGGCCAGTTAATGGGCGAAGATCGGGTTCCCAGTGTGGGTTGGGTAAAAAACGCACATCAAACACGTAGTCTGCATCGCTGGGTAGTCCATATTTGAAGCCAAAAGACTGAAAGACCATCACCAGATCTTTGCGCTCACGTCCTTCAATTCGCATGCGTACGGTTTCGCTCAACTCATGCAACGATTGATTACTGCTATCGAGCACTAAATCGGCTTGCTCTTTGAGCGGCGCAAGCAGCGACTTTTCCAATTCAATCGCTTGCGCAAGTGAAGGTTTATCGGCGTTTAATGAGAGAGGATGGATACGACGCGTTTCGCTGTAGCGCTTGAGTAGTGTCTCTTTACTGGCATCGAGAAACAGCACACTAACGTCGTTATTCTGTTTTAGCTGCTCTAAAACATCCGCAACCAAACTAGGCTCCTGGGGCAAGTTACGGATATCAATACTCACCGCGACATTTTGTTTGCTGCCTTGGACTGATTGAATAAACGCATCCAACAAGTTGACGGGAAGGTTATCGACACAATAGTAGCCGAGATCCTCCAGTACTCGTAAAGCAACGCTTTTCCCTGCGCCTGATTGACCACTCACAACGATTAAACGCATAGTTTCGGCTCGGTGGTTATTGGTTAGTCATGATGTCGTACAGCTCTTGATCGCTTTGTGCACTTCGAAGCTGTTTTAAAACTTGTTTGTCATTGAGGCGCTCGGCCATACAAGCGAGCGTTTTTAAATGCTCTTTGCACTGCTCTTCAGGAACGAGCAACGCAAACAGTAGATCGACAGGTCGATTATCAATAGCATCAAACTCAATCGGTTCTTCACACTGCAGCAAAACGGCAATGGCACGATCACTGTTGGTCATTCTTGCATGAGGAATGGCGATGCCATTACCAATACCAGTACTGCCCATTTTTTCTCGGCTGAGCATGCATTCAAACAGCTCGGTGGAATTTTGACCTGAATACTCAGCAGCGATTTCGCTAATGATTTCTAGGGCTCTTTTTTTACTGGTGCATTGGACCGCACTTTTCGTGCAGTCCAATGAGAGTACTTCGCTTAATTGCATGATTAATGACTACTTAGCTTTTCTTTATGCTTGTTGAGTTGTCTTACGAGTTTATCCACTAAACTATCAATGGCAGCATACATATTTTCATTGTCGGCTACGGCGTGGATATCACCTTGATTTATGTGGAGCGTAGCTTCAGCGATCTGTTGTACTTTTTCAACACGTAAAACAACCTGTACGTTATTGATATGGTCAAAAAATCGCTCAAGTTTTTGAAACTTCGAGTTTACATAGTCTTGCATTGAATCGGTCAGATCAATGTGATGGGCATTAATGTTGATTTGCATAGACTTTCCTTCTCTATTTTGTGCCTTACAGTAGGCGTTTGCGCTGACTCGATGGAGCAATGCCCAACGATTCACGGTATTTAGCTATCGTCCGTCTAGCTACCTGAATCCCTTGGTCAGCCAGTAGATCTGCAATTTTACTGTCACTTAATGGTTTGGCTGTATTTTCAGCGGCCACCAGTTTTTTAATCAGTGCTCGTATTGCAGTCGATGAACACTCTCCCCCGCTGTCGGTACTGACATGGCTGGAGAAGAAGTATTTCAATTCGAAAATACCACGCGGAGTATGCATGTACTTCTGCGTTGTCACCCTTGATATGGTGGATTCATGCATTTCTACCGCTAAAGCAACGTCATTGAGTACCATTGGCTTCATCGCCTCTTCACCATACTCAAAGAAATCACGTTGATGTTCAACAATACACTTGGCAACTTTGAGCAGTGTCTCGTTTCTACTTTCTAAACTCTTAATTAGCCATTTTGCTTCTTGCAAATTGCTGCGAATGTAGTTGCTATCGGCACTGTTACCTTTGCCTAATGCTGCATATTGTTGATTTATCTTAAGTTTTGGTACGCTATCTGGGTTTATTGTTACCACCCATTTACCGTGATCTTTGTAAACAGACACGTCAGGCACAACGTATTCGGCGTGCTCGGTTGAAATATTATTTCCCGGTCTTGGGTCAAGTTGTTGAATGAGCTGCAATACCTCTCGCAGATCTTCTTCTTTTAACTTGGTTTCTTTGATGATCAACTTGTAGTCACGATTGCCGAGCAGATCAATGTGTTGGATCAGTAGCTGTTTAGCTTCTTCTAACCAAGGGGTACTGGCAGGGTAGGTCGCTAATTGTAAAAGCAGGCAGTCTTGAAGGTTGACTGAAGCCACACCGAGGGGATCAAACTGCTGAACACGTTTACGAACGGCTTCAATTTCATCAAGCTCGATATTTTCATCGGCAAAGCTTTCTAAAATATCATCCAAAGAAACGGTGAGATAACCGTAGTCATCGATGGCGTCAATCAAGGCAAGAGCAATGCTGCGGTCGGTGTCGCTAAACGGTGTGAGATCTAATTGCCACAGTAGATAATCTTGCAGGGTTTGCGTTGTTTCACCTTGGTACACGGGCATGTCATCATCAAGGGCGATCCCTGTGCTGCCTGTGTTCGCGCTGTAGACATCATCCCATGTGGTGTCGATCTCAAGCTCGCTGCTGATTTCGGATTTTTCAATTAAGTCAGAGCTGTCTTGTGGCTCAATATCTAACACCTCAGCACTGGCTTCTTTTTCCTCATTGATGCTATGAACATCGGCGGTGGCATTCTCTTCATAGGCCTCTTCAACATCCAATAATGGATTAGACTCTAGAGCCTCTTGGATCTCTTGCTGGAGTTCCAATGTGGAGAGTTGCAACAAACGAATGGCTTGTTGTAACTGCGGTGTCATCGCTAATTGTTGGCCGAGCTTCAGTTGTAATGAGGGTTTCATTCAGTGCCAGTTACCTTATTATTTTTAGAATTGATGTCACTCTCTACTTAATCATAGACGGAATTGTTCACCGAGATAAACTTGTTTTACCTCTTCATTATTGAGCACGTCATGTGGTGTACCTTCTGCGATCAAACGACCCTGGCTTACAATATAGGCTTTTTCACAGACGTCCAATGTTTCTCGAACGTTGTGGTCTGTGATTAAAACGCCTAAGCCACGATCTCGCAGGTGTTGGATGATCTTTTTAATGTCGATAACGGAAATGGGGTCGACCCCTGCAAAGGGTTCATCAAGCAAAATAAATTGTGGGTTTGCGGCAAGAGCGCGGGCAATTTCAACTCGGCGACGTTCACCACCCGATAGCGCCATCCCCGCACTATGGCGGATATGTTGAATGTGAAATTCTTCTAGTAGATCTTCGAGTTTATCTTGGCGCTCTTCACGGGTCATCGATTCACGGGTTTCAAGTACCGCCATGATGTTATCTTCGACCGATAATTTTCGAAAAATAGACGCTTCTTGAGGTAAGTAGCCGATCCCTAAGCGTGAGCGACTGTGCATAGGTAAAATGCTGATGTCGTGATCATCAATGCTGATCTTACCTTCATCACGAGCGACAAGGCCGACGATCATGTAAAACGATGTGGTTTTTCCTGCGCCGTTAGGGCCGAGTAAGCCAACAATCTGCCCCGATTCTACTTGCAAGCTGACGTCAGAGACGACTTTGCGTTTTTTATAGCTTTTCGCTAAATGTTCTGCTTTAAGTATGGCCATAATTATTCTTGTGTCGTAGTGGCTTGCGGTTGAAGCACGGTCGATACTCGCTCGTTAGAGTTACCATCAGCCATCAGCTTCTGTGACGAAATTTTGTAGCGAATTTTCGTACCACGGATGATGCTATCATCTTGTGACAACATGGCTTGATCGATCATCGTCAACTGATCATCGGCCAATTTGTAATAGAGCTCTTTCGCCTCACCATACAAGGTTTTGCCATCGTCGGTTAATTGCGAAAAAGTGGCGAGGTTGCCATATCCTTCAATTTCTTGAATGGAGCCATCTTTCGCATCACGGGTTACAATCACTTTGTCGGCGTTGATATTGATACTGCCTTGTTTGAGATTGACATTACCAAGGAGTGTCATTTGGTTGCTTTTCATGTCAAGCAGTTGGCTGTCTGCATTCAGATAAATCTGCTGAGCACTGTCGGTAGACAACGCGGATACGTGACCAGAAATCGCTAAACAAGCAATAAGACTAAGGTGTGAGAGTTTCATATCTACCTTGTACATGGTTATAAAGAATAGCGGTATTGTCGGCAAAGTTGCCTTTCATCGCTTGTCCTTGTGTTTCGAATTGTGGCCCAACCAAATCGACCTGATTATCGGCCCAAAAATCGCGATTATTGAGTTGAATGCTCATCTTAATGGTTGAAAGCGTATCAAAACTAGAATCTGCTAATAGGTTTTTTGCCAGTACGTCGTCATACAGTGTCAGAACTTGCTCTTCATCGAGTACGCCGCGTTTAGCGGTAATCTCCCACTCTTGCAAAATACCATCACGGAAGACTTTGAGTATCGGGTACTCGAAAATGGTGTCGCCACTTTTTGCGTAATGATCCAGATGCGTCGATTGAATGATGTAGCTGCGGATACCTTGCTCGTTATAGGTGGTGTTGTCGAGATTTTTTCCACTAAACGACGGTAACTCCAAGTTCGGAGCAACTTGTATATCGGTATTTTGTTCTTTATCGAACAAGTAATAGGCTGACCACGATGCGATAAAAATCAGTATCACATAGAGGACACGAGATAAACTCATACACTTAAGCCTTTGTGCACATCTAACTCACCGCGAGCTTGCAAAATCAAATCACACACTTCGCGTACAGCGCCATGCCCACCTTTTATATGGGTCACGTAGTTTGCGCGTTTAACTAATAGCGGGTGACCATCCGTGACACAGACTTTCAGCGCGACTTTTTCCATTACCGGCCAATCAATCAAGTCATCACCGATATACCCTGTGTGCTCTGGGGCAATATTGAGCTGGCGACAAATGTCGTTATAGGCTTTGACCTTGTCATCCTGACCTTGATAAACCAGTGTAATGCCTAATACGGCCATACGGTTTTCGACAATTTTTGACTGCCTACCTGTGATGATCGCCACTTCAATGCCAGCATTCATCAATGATTTTATGCCGTAGCCATCTCGAGTGTGGAAGGTTTTTAGCTCTTCGCCTTGATTGCCCATATAAACTAAGCCATCAGAGAAGACGCCATCCACATCGCAGATCAGCAGTTTTATCTGCTTAGCTATGTCGAGAATAGGCAGTGAGACCGGGCCGTAGAGTGTATCAATCATGGTCATCACATCACTCCTGCTTTGAGCAAATCGTGCATGTTTAATGCACCGACCAATGTGCCACTTTCGCACAGCATCAAGCCATTGATTCGTTTATCTTGCATTAGGTTTAACCCTTCGACCGCGAGCATGTTAGGGGTTGCTACCGTTGGGTTTTGCGTCATCACCTCGCTGATTGCTGCGCTGTGAATATCGATTCGTTTGTCTAAGATGCGGCGTAAATCGCCATCAGTAAAGATGCCAATAAGCTGCATGTTGCTGTCAACTACCGCGGTCATCCCCAAGCCTTTTTGACTGATCTCAAGTAAGGCATCGCGGATCAATGCATTTGGTTGCACTGTTGGTAATGCATCGCCAATGTGCATGATATCAGAGAGCTTGAGCAACAATTTTCGCCCTAAAGCCCCACCGGGATGAGACAGCGCAAAATCTTCAGCGGTAAAGCCGCGTGCTTGCAAGAGTGCGACGGCTAACGCATCGCCCATCACTAGCGTTGCGGTGGTGCTGGAGGTTGGCGCAAGGCCAAGCGGGCATGCCTCTTGTGGGACAGTGATTTGCAAATGAAGATCGGCCAACTTTGCCATATTCGATGACGGGTTGCCTGTCATGCTGATGATGCGAATATTGAGCCGTTTTAGCACAGTAAACAGTGATAAAATTTCCGAGGATTCGCCAGAGTTTGAAATAGCAATTACGATGTCGCCACGCTCGATCATACCAAGATCACCGTGCGCTGCTTCTCCTGGATGTACGAAAAATGCCGAAGTGCCAGTACTGGCTAAGGTCGCGGCAATTTTTTTACCGATATGGCCTGATTTACCCATACCCATCACCACCACTTTGCCGTGATCATTGGCAATGATCATTTCACACGCTTGGCAAAATGAGTCGTCAAAGTATTGCTCTAGCTGCTGTAAAGCCGCCATTTCGGTGGCGAGAACTTGCTGTGCAACACTGCGATAATCAAACTGATTCGACATTCGATACTCCGAATTTGGGTTAAGCGGTCATATTCATAAGTAGATAAGCTTGGTATCCGATAAAAGTGAGGAAGAGCACGCCTCCCTCAATACGGTTAATACTACGCGATTTCCCTAAAGCCATGGCAACGAGTAGCAGAGATACGCCAAGCATCACCCAAAAATCGCGTCCCATCGCATGCTCACTGAGTATCGATGGATTAAGAATGCCGGGTAAGCCCATCACGGCAAGAATATTGAATACGTTCGAGCCAATAATGTTGCCCACAGCCATATCATCTTCGCCTTTCAACACACTTGTGAGTGAGGCGGCCAATTCTGGCAAGCTGGTTCCAACAGCGATGATCGTCAGGCCAATGACCAAGTCGCTCATGCCAAAAAACTTAGCGATTATGACGGCGTTATCGACTAACACGCTGGCAGCAATCGGCAGAATGATAAGCCCAATTACTACCCAAATAGCCGCTTTTGCGTTGCTCACGCCTTGCGGTATTTCAGATTCCTGCTCGGCAAGTAGCGCGTCACCATTTTTTTGTTCGTTACGGCTAATGCGTAGCATCGCGATGATAAACACGGCGAAAAGTGCAAACAGCAACACACCTTCATAGAATCCTAAGTGGTTATCCCACAATAACGCACCCGCAAGTAATGTGACCGCAATCATCAGCGGCAGTTCACGGCGGAGCACCGCAGAACTAACTGACAGCGGTTTGATTAGAGCCGTAATACCCAAGATCAAAGCAATATTAGCGATGTTAGAACCGAGTACGTTACCGACGGCAGTATCGGTTTTTCCATCCAAAGCGGCCGTTGCCGATACCATCATCTCTGGTGCTGACGATCCCATTGCTAAAATAGTCATGCCGATCACTAATGGCGAGATGCCGAAGTTGCGAGCAAGCGCGGCAGAACCAAAGACTAACTTGTCAGCGCTCCAGACTAAAAACACCAAACCTACAATGAGAAACGCTACCGCTTCGATCATGATGATACCTAATTAATGAAATGAGTGAAAAAATGATGCAATTAACCGCTAATTTTGACGTGTTGGTTGCGAAAAGGGAAGCTGAAGATCCAATTAATTACGTTCAATTCATGGTTTAGTTAGCTATCCATCAATAAATGACCGGAAGATTGTTTTGGCGAAAGATGATGCTTTACTTTAGGATGTAATTGAACAGTGCTTTTAATTTTAGAACGTTATGCTTATGATTGCCCATCATTTTGGGGCGGACAACAATAGTGAAACACTCATGATGCCAATCAACGATCTTGTCACAATCAAGAATTTAACCTTCTCCCGTTCAGGACGGAAGATTTTCGATGACGTGAGTCTCAGCGTTCCGCAAGGAAAAATTACCGCCATTATGGGGCCATCGGGTATTGGTAAAACCACTTTGCTACGTCTTATTGGCGGACAACTGTTTCCTGAACAAGGTGAGATTTGGTTCGACAAACAAAACATCCCGATGCTCAGTCGCAAAAAGCTGTATCAAGCTCGTAAAAAAATGAGCATGTTGTTTCAGTCGGGCGCGTTATTCACCGATTTAAATGTGTTCGATAATGTGGCTTTCCCTTTACGTGAACACACTCAATTAGATGAATCGCTGATTAAGACATTAGTTTTATTAAAATTAGAAGCGGTTGGTCTGCGCGGTGCCGCTTTGCTCATGCCGAGCGAATTATCCGGTGGTATGGCAAGAAGGGCTGCATTAGCGCGCGCGATTGCGCTGGATCCGGAACTGATCATGTATGATGAGCCGTTTGTGGGGCAAGACCCGATCACCATGGGCGTGCTGGTGGAATTGATCCGCAATTTGAATCAAGCTTTGGGGGTGACCTCGATAGTGGTCTCTCATGATGTTCCTGAAGTGATGAGCATTGCCGATTGGGTTTATTTGCTGGCTGACGGCAAAGTGATTGCCAAAGGAACGCCAAACGATCTTTATCAAAATAGCGATCCTCGCGTACAACAATTTTTACAAGGCGAGGCTGATGGCCCAGTACCATTTCGCTTTCCAGCGCAAAGCCTAGAAAAGGATTTATTCTCATGATGTCTACATTGACTGACTGGATTGAAGGGCTCGGTCGCCGTACGCTCGAATTTTGCCAAGCCTTTGGCAAAGCTAGCTTGATGCTGTTTGGCGCATTAGTGAGCCGCCCACGGCCTATTCAGAATTTTCCATTGTTAGTGAAGCAGCTCTACAGTGTTGGTGTTCAGTCGCTGGCGATTATTGTCGTTTCTGGCTTGTTCATTGGCATGGTGTTGAGCCTGCAAGGCTATGTGATTTTGGTCGATTACGGCGCGGAAGGTAGCCTTGGGCAGATGGTTGCGCTCTCTTTATTGCGTGAACTTGGGCCCGTGGTGACTGCGCTGCTGTTTGCTGGGCGTGCTGGTTCTGCACTTACCGCTGAGATCGGCCTGATGAAAGCCACCGAGCAGCTTTCCAGTTTAGAGATGATGGCGGTTGATCCGCTCAAACGTATTATCGCTCCTCGCTTTTGGGCTGGGCTAATATCAATGCCGTTGC
Organism: Vibrio sp. 3-2(1); assembly: GCF_963887575.1. Taxonomy (NCBI): domain Bacteria; kingdom Pseudomonadati; phylum Pseudomonadota; class Gammaproteobacteria; order Vibrionales; family Vibrionaceae; genus Vibrio; species Vibrio sp. 3-2(1). The sequence goes on along the minus strand of NZ_CAWPGB010000055.1, from coordinate 28,762 downwards.
TAGCGATGATTTTTATGGCGGTCGGAATTTGGGGAGGCCAGCTTGTTGGCGTGGATTGGAAAGGGATTGATCACGGCAGTTTTTGGTCTGCGATGCAGTCATCGGTAGAGCTAGGGCAAGATATTGGCAACAGTATGATCAAGTGCGTGATGTTTGCCATCACAGTGACTTGGATTGCACTGTTTAACGGTTACGATGCTATTCCAACCTCGGAAGGTATTAGCCGTGCCACCACAAGAACCGTAGTGCATTCGTCTTTAGCTGTATTAGGGCTAGACTTTGTACTCACCGCATTGATGTTTGGGAATTAATCATGCAGCAAACACGAAAAATAGAACTTTGGGTCGGTAGCTTTGTCCTTGCTGGAATTTGCGCAATTCTGGTGATGATTTTTCAGGTCGCTGACGTAAAAGGGTTGGGTTCCAACCATACTTACCAATTGAAAGCAGAATTTGACAATATCGGTAGTTTAAAAGTGCGCTCGCCAGTCAAAGTGGGCGGTGTAGTCGTTGGGCGAGTGGCCGAGATTAAACTCGATAGAGAGAGCTTGCTGCCTGTGGTTACTATGGCTATTAACAGTCAATATGATCAATTTCCAGAAACGTCGAGTGTGCAAATTCTAACTTCTGGATTGATTGGTGAGCAGTACATTGGGCTTGTGCCCGGGTTTGTCTTTGAAGATGAACAGATGTTAAAAGAGGGCGACTTAATTGAAGACACAAAATCCGCCCTCGTATTAGAAGATTTGATTGGCCAAGTGCTGTATAGCGTCGGTGGTGGCTCACAAGAAAAAGGTAAGGAGTGACAACAGTGTTTATAAAAACAGTGTTTAAACGGATGTTGATTTTTGTATTTACCCTCTTTGCCGCTATGTCTGTGCAAGCGGCCAATGTGGATAAAACCCAGCCCTATACCATGATGAAGCAGGTGTCTGAAACGGCATTTACTCGTTTGAAAGCAGAACAAGAAGCGATTCACCACCATCCTGAATATTTGAAAGAAATCGTGGAACAGGAGCTGATGCCTTACGTCAATGAGCAGTATGCGGCACTGAAGTTATTGGGCCCAAACTTAAAAGGGGCCAAGCGTGAAGATGTCGCCACTTTCATCACCGCATTTCGTGCCTATCTTGTCAGTGCATATGCGCAAGTATTGACTCAGTACAGTAACCAAATTATTGAGTTCGAGCCTGAACAGGCGGTGTCGGATGATAAACGCATTACCAGCGTGAAGGTGGATATTATTGATACGCCACGACCGAACATCAAACTTGAGTTTAAATTGCGCAAAGAGAAGAATGGCGAATGGCAAGTCTTTGATATGATTGCAGAAGGAGTGAGTTTGCTCTCCAGTAAGCAATCTGAATGGAGCGGTAAAATTCGCCAAGATGGCATCTTAGCGGTTGCCAATGAACTGCAACAATTGGCGGATCAGCCGATCCGTTTTGAAGGTAAAGCGCAATGATTCATCCGCAGTGGCATCAAACTGATATGCCGATTGCGGCTTTGTCGGGCGCATTAGACAGAGAGCATGTGCCTGATTTATGGGCGTTTATCCAAAAATGGAACCCGGTGAGTACACAGTTTGAGATTGAACTGAAAAACGTTGAACGCATAGACTCTGCCGGAATGGTGATGTTAATCCACCTAATAGAGCATGCAAAAAAACGAAACTGTCATATAATGCTCAGTTTCGTGCCAGAGCAACTGCGCACACTATTCCAATTGAGCAACATTGATCGTTTAATGGCTCAACATATAAAGAATTAAGCAGGGGAACATTGTGGATAGCGCAAAAGTACAACAGTTATTAGAACAAGCACTAAACCTTGAAGAGATCCACGTCAAAGGTGAAGGTAGCCACTATGAAGTTATCGCTGTTGATGCTTGTTTTGCAGGGATGAGTCGCGTTAAAAAACAACAACTTATTTATGCTCCACTGATGGAGTACATTCAAAGAAACGACATTCATGCCCTTTCTATTAAAGCGTTCACACCAACAGAGTGGGCTCGTGATAAAAAGTTGATGTCGCTGTAAGGTTTATTGATGGAAAAGTTTCGAGTTATTGGGTCAACACAACCTCTTCAAGGTGAAGTGACCATTTCAGGTGCCAAAAACGCTGCACTGCCTATTTTATTTGCGTCTATTTTGGCCTCTGAGCCAGTAGAAGTGGCCAATGTGCCACACCTTCGTGATATTGATACCACAATGGAACTGCTCAAACGTTTAGGCGCTAAAGTCGAACGTAATGGCTCAGTTCATGTCGACCCTAGTCAAATTGATGAATATTGCGCGCCGTATGATTTAGTCAAAACGATGCGTGCTTCTATTTGGGCTCTCGGTCCATTAGTGGCTCGTTTTGGTTATGGCCAAGTTTCGCTACCTGGAGGCTGTGCCATTGGCGCTCGTCCTGTCGATCTGCATATTCACGGTTTAGAGCAGCTTGGTGCCACCATCACCTTAGAAGATGGCTACGTGAAAGCCAGTGTCGAAGGTCGTCTACAAGGTGCACACATCGTCATGGATAAAGTGAGCGTGGGTGCCACCATTACCATTATGTGCGCCGCAACCCTTGCCGAAGGCACAACCGTGCTCGACAACGCTGCGCGTGAGCCTGAAATTGTCGATACCGCACTGTTTTTGAATAAGCTGGGTGCAAAAGTGTCCGGTGCAGGCACCGATACCATTACCATTGAAGGTGTTGAACGTTTAGGTGGTGGTAAACACGCTGTTGTGGCTGATCGCATTGAAACGGGCACGTTTTTAGTCGCGGCGGCTGTTTCTCGCGGGAAAATTGTTTGCCACAACACTCACTCGCATTTGTTAGAGGCCGTGTTAGCAAAACTGGAAGAAGCGGGCGCTGAGATTGAAACAGGCGAGGGCTGGATAAGCCTTGATATGACCGGAAAAGAGCTTAAAGCGGTTTCGATTCGCACTGCGCCTCATCCTGGCTTTCCAACCGATATGCAAGCACAATTTACCCTACTCAATATGATGGCAAAAGGTGGTGGCAAGATCACTGAAACCATCTTTGAAAACCGTTTTATGCACGTTCCTGAACTGATGCGTATGGGAGCAAAAGCGGAGATTGAAGGGAATACCGTGATTTGTGGTGATGTGGAATCGTTGAGTGGCGCGCAGGTGATGGCGACCGATCTACGTGCCTCAGCCAGCCTAGTGATTGCCGGTTGTATCGCAAAAGGTGAAACCATCGTCGATCGCATCTACCATATCGATCGCGGTTACGAAAGAATTGAAGATAAACTGTCGGCTCTTGGCGCTAATATTGAGCGCATTCAAGTCAGCAGTTAAACTCTCGCTCATGCAATGGAGCCGAAATCTCTGGGTTTCGGCTTTTTTATCCTTGCTCGTTTTTTATCTTTGTTCCATGGAGAACTGAAATGATTGCTCTTTTGCGTCTATTGGCAGTCGCACTGTTTGCCATTGTGATGTTTGTTTTTGGATGTGGTTACTGCTTATTTAGCCCACGCAATCCAAAACATGTATTTACGTTTGGGCGTTTATTCGCCCGTATGTCAAAATTGATGGGTATTAAATTAGAACTGCGTATCCCAGAAGATGCTTATCAACGTGGCCAGCACATCTACATTGCGAATCATCAAAATAACTGGGATCTGTGTACTGTTGCTGCGGCGGTAACGCCGAAAGTCGTGACAGTAGGGAAAAAAAGTTTAGTTTGGACACCTGTGTTTGGTCAGTTGTATTGGTTAGCAGGGAATATTTTAATTGATAGATCCAATCGCAACAAAGCCAAAGGCACCATTGATCAAGTTGTCGATAGCATAAAAACCAGTGATGTGTCTGTGTGGATGTTTCCAGAAGGTACTCGCTCGCGTGGCCGTGGCATGCTGCCCTTTAAAATGGGTGCATTTCATGCGGCAATTGGCGCAGGTGTACCGATTATCCCCATCGTTTGCAGCTCAACTAATGATATTAAGCTTAACCGTTGGGACAATGGTCATGTGATTGTTGAGATGCTGCCACCGATCGGTATTGAAGGATATGGAAAAGAAAATTTACGGGAATTAGCGACATTATGCCGTGAGCAGATGATGGCCAAATTAGCGCAGCTGGATGAAGAGGTCGCGATGCTTGATGGTAAGCAGGTCACATCACGCAGTCAGTAACTGCTTTACTAAATGGTGGGAAAAAGAAGTATGAAGGTGGTGCCTTGTCCCACTTCAGATTCGACCTGCATTTTCCCACCATGCTTTTCAACAATACTGTATGAAATCGATAAACCCAACCCCGTCCCTACGCCGACAGGTTTGGTGGTGAAGAAAGGATCAAACACCTTGTTGATGATGTCTTGATTCACGCCATGCCCATTATCTGCCACTGTCACCCTCACCCAGCGTTTCCCTTTTTCGACCACAGAATCTGTGCTAATCGTTAACTTTCCTTGTGCTTCGCAAGCGTGAGAGGCGTTAATAAATAGGTTCATAAACACTTGTTGTAGCTCTGCTGATATCCCATTGATTTTCGGCAAAGCCTCATCCAACCGCTGCTCGACCTCCATCGTATATTTAAATTGGTTCCAGACCATGTGTAGTGTTGATTCAATACACGAATTTAACTCACACTCGACAAATCGGCCATCACTGGAGTGAGAAACGCTTTGTAGGCTAGTGACAATATCTTTTACGCGGAGCAATCCACCCGAAGTCTCTTGAAGCATGTCAGTTAAATCACTTTCGACAAAACCAATATCATGGCGTTGATAATAATCTTGATAATTGCGGTAGAAATCCGTGTTAGCAATTTCGGCTTTGTGCTGTGCTACCAAAGCGACAATTCCTATATAGGCGTGAGAGTAATCACGCAGCGTATTTAAATTACTCAGACAAAAACCGATTGGGTTATTGATCTCGTGAGCAACGCCAGCCGCCAGCAGACCGACGGAGGCCATTTTTTCTGATTGTACAAGCTGTGCTTGCGCGCTATGAAGTTGATCCAGAGTCTCTTGCAGCTCTAAAATTTTATCGTAGAGCTCGCGGCTTTTTTCTTGCAGTAACCGCTCTGCCAGCAAACGAGCCTGACGCTCACGCTCATAAATGCGTTGGTATTGCTCTATTTCACTCATGTTTGCCCTTAAAGGTGACAACAATTTCACAAAATGAAGCACCATGATGCATGCATTGGGGCTGCTCGATTTCGACTTCTTCACCAAATTGTTCTGAAGCGCCGATGATGAGTCCTTCTGCCGCAGCGCACAATTTTCTTTTCGAGGTGTAATACATGGTTAATCGATCGCCCTCGCTTTTACATTGAAATTGCGGCAAATAGGCATCGGGGTAGAGCCGCTTCACTTCTTTATGGATCACTTGGTCGACCGAAATCAAAAACTCTAATAAGTTGTTTTTATTCGGGTAATTTTCAGGAAGGCTGTTGTACAGGCGAGAAAATAGGTATTGCCCATAAAGCCGGACTAAATCATCGGTGGGGATGTTTTTCTGCTCGCTCAAATAAGCCACCATTGCAAGCAGTTCGTCATCGGAGTATTGCTCTCCAGCGGTGTAGATGCCTTGAGAGCTAGGTTTTAAATCCTCGAGCATTTGATCCCAAAACAGTGCGCCAAATTTTTCGATGACTAAATCAGAAAGAACGGTATAGATAATCCCTTGCATCTCACTACCTCGAACGGTTCAAAAGTACGATAAGTGTTGGTGACTAACCCTAAAGTAGCAAGTATGAGGTGTAAAAATTGATTTTTTTTGGATTAAACAAAAACCTCGAACGGGGTTCGAGGTTTGAAAAAGCACATTCACGTCAGAGTGGCATGCTGGTGGTGCTTACACTGTGCTGATTATGAGCAATGCTTACTTACGTACCGCAATCGCTTCAATTTCAATACCCACATCTTTAGGTAAGCGAGCGACTTCTACGCATGAACGCGCAGGGTAGTTTGCCACGTTATGCTCATCAAAAAATTTACCGTAGACTTCATTCACCGTGCCAAAATCATTCAGATCTTTAACAAATACAGTCATTTTTACGATGTCAGAAACCGTTAAGCCAGAAGACTCCACCACGGCTTTTACGTTGTCGAGAGATTGACGAGCCTGCACTGCGATATCTGCTGACACTTCGCCGGTGACTGGGTTGACTGGAATTTGCCCTGAAGTGAGCACCATATTGCCAAGATCGACACCTTGTACATAAGGGCCAATTGCGGCAGGAGCGGATTCGGTATGAAGTACTTTAGTCATGATTGTGTTCCATCTGTTTTTATGGGAAGGGTAGGCGTCAGTTTGCCTTTAAAGAAACGGCAGGTAAAGTGCAAAATGCCCCACTAAAGTGAGGCATCGATAGACTTAAACGGGGTTAATTATGACTCGCGTTCGGTCACAATCTCACGTGAGTAAACTTTCTCACAATACTTACATTTCAAACGAATATCGTTTTTCTTTTCGAAAACCTTAAAGCTGCTTTCGACCGGTTCATTGTGGGAAATACAGTTGCTGTTTGGGCAGGCAAAAACATCATTGATCTGCTCAGGCAGTGTCAACGCTAGCTTTTTCACCACTTGGTAGTTTTCGATTTGGTTGACAGTCGCATGCGGTGCATAAAGTGCTAATTTATTGGCTTGGGCTTCATTAATGAACACATTTTCAATCTTCAGCAGATCTTTTGCGCCCAGCGCGGAAGAGGGTAAATTTAAGCCAATCGTGACACGTTGATGAGAATTGTGCATATCGAATAACTTTAATACTTTAATACCGATTTGCGCAGGAATGTGGTCGATAACCGTGCCGTTTTTAATGGCTTCAACCTGCAATTGAGTCTCTTTAGTCATGGTTGGGGCTCCTTTATTACAGGGTTTCGTTTAACACAAGCGCCAGCAAAGCTTCACGGGCGTAGACCCCGTTTTCTGCTTGTTGGAAAAAGTAAGCGTGCTTCGTTTTGTCCACATCAACGGTGATTTCATCCACGCGCGGAAGCGGATGCAGCACTTTTAAGTTATCGCGCGCACCTTCAAGCATGGCGGCTGTTAAAATATACGCCGATTTTATGTGCGCGTACTCTGATTCATCAAAGCGCTCTTTTTGGACGCGCGTCATATACAGAATATCTAACTGTGGAATAACGCTTTCCATATCGGTGTGCAGGCTGTACTCAATGCCTGCATCATCTAACTCTTCGCAAATATAGTCAGGCATAGCCAGCGCATCCGGCGCAACAAAGAAGAAGCGAATGTGGTTAAATTTAGCCAAAGCTTGAGTTAAAGAATGGACGGTTCGGCCATATTTCAAGTCGCCAACAAAGGCGATATTAATGTTATCTAAACGGCCTTGTGTTTCGGCAATGGTGAATAAATCGAGCAGTGTTTGAGTTGGGTGTTGGTTAGCGCCGTCGCCAGCGTTAATCACAGGAACGCCGTTTGAAAATTCAGAGGCTAAACGTGCTGCGCCTTCTTGGGGATGGCGCATCACAAACGCATCCACATAAGAGGAGATCACTTGTACTGAATCGGCCAGTGTTTCGCCTTTTTTCGCCAGTGACGTATTGCCACCATTATCAAAGCCAATCACGCTGCCGCCGATGCGTTGAATAGCGGTTTCAAAAGACAAACGAGTACGAGTCGACGGCTCAAAAAAGCAGCTTGCCACCACTTTGTGCTTAATCAGCTCTGGTTTTGGTTCCGCTTTGAGTTGGCCAGCGGTTTTCACAATCAATTCCAGCTCGTCACGAGAGAGCTCCGGAATCGAAATAATGTGCTTTTGATAAAGCGAATTCACCATGGTCGTCTTCCCTATAATTTTCTAGTAGCCATAAAAAAGCCCCCCAATAGGGAGGCTTTAAAAATCAAGAGAGGGGAAAAATAACGCGCCCAGTAAGTCAGCACGCTGACCTACATTGAATCGAATTGCGTTGTAGATGTGAATAACAACGTCCGTTTTCATGGCTACCCCTCAGACAAATTGCTGGGAATTATACGCTTTCGTTGTGTGAGCACAAGCGATTACCTCATAATCCTCTTCATCATTGGTACTGTCGCGGCGTTAGCTGCTTTCACCCACCCGAATCACTTACTCATGTAAGCTCATCGGGCTTCGATCCATTGTTGCCTTGTTTTTTTAAGCGCCGAGAGTTGCAACCATCACAGCTTTGATGGTGTGCATTCGGTTTTCAGCTTCATCAAACACAATCGAATATTCAGACTCAAACACCTCTTCGGTGACTTCCAACCCTTTCATGCCATATTTTTCCGCCACCTCTTTACCTACGGTGGTTTCGTCGTTATGAAACGCAGGCAAGCAGTGCATAAATTTTACCTGTGGATTACCAGTTTGCTTGATCACATTCATATTGATTTGGTAAGGCGTCATTAAGGCCACGCGTTCATCCCATGCATCGGCTGATTCGCCCATCGAGACCCAAACGTCGGTATAGAGAAAATCGCATCCTTGCACGCCTTCTTGTACATTTTCAGTGAGCGTGATTTTGGCTCCCGTCTGCTTGGCAATTTCTTGGCAAGTGGTGACGAGTGATGCTTCTGGCCAAAACTGTTTGGGTGCCACAAGGCGAATATCCATGCCCATTTTTGCTGCGCCCACCATCAGGGAATTGCCCATGTTATTGCGCGCATCGCCTAGATAAGCCAGTGACACTTGGTGTAACTGCTTACCACGGCCATGCTCAATCATGGTTAAAAAGTCAGCTAAAATCTGTGTTGGGTGGAACTCGTTGGTGAGCCCGTTCCATACAGGAACGCCAGCATGTGCGCCAAGCTCTTCGACAATTTCTTGTCCAAAACCGCGATATTGGATGCCATCGTACATTCTTCCGAGTACGCGAGCGGTGTCTTTCATCGACTCTTTATGACCAATTTGCGACCCTGATGGCCCGATGTAAGAGACTTGAGCGCCTTGATCAAACGCGGCCACTTCAAATGCACATCGCGTCCGTGTTGAGGCTTTCTCAAAAATCAGCGCAATATTTTTACCCGCTAATCTTTTCTGTTCTGATCCGGCGTATTTCGCTTTTTTGAGATCAGCAGAGAGATCGAGCAGAAATTGGATCTCTTTCGGCGTGAAATCGAGCAGTTTGAGAAAGTTGCGGTTGCGTAAATTGAAAGCCATATCCCAGTCCTAAACGGTGAATGATGAATGGCCTTAGTAAAGCATATAAATGCTAAATTTGTGAATAATTATTTTAAAGTAAAGGCGAGATATTAATAATTATCTCGCCTAATGTGACTATAAATTCTCTTCAGCGAATTCGGCCAAGCGGCTGCGAACGACGCCGTTTAAGTGAATGTTGGCGCTGCCTTCAAAGTTTTTAAAGCGCTCAACCATGTAGGTCAAACCCGAGGTCACCGGGGTTAAGTAGTGGGAGTCAATCTGCGCTAAGTTACCAGAACAGACAATTTTAGTGCCCTCACCACAGCGCGTGATGATGGTTTTGATTTGAGAAGCGGTTAAATTTTGACACTCATCGAGTAGCACAAAGGCATTTTGGATTGAGCGCCCACGCATAAAGTTGATCGATTTAAACTGGATATTGGCTTTATCGCAGATGTATTTGAGTGAACCTTCGGTGCAGTGATCGTTTTTGTGCAAGGCTTCCAATGTATCCGTAACCGCCGCCAGCCACGGCATCATTTTCTCTTCCTCTGTTCCGGGTAAGAAGCCGATCGATTCTCCGATATCTGGCGTGTTACGGGTGACGATAATCTTATCGAACATCTTCTTCTCAATGGTTTGTTCAAGAGCGGCGGCCATCGCGAGCAGCGTTTTCCCGCTACCAGCGGCTCCGGTTAAAATCACCAAATCAATGCTTGGATCAAGCAAGGCATCAAGCGCCATCGCTTGGTAGATATTTTTTGGGGTGATGTCCCATGCTTTGCGGTGCATCATTCTCTCGCGGCCAATATCAAGCAGCGTAATTTTTTCTGCGTTGATTTCATGCACGCGTGCCGAAAAATCACTTTCTTCATCAATGACATACTGGTTGATAAAGGTTGGATCAAACGGCGTTTTATCTAACGTATGGAAGGCTTTTCCGCCGACGGTTCTACTCTCAACTTCATCGACGTTGTTCCAAAAATTTCCTTCACGAACTTGGAAGCCTTTGGTCAGGTACTGCACATCATCAATCAATTGGTCAGTGCGGTAATCTTCAACATAGCGCACGCCTGCACCTTTAGCGCGCAATCGCATGTTGATGTCTTTGGTGATGAGAACCACAGAACGTGGCGCTCGTTTCGCTTGCAGGTAAAGTACAGCGTTGAGGATACGGTTGTCGCCAGCTTTGTCAGCAAAGGCTTTGACGGTTTCTTGCAACTCAAAGTCGGCAAGGATCGAGATAGTTCCCGTCTTGCTGGCCTCTTTAGAAAATGGAATACCTTCGGTAATTTCGTCTGGGGTGGCATCGTGGAATAAGTGCTCTAAAGCACGAATAGCGACCCGCGCATCTCGTGCAACATCGCGTTTGCTGTCTTTGATCCGGTCAAGTTCTTCAAGAACGGTCATCGGAATGACCACATCATGCTCTTGGAAGGAGTAAATGGCTAAAGGTTCATGAAGCAGGATGTTGGTATCAAGTACAAACAGTTTCCGATCGGTATCGCCCATAAGCGTCTCCTTGCTGCTGTGCAGCGTGCTTAACAAAAGGTGCTAGCAAGTAGAGGTTATCGATCAATGGATGCCGGTAGTGACTCGATTGCTCGATGACTTACTGCAAGCCTGTGTTGATACTCATTGTCTGTTTGGTCTGCATGCTTCGTGCCAGAGTCATCCTTTTGACTGGCAAAGCAAGCATCGTTACAACAAGTATAGCAACCTTGTTTACTACAAATGCCACCGATTTCTTACAGTTTGATGTCAACCAAAAGTTGAAGAAAAAAATCTTGGTTATCCTTCGCTTTACACGTGACCTGTATCACGCCATCAAGTAAGATTAGCGACCTTTTTCTGCACCACACTCCAACAACAATCATAATTAGGAGTTGCCTTCACGTGGTAGCAGATCGATACAATCCATTCCAAATAAATAAGGTAGTCGATTCATGAGTTTTGCTTTGGGGCAACGCTGGATAAGCGATACAGAAAGTGATCTTGGTTTAGGTACTGTGGTAGCGCTTGATGCGCGTACTGTGACCTTGATGTTTGCTGCATCAGAAGAAAACCGCGTTTATGCACGCAGTGACGCCCCGGTAACACGAGTGACGTTCAATAGCGGTGATGTGGTTGAAAGCCAAGAAGGCTGGTCGCTACGCGTTGAGCAAGTTGTTGAAGAACAAGGACTACTCACTTATCTCGGTACGCGCGAAGACAACGATGAAAGCGGCGTGGCACTACGTGAAATTTTCTTAAGCCACCAAATCCGTTTCAACAAACCGCAAGATAAATTGTTCGCAGGTCAAATTGATCGCATGGATAATTTTGTGTTGCGTTATCGCGCCCTGACTAACCAATATCAACAACACAAAAGCCCAATGCGTGGTTTATGTGGCATGCGCGCGGGCCTGATTCCTCATCAGCTTTATATCGCACATGAGGTTGGCCGTCGCCATGCGCCCCGCGTGTTATTAGCCGATGAAGTGGGGTTAGGTAAAACCATTGAAGCGGGGATGATCATTCATCAACAAGTGCTTTCTGGCCGCGCGGAACGTATTTTGATTGTGGTGCCGGAAACCTTGCAGCACCAATGGCTGGTGGAGATGATGCGTCGCTTTAATCTTCATTTCTCCATTTTTGATGAGGAGCGCTGTGTTGAAGCGTTCGCTGAAGCACACAACCCTTTTGATACTCAGCAATATGTGCTTTGTTCGCTCGATTTTCTGCGTAAAAGCCGTCAACGTTTTGAACAAGCACTTGAGGCGGAGTGGGATCTATTGGTGGTGGATGAAGCGCACCATCTAGAATGGAGCCAAGATAAACCAAGCCGCGAATACCAAGTGGTCGAAGGGCTAGCGCAAAACACCCCAGCGGTACTGCTGCTAACGGCAACGCCGGAGCAATTGGGCCGTGAAAGCCACTTTGCGCGTTTGCGTTTGCTCGATCCCGATCGTTTTTACGATTACGAGGCGTTCGTTGAAGAAGAAGAGCAATATGCGCCCGTAGCCGATTCCGTCAGTGCCTTGTTTTCGGGTGAGAAGTTGCAAAACGAAGCCAAAAACCAAATCACTGAGCTACTTTCAGAGCAAGATGTTGAGCCGCTGTTTCGCATTATTGAAAGCGATGCCGATGAAGAGAGCAAAGCCTCTGCTCGCCAAGAGCTGATTGATAATCTGATGGATCGCCATGGCACAGGCCGCGTGCTGTTTAGAAACACCCGCGCTGCGATTAAAGGGTTTCCTGTGCGTAATGTGCACTTGATGCCGATGGAAATCCCTGCGCAATATACCACCTCGATGCGTGTGGCTGGCATGATCGGCGGTAAGCTCAGTGCTCAGGCTCGCGCGATGAAAATGCTCTATCCCGAAGAGATTTTCCAAGAGTTTGAAGGCGATGATGCAAGCTGGTGGCAGTTCGATTCTCGCGTGAATTGGCTGCTTGAAAAAGTGAAAGAAAAACGCAGCGAAAAGATTTTAGTGATCGCTTCTCGCGCTAGCACCGCGTTACAACTGGAGCAAGCACTGCGTGAGCGTGAAGGCATTCGCGCTACCGTTTTTCATGAAGGTATGTCGATTTTAGAACGTGATAAAGCCGCCGCTTATTTCGCACAAGAAGAGGGTGGCGCGCAAGTATTGATCTGTAGTGAAATCGGCTCTGAAGGGCGTAACTTCCAATTTGCTAACCAGTTGGTGATGTTTGATCTGCCGTTTAACCCAGATCTTTTAGAGCAACGCATTGGCCGTTTGGATCGTATTGGTCAACACCGTGATATCGATATCCATGTGCCGTACCTTAAAGGCACATCGCAAGCGATTTTGGCGCGTTGGTTTGATGAAGGCTTGAATGCATTTGCTGAAACCTGCCCAACAGGCCGCGCTGTGTATGATAAATATGCCGATGATCTGATTGACATGCTGGCTTCGGGAAATATCGATACGTTGGATGAGATCATTGAACAGTCAGCAACGCTCAACAAAACGTTGAAGGCTCAGCTTGAACAAGGGCGTGACCGACTGCTTGAAATGCATTCAAACGGTGGCGAAAAAGCATTGAAAATCGTCGAAAGTATAGCATCAACGGATGGCGATACTAACTTGGTTACTTTCGCTTTGAGCTTATTTGATGCGATCGGTTTAAACCAAGATGATCGGGGTGAAAACGCGCTGGTGGTCACACCATCAGAGCACATGATGGTGCCAAGCTACCCCGGTTTGCCCTATGAAGGAGCGACCATCACTTTTGATCGTGATACGGCATTATCGCGTGAAGATATGAATTTCATCAGTTGGGAACACCCGATGATTCAAGGCGGGATCGACCTACTGATGAGCGAAGGCGTGGGAACATCGGCGGTTTCTCTGCTGAAAAATAAAGCTCTGCCTGTTGGGACTTTGCTGCTTGAGTTGATCTATGTGGTGGATGCACAAGCGCCAAAACGCAGTGGTATCAGCCGCTTCCTTCCTCAAACGCCAATCCGTTTGATGATGGATGCGCGTGGTAATGATCTCTCCGCTCAAGTTGAGTTTGAAAGCTTCAATCGCCAATTAAGCCCAGTGAATCGTCATTTGGCCAGCAAGCTCGTTACGTCGGTACAAAATGATGTGCATAGCTTAATTGCTGCCAGTGAAAGCCAAGTTGTGAGCCGTGTTGAAGTGATTCGTGAACAAGCGCAGAAAGAGATGCAGTCGAGCTTAAACGGTGAACTGGAGCGCTTATTGGCGCTTAAAGCAGTCAACCCGAACATTCGTGATGAAGAGATCAGCGCGATTGAAGAGCAGATTAACGAGTTAAGCGGTTACATCGGTAAAGCGCAATTCCAACTGGATTCGTTGCGTTTAATCGTTGTGACGCATAACTGATCCCTTTACTTGGCCCTTGTGGCGTTACATTAAAAATAACAAAGGCCTTTGTCGATAAGGCCTTTGTTTTATCTGCTGTTACATAATCCACTTCCACCAAATAAATAGCGCTAAAAAGCCAAACAGATAAACAAGCCCTACGATAGATAGTGCTTTGAGTTTTTTTCCTACTGCGAGTTCAGCCGGTAAAGGTGTTTTAGTCACCAGAATATAGTTGAGCAGCGCAAAAATTGGCGTGGTCATAAATGCCATGATCATCGCAAAATTCAGCATTGGCATCAGTGCTGAAGCCCAAAAGGCAATGATGGCTAGCGCTAAAGCCGATACCACGAGGACCCAAGCTTGGTAGCAACGTGGGCTTTGGCTCTCTTTGTTTTGCAAAAGACGTTGTGATTCTGTAATCACCCGTGAATAGCCATCAATGACGGTGATGGTGCTGCCAAAAATACAGAAAAAGGCGATCACTGCAATTAAATAACGTGACCACTCACCTATGGTTGAAGCGTACAATCCGACCAATTGATGCGAAAAGCCGACGCCAGATTTCGAGAGCTCAACGCCTGTTCCGTGTAGTACTAAGGCACCGAGCGACAAAAATACAATCGCCAAGATTGCAGTACCGATATAGCCCACATTGAAATCAAATAGTGCGGATTGCGGCGTCACTTGCTGCTCTTGGCATTGACGTTTGAGCCACACCGAAGTGATGCTCGGAATCTCAATGGGTGCGGGCATCCAGCCCATAGTCACCACCAAAAAACCGATCGCGGCGAGTGTCCAAGGTGAAGGCGAAATGGTTTCTACCACTATCTGCGCTGGGGTTGCGACGGCAATCACCACGGCGAGTAAGGTGGCGATTGTCAGTACTGCCATAATCATTTTAGAAAGTGAGTCGAGCGCGCGAAAGTGGCCTGCAAAAAGGATCAGCAAACAAGTGGTCAGCACAATCACTGAAAGAACAATATTGCCTAGCTCAAAAGGGACAAAATAGGCCAGTAAGCTGGCGCTAAACAGCAGTAACGCGGCGGTGTTTATAATGGCCGATACCACGCTTAAGAGGGCAAAAACCCATAAGTAAGCGCGCCCGAGATGAGCATAGCCTTGTACTAAACTTTTGCCTGTCCCCATGGTGTATTGAATGCCAGCCTTAAAAAAGGGGTATTTTAATAAGTTGACTAGCAAAATGAGGCCTGCGAGTTGCCAGCCATAAATTGCACCTGCTTGAGTTGATGCGACGAGGTGAGAGCCGCCGACGGCTGCTGCTGCCATCATAATGCCCGGCCCGAGTGAACGAAGCAGTTGTGGCAGGGTTAAACGTTTGGCCGATTGATAAGGGACGCTGTGTTCCATTCTTGTTCCTTAGACTTGATGTTGTGTTATTTATAATTTTTGCTTTTGAAGCTGACTTTAATGTCAAGCTCATCAATCAATATCACACCCAGTTAATCTGTCAATTTTAAGTTACATTTCAAGTGATATTTCTAAGCAAGGCTAACTTACTGACGATTTCGTGATTTAACGAAACTAAGATGACTCTTCTCTATTGGCTTGGCGGAGAGGTTGGTATAATGCGCCGATTTTTTTAGGAGAAACCTTCGATGGCTATGCTTGAATACACGCCGCCCACAGATCCTTGGATTGATATTGTCTATGAAGATGATCAGATTCTCGCGGTGAATAAACCTTCAGGTCTGCTGTCGGTTCCAGGACGCTTGCCTGAGCATCACGACAGTATGTGGAGTCGTTTGGCTGAGCAATATCCAGAGATCCAAGTTGTGCATCGTTTGGATATGTCGACTTCTGGCTTGATGGTGCTGGCAAAAAATAAATATGCGGAAGGGGCATTGAAAAAGCAGTTTCAATACCGTTTAACGCATAAAATTTATTACGCTCGCGTGTGGGGCGTAATGGAACTTGACGAGGGGGCGGTTGAATTACCCCTGATTTGCGATTGGCCAAATCGGCCTAAACAGAAAGTCTGCTTTGAAGATGGGAAACCATCAAAAACTTTATATCAAGTAGCGAAAAGAGAAGAAAAAACGACAATTGTACGTCTTTTTCCTGTGACTGGCCGTTCGCATCAATTACGTGTGCACATGCAAGCTTTGGGGTATCCGATTGTGGGTGATGAGTTTTATGCCCCGCAAGAAGCGCAAGATTTTTCCGATCGCTTAGCGCTGCATGCCGCAGAGCTCAGTTTTTATCACCCAAAGAGTCATTGGCTGCGCAATATTTTTGTCGGCTGTGATTTTTATCCCGAAGCACAAGAGCAAATTTTGCAACACTTTGATCCTGAGCGAAAATTACCAGATTACAAAACGTTGCCCCGACCTTAGTGTGATGTGGGTGGCGACAAGGAGCTAATATGTCACTACCCACGGTTGTCTTTCTCGATAGGGCCACAATCCCTGCTTATATTCGATTGCCGAGCTTACCTTTTGCTCATCATTGGCTTGAGTTTGACTTTACTTCTGCCGAACAAGCGCTCGATCGCCTATCTCAAGCCGATATCGTAATCACCAATAAAGTGGTGCTGGATAGGGCGCTACTCTCACAATGTCCGAAATTGCGCTTGATTGCTGTGTCGGCCACAGGCGTCAATAATGTCGATGTCGATTACTGTCGTGAAGCAGGCATCGTACTGGTGAATGTTCAAGGCTATGCCACCCGTTCTGTTCCGGAACATGTAGTTGGGATGATTTATGCCTTAAGGCGTAACTTGTTTGCTTATCATCAAGATATTGCCAATGGCGAGTGGCAGCGCAATCAACAATTTTGCTTTTTTACTCATCCGATAGGGGATGTTGCAGGTTCAACGCTTGGTATTGTGGGGAGTGGCGCGCTCGGACAGGCAACCGCAACGTTGGCACGAGCGATAGGCATGCAGGTGATATTTTCTGAACGAAAGGGGGCCAAGGTATGCCGACAAGGTTTTATGCCTTTTAAACAAATGTTAGCGGAGGCGGATGTTGTGAGCTTACATTGCCCACTGAGCGAGCAAACCCGAAATCTGATAGGTGAGAACGAATTAAAGATGATGAAGCCTAATGCATTGTTGATTAACGCAGGCCGTGGTGGTTTGGTTGATGAGCAAGCACTTGTGACAGCATTGAAATCTGGGCAAATTGCTGGCGCTGGAGTGGATGTATTCAGTCGAGAACCAGCGGATAAAACAAATCCCTTACTAGCCAATATGGATTTGCCAAATTTGTTGCTTACACCACACGTGGCATGGGGTAGTGACTCAGCTATTTCACAATTGGCAACGATTTTGATGGATAACATTGCCGCGTTTGAGCGTGGAGAGCACAAAAATCGCGTCTGCTGATGGCGTGAATAAATAAAAAAGGTCGGTATTTTCACACCGACCTTTTTAATGATAACGCAATCGCGATTATAGCGCGGCTATGGTCGCTTTCTGTTCTTCCAGTTTAACCAAGGTATCTTGATAGCCATTCAGCTTTTGACGCTCGATAGCGACAACGGCTTCGGGTGCTTTAGCGACGAACCCTTGGTTATTGAGTTTGCCTTCAATGCGTTTGATTTCGCCTTGAGTTTTAGCAATCTCTTTTGCTAAGCGCTCTAGCTCCGCATCTTTATCAATCAAACCAGCCATTGGGATCATCAGTTCAGATTGACCAACCAGCGCCGTTGCACAAGCAGGAGTCTCTTCACCCTCTTCAAGAACGCGTAGTGCCTCCAGTTTAGCCAGTGACAACAGTACCGCTTTGTTCGCTTCTAAACGTGCCACTTCTTGCTTGTTGGCGGCTTTTAGCATCACGTTAAGAGGTTTGCCTGGGTTGATATCGTACTCGGCACGTAGGTTGCGAATGCTAGTAATAAAGGCTTTCACCCATTCGATATCATCCAGCGCTGCTTGGTTGAAGTTAGCTTCATCATACTGAGGCAACGCTTGCAGCATGATGGTGTTACCTTCAACGCCGTCCACTAATGGCTTAATGCTTTGCCAAATAGTTTCAGTGATATACGGGATTACTGGGTGCGCGAGGCGTAATGTTTTCTCTAATACCGTAATTAATGTACGGCGCGTTGCGCGTTGCTGCGCTTCACTGCCTTTCCATAATACGGGTTTAGTCAGCTCTAAGTACCAGTCGCAGAATTGGTTCCAGATGAATTCGTAAAGGGTATTTGCCGCCATATCTAAACGGAAGTTGTTGATATGGTTGTTGAACTCTTTAGCCGTCAATTCAAATTGAGATTCGATCCATTTATCGGCTAACGAATACTCAAGCTGGCTACCTGCGTTGAAGCCACAATCAAGATCTTCGGTATTCATCAACACGTAACGGCTCGCGTTCCAGAGTTTGTTACAGAAGTTGCGGTAACCTTCTAGGCGTTTCATGTCCCAGTTGATATCACGACCGGTTGAAGCCATCGCTGCTAGCGTGAAACGCAGTGCGTCGGTTCCATAAGGTTCGATACCATTTTCAAAGGTTTTACGTGTATTTTTCTCGATCTTGGCTGCAAGCTGTGGCTGCATCATGTTGCCACAACGTTTTTCAACCAGAGATTCAAGATCAATACCATCGATCATGTCGATAGGATCAAGCACGTTGCCTTTAGATTTTGACATTTTGTCGCCGTTTTCATCACGGATAAGGCCTGTGACATAAACAGTTTTAAATGGCACTTGTGGTTTACCATTCTCATCTTTACAGAAGTGCATGGTCATCATGATCATGCGTGCAACCCAGAAGAAGATGATGTCAAAACCAGTAACAAGAACGTCAGACGGGTGGAATGTTTTTAGTGCCTCAGTATTTTCTGGCCAGCCTTGTGTACCAAAAGTCCAAAGAGCAGAGGAGAACCAAGTGTCCAATACATCATCATCTTGGCGCAGTACCACCACTGGTGCTAGGTTGTTTTGTTCGCGCACTTCTTCTTCGTTACGGCCGACATAAACGTTGCCGTCGTTGTCATACCAAGCAGGAATACGATGACCCCACCAAAGTTGGCGTGAGATACACCAATCTTGCACGTCACGCATCCATGAGAAGTACATGTTTTCGTACTGCTTAGGCACAAATTGAATCTCGCCATCTTCAACGGCTTTGGTTGCGACTTCCGCTAGTGGCGCTGTGCGTACGTACCATTGGTCGGTCAGCATCGGTTCGATAACCACACCACCACGGTCACCGTAAGGAATGGTGAGGTCGTGATCTTTGATTTCTTCAAGCAGGCCGAGAGCTTCAAATTCAGCTACGATGGCTTTACGTGCCGCAAAGCGCTCCATGCCTTGGTATTTAGCAGGAAGATCGCTGCTGTAAGCGTCACTTGGTTCACCATTGGTGTTGAACACTTCGGCGGCGTCACGAATGTTGGCATCAAAGGTGAAAATGTTGATCATCGGCAGTTGGTGGCGCTTACCGACTTCATAGTCATTGAAATCGTGAGCAGGGGTGATCTTCACACAGCCTGTGCCTTTTTCCATGTCTGCGTGCTCATCGCCCACGATAGAAATGCGGCGATTGACGATTGGCAGCATGATCTCTTTACCGATCAGAGCTTGGTAGCGTGGATCTTCAGGGTTAACCGCTACACCTGTGTCACCCAGCATGGTTTCAGGACGAGTGGTCGCAACAACAATGTAGTCTTTACCGTCTGCTGTTTTTACGCCGTCAGCCAGTGGGTAACGGAAGTGCCACATGTGACCTTTGACGTCTTTGTTTTCTACTTCTAGATCAGAAATTGCAGTGTGCAGTTTTGGATCCCAGTTCACAAGACGTTTACCACGGTAGAGTAAATCTTCTTGGTAAAGGCGAACAAACACTTCTTGAACGGCATTGGATAGGCCCGCATCCATAGTGAATCGTTCACGATCCCAGTCTACCGATGCGCCAAGGCGGCGAAGCTGTTTAGTGATGGTGCCACCTGATTCGCCTTTCCATTCCCAAATTTTGTCGATAAACGCTTCGCGACCGTAGTCATGCTTGGTTTTGCCTTCTTCAGCAGCAATTTTACGTTCAACCACCATTTGGGTAGCAATACCGGCGTGGTCTGTACCCACTTGCCATAAGGTATTTTTGCCTTTCATGCGTTCGCAGCGGATCAAAGTATCCATAATGGTGTCTTGGAATGCGTGACCCATATGAAGGCTACCAGTGACGTTCGGCGGTGGGATCATGATGCTGTACGCTTCTTTTGATGTATCACCGTGAGGCTTAAAGTAGCCGTTCTCTTCCCAAGTCTGATACAGAGCTTGTTCGATTGCTGTTGGGTTATATGTCTTTTCCATAGTGCTCTTAAATGGATACTGTGAATGGTTAATCTTAGTCAAACTTCATAAGTGAAGGATCTTGTTAAAGATCGCCTTAACTATAAGGTTTGACCTATGGATGTTGGATCTCGATTGTTTGCAATTGGTAGCCAGCTTGACGGTAGATTTTATACCTTTCGCGTGCTCGTTGCTTTGCTTTTTCTTCGCAGGGGACGAAGTCTACCACCTCAGCAAAGGCGTTCGCAAAGGTTGTATGATTATCCGCCACATTTATTACCAGTTGACGATTCCAATTGGGTTTGACGTTGGGGTAGCCAATCTCGATATGAGTTGAGTATTTCGGACCTTCACCCACCAGATTGTGCGCGACAAACTGTTCTGCAGGCACTTGCCATAAATGTTCAGCAAACTGTTCAGCGTGAGTTTTATCATCACAATGCAGATAAATTTTTGCCCCTTGTTTGGCGAAGTGATGAGCCAGAAATAGGACATATTGCTCAAAGCCTGCCAGCGTTGCTTGAGGGCTTTCTTCGTTCACAATGTAAAAGGTGGCTCGCTGCATGTTGTCACCTACTATCTAATCGCTCATCAACAAAAAAGGGCCTTGCGGCCCTTTTCACATTTTGAGGTTATTCCTCAGACTCTTGGCCGCTGCGGTTCAATAAGAACTGGACGAGCAATGAGACGGGACGACCTGTTGATCCTTTTGCTGCTCCTGACTTCCATGCCGTGCCAGCAATATCCAAATGCGCCCAGTTATATTTCTTAGCAAATTTAGATAAGAAGCAGCCAGCGGTAATCGTACCACCAGGGCGACCACCGATGTTTGCCATATCAGCAAATGGACTCTTTAGCTGCTCATGGTACTCGTCGGCCATTGGTAGACGCCATGCGCGATCGCTTGCTTGTTCTGAAGCATTAACCAATTCATGCGCTAATGGGTTGTGGTTTGAAACCACGCCACTGATGTGGTGACCTAATGCAATCACACAAGCGCCAGTTAGTGTTGCCACATCTACCACGCAATCGGGTTCAAAACGCTCAACGTAAGTGAGTGCATCACATAGAACTAAGCGACCTTCGGCATCGGTATTGAGTACTTCAACCGTTTGGCCAGACATAGTCGTGAGAATGTCACCAGGGCGATAGGCATTGCTGCCTGGCATGTTTTCACAACCGGCTAAGATACCCACGACATTTAATGGCAATTTCAATTTAGCCAATGCTTTCATTGCGCCAAAGACTGACGCCGCACCGCACATGTCATACTTCATTTCATCCATGCCTTCGCCTGGTTTTAATGAAATACCGCCGGAATCAAACGTTAGGCCTTTACCCACCAACACAATTGGTTTTGCATCTGGATCTGGGTTGCCTTTGTACTCAATGACCGACATCATCGACTCATTTTTTGAGCCACGACCGACGGCGAGATAAGAGGTCATGCCCAACTTTTCCATCTCTTCTTCACCAATGATTTTGGTGGTGACGCTCTCGTAGTCGTCCGCTAAGCGGCGCGCTTGAGATGCAAGATAAGCTGGGTTGGCAATGTTGGGTGGCATATTGCCAAGATCTTTCGACGCTTTCACACCGGATGCAATCGCAAGGCCGTGTGTAATCGCGCGCTCACCTAAGTTAAGCTCACGGCGAGTCGGTACGTTAAAGACAAGTTTGCGCAGTGGGCGGCGAGTCTCCGGTTTCACGCTCTTGAATTGATCAAAGGTGTACAGACCATCTTTCGTTGCTTCAACCGCTTGGCGTACTTTCCAATAAGTATCGCGGCCTTTAACGTGTAGTTCAGTCAGAAAACATACGGCTTCCATTGAACCCGTTTCGTTCAGTGTGCTGATGGTTTTTTGAATGATTTCTTTGTACTGACGTTCGCCTAATTCGCGCTCTTTACCACAACCTACCAGTAAAACGCGTTCAGACAGAACACCAGGGACTTGATGCAGCAGTAGCATCTGGCCGGGTTTACCCTCGAGATCACCACGGCGAAGTAGTGAACTAATATAGCCGTCGCTGATTTTATCAAGCTGCTCTGCTACTGGAGAAAGGCGGCGTGGTTCGAACACTCCAACAACGATACATGCGCTACGTTGTTTCTCTGGACTGCCACTTTTTACACTGAACTCCATGCGTACTCCTACATCCTGAAGACAAATAGAACTAAATGTTAGATAATGCGCTCTTAGTGGTTGAATCCGAGTTTGGATCTACTTTTAATTGAACGCCCAACAGTTAGTGAAAATTTTAAAAATAAAAGGTTCAACGGGAAATTATAGTGATTCAATCAAAAAAACAAGTTTTGTATAGGTAATTTCAGCGTGATTATTGTTAGATATTTGATCCGCGAGACACTCAAGAGCCAATTTGCGATCTTTTTCGTACTGTTTCTCGTGTTTCTTAGCCAACGATTTATTCGCGTTTTGGCTGAAGCTTCCGATGGTGACATTCCAGCACGAATGATCTTATCTATTGTAAGTTTAAATATGCCCGCAATGGGGTTATTAATGCTGCCTTTGAGTTTGTATATCGGCATCTTACTGACTTTTGGGCGTTTGTACGCAGAAAGCGAAATTACGGTGATGAATGCCACTGGCATCGGCAATAAATTTTTGATCCGTGCTGCACTCTATTTGGCTTTGATCACTTCAGGTGCTGCAGCATTTAACGCATTCTGGTTGGCACCTTGGAGCCAAGATAAAGAAGCACAATTAATGGAGCAGCTCGCAGCAGAAAATAGTGTTGATTTGCTACAGAAAGGACAATTTCAACGCACACCAGATGGTTCCTCGGTGGTTTTCATCGAAAATATTGAAAACAAAAAACTGCATAATGTGTTTGTTGCGCAGCTTGCACCAAAGGATTCGATACTCCCAAGTGTGATGTTCTCTAATTCTGGTGATGTTAAAGAGCTCAGTGATGGCCGTCAGATGATCACCATGTATGACGGGATTCGCTATGAAGGCGTGCCAACACGCGTTGATTATATGATCACAAAATTTGACGAATACGAAGGTTTAATTGGGCAGCGTGAAGTTAAACCCAAAGGACGCGATTGGGAGGCGTTACCGACATCCAATCTGCTTTCCAACCCGGATCGAAGAGCGAAAGCTGAGTTGCAATGGCGAATTTCTCTGGTGATTTGTATTCCGTTACTCACCATGCTGGTGGTCCCTTTGTCGGCGGTTAACCCTCGGCAAGGACGCTTTGCGAAAATGGGACCTGCAATCTTAATTTATTTGGCCTATTTTATGGCCATCAGCGCAACCAAGTCCGCCATTGAAGATGGCTCACTTGCTACGGTGATCGGTATGTGGCCAATCAATGCTGCATTACTTTTAGCGGCGATTTCAGTGAATATCATGGACAGTGTGCCAGTGCGGCGCTTCAAAGATAAACTAAGACTAAAGAAGGCAGCATAACGCGTGTTTAAGATTTTAGATTTATACGTCGGCCGTACTATTGTTGCGACAACCTCGCTAGTGCTGGCGACCTTTGTTGGTTTGTCCGGCATTATCAAATATGTTGAGCAATTGAGAAAAGTCGGGGAAGGAAGCTACGATTTACTGCAAGCTTTACTGTTTGTGGTGTTGAGCATTCCTCGTGATATCGAGATGTTTTTTCCTATGGCCGCCTTACTCGGTGCGTTGATTGGGTTAGGTATGTTGGCATCAAGTTCTGAGCTCGTTGTCATGCAAGCTGCGGGGTTTTCTAAGCTTAATATCGGTATGTCGGTATTAAAAACCGCAGTGCCATTAATGATCATTGTCACCTTGCTTGGCCAATGGGGAGCCCCCCAAGCGCAGAAGATGGCGCGAGATCTGCGCGCTTTTTCTCTCTCTGGCGGTAGTATTGTTTCAGTGCGCAGCGGTGTGTGGGCGCGCGATGTGAATGATTTTATCTTTATTGGTAAAATTGATGACAACAAACTCTATGGCTTAAATATGTGGCGCTTTGATAACAATAAGAGTTTGCAAAACATCCTTTTTGCCGAAGAGGTGGATTACGATAAAGACAATCAATGGGTAATGAAAAATGTTCAAATCACCGACATGCGCGATGATGTATTGATAACAAAGCAAACATTACCTGAATACCGTTGGACGACTTCATTAGCTCCAGACAAACTGGCGGTTGTCACGGTCAAGCCTGAAGAGTTGTCACTGAGTGGCTTGTATGATTATGTCAGCTATTTAAAAACGTCGGAGCAAGATGCTTCACGGTACGATCTGGCGTTGTGGCGTAAAATTACTCAACCTTTTTCTATTGCTGTGATGATGCTAATGGCACTGTCGTTTATTTTTGGGCCATTGCGCAGCGTTACTATGGGCGCAAGGATTTTGTCAGGCGTGATTGCAGGCTTTACATTTTATATTTCCAGTGAGTTTTTCGGCCCACTGAGTCTTGTTTATGGTATCCCACCAGTGTTTGGTGCCGTCGCACCCAGTTTGGTGTTTCTCAGCGTTGCCGTAATGTTGTTAAGACGAAAACTCTAAAAATGACAGGTAAGAACTATCAACAAAAAGGAAGGGCAAACCTTCCTTTTTGTTATTCCGGCTCAATTAACTTTAGGAAGTACCACTACTTTCGTTTTGGCCCAAATATCTTGGAACCCTCTTTTTTGCTGATCAAAGGGTACGGTGAGGTTTGCCAAGCCAAAGCCTGAGGTGAACAAACGTATTAAAGCTTGCGTGGCGCTGATTGAATTTCCATCTTGTTCGTTAATTATCAAAAGTCGCCAAGCACGCATCCCTAATGTCTGGCCTGCTCTTGTCCAGAAAAAGACGAAGAAGTAGACCCAGACAGCGGCAAGGTAAAATGTGTAAACATAGCTCCAAATGGGATGACGAGTGAGAAGGTCGCTGACATCTGCATACGAGCCATAGCTCATCACATTCAACGCAACGAGAGCTTCTAATATAGCAACGACAACACCAGCAGCCATCATCTCAAGAGCAATGATGATTAATGCATCGTAAATGAGCGCACCAAATCGGCGTAGTAATCCGGCAGGCGGTAGAGAAATAGAGTTACTCATCATATCTAAACATCTTTTGTATTCGCGAAATTGCAGCAGCATATAGCCTCGAAGAGGATCTGAAAAGAGAAGAGACGCACAGCTTGAAGGTTTGTGGCGAAAATATCGGCAAACGATTTGTATTTCAATATTTTGTTATTGCGCCAATAACTTTCTTACGTATAATGCCAACCATCAAAGGGCAATGCCCAAGATGCCGGTGTGGTGAAATTGGTAGACACGACGGATTCAAAATCCGTTTCCTTCGGGAGTGGCGGTTCAAGTCCGCCCACCGGTACCATAATTTAAACAACAAAGCCTCGACGAAAGTCGGGGCTTTGTTGTTTTTGTCCTCGAAATAATAGTCCACTATCTTAGATAAATGGGACTCTTTTGATAGCCTTCACATACTTCTATATTGAACAGCGCACATTTCTCGCTTCTAGCCATACACATTTATATCAACACTACTAATATGTAGTTGATGAACTTTTGAGTGGCTTCTTTTAAACTCATTAACTACTTAGTACTTAAGGTGTTATATAAATTGTGGCAAGCATAAAAATCACAGTAGATAGATTGCAGCCTGGCCTGCACATTAAGTTGCCCGTAAAGTGGAACGAACACCCCTTTCTTTTTAATAGCTTTAAGATTAAATCCCAAGAACAGATTCAATTGATAAAACACTTGGGGATTCAACATGTTTATATCAATCCTGCGCAAAGCGATACTCAACCCTTACCTGTCAATACGCAGCCGGAAGCCATAGAAGAATCTTCAGAGATGGAGAGTGAGGCTGAAAAATTGTGGGAAGAGAAGCAGAAACGGATTGAAAAGTTGAACGCATATCGTAGGCGAGTTCTAAACTGTGAAAAAGAGTTTGAGCGTTCTCTATCCCGTATGCGTGCGGTAATGAACAAGATACGCAATCGGCCAGAGGATGCGATAGATGAAGCTTCAATTTTGGTTGAAGATATCGTCGATAAGCTACTGAGTGAAGATAGCGTTACGCTGCATTTAATGAATGGCAAAAGTGAGTTTGAAGACATCTACTTTCATTCACTCAACGTTTCGGTCATTGCAATGATGATAGGAAAAGCGAAAGGGTATGATGCTCAAAAAATCAAAGAACTTGCTTTTGCTGCGCTGTTTCATGATATAGGCAAAATTAAGGTTCCCACCGCGATTGTTAGAAAGAAAACAACACTGACAGAGCCCGAACAAAATTATCTCAAATTACATACTAAGTATGGTTTGGATATTGCGAGTCATATCGATAGCTTTCCAGAAAGTGCAAAGAGAGTAATAGAACAGCATCATGAACTTAATGACGGCAGTGGGTATCCGCTTGGTTTAAAGGAAGCGGCTATTGATGAGCTTTCACAGGTCATTACGGTCGCGAATGTATTTGATAATTTGTGTCATCCCAATATCGTTGCAGAGCAGAAGATTCCTTATATTGCACTTTCCTATATGTATAAGCATTGTAATCACTTATATAGTAACGAAAACTTAAACGTATTGGTTAAATTTATGGGCGTTTTCCCTCCAGGAACCGTTGTTCAGCTTTCTAACAATATGGTTGGGTTAGTCATCTCCGTAAACGCCAGCCACTTACTATATCCTAATGTATTGATTTACGACCCTTCGGTTCCGCGAACCCAAGCGCCCATTATTGATTTAGCTGATCGAGATTTGAAAATTGTTAATGCCATTCTTCCGCATAAACTTCCGGATAAAATCCGAGACTATCTTAACCCACGCTCTAGAATCTCTTATTTCTTCGATAGTGATGAGTAATATGCTTCTTTGTACTGCCTCAGTGCGAGCTTTCATTGACGAAGAAAAGCACGCAATATTAAGTGTGTCACCTCAATGCTCTGGTGATAACAAGGAGATTTAGAGAGGGAAATAGGTCGCTAATTAATCGATATTTAACGCTTTGGTGTCTTTTTGTTCACTTGAGCTATCAGAAGGTACTTTTTTCTAAAAACTGCTTGCACTCATCTTCGTTCTCCCTATAATGCCGCCTCACTGACACGGCACAGCCAGTAAGGGTTTAAGCCCAACCAGCAGCCAATCAGTAGGTCAAATCGGTAAGACGAAATAATTTAATAAAGTGTTTGACACTTTCCATTATCTCGCTAGAATGGCCGCCTCTTCAAAGGAAGCCTCGGCAACCCAGAGAAGAACGCTCTTTAACAATATAAACCTATCAATCTGTGTGGGCACTCGTTGATGATAATCAAAAAAGATTTATCAATGAACTGAGTGACCAATCAGAATCAAGTTTACTTGATTTTGGCACAGTCAATTCATTGTTGTTCTGTTGGAACAACAATAGCTTTAAAATTACTTTTTTACTTTCGAGTAAAAACAGTTTTGAAGTCAGTATTCATTGAGCCGGTCTTAGGACCAACAAAACTTTAATTGAAGAGTTTGATCATGGCTCAGATTGAACGCTGGCGGCAGGCCTAACACATGCAAGTCGAGCGGCAGCACAGAGGAACTTGTTCCTTGGGTGGCGAGCGGCGGACGGGTGAGTAATGCCTAGGAAATTGCCCTGATGTGGGGGATAACCATTGGAAACGATGGCTAATACCGCATGATGCCTACGGGCCAAAGAGGGGGACCTTCGGGCCTCTCGCGTCAGGATATGCCTAGGTGGGATTAGCTAGTTGGTGAGGTAATGGCTCACCAAGGCGACGATCCCTAGCTGGTCTGAGAGGATGATCAGCCACACTGGAACTGAGACACGGTCCAGACTCCTACGGGAGGCAGCAGTGGGGAATATTGCACAATGGGCGCAAGCCTGATGCAGCCATGCCGCGTGTATGAAGAAGGCCTTCGGGTTGTAAAGTACTTTCAGTCGTGAGGAAGGTGGTGTTGTTAATAGCAGCATCATTTGACGTTAGCGACAGAAGAAGCACCGGCTAACTCCGTGCCAGCAGCCGCGGTAATACGGAGGGTGCGAGCGTTAATCGGAATTACTGGGCGTAAAGCGCATGCAGGTGGTGGATTAAGTCAGATGTGAAAGCCCGGGGCTCAACCTCGGAACCGCATTTGAAACTGGTTCACTAGAGTACTGTAGAGGGGGGTAGAATTTCAGGTGTAGCGGTGAAATGCGTAGAGATCTGAAGGAATACCGGTGGCGAAGGCGGCCCCCTGGACAGATACTGACACTCAGATGCGAAAGCGTGGGGAGCAAACAGGATTAGATACCCTGGTAGTCCACGCCGTAAACGATGTCTACTTGGAGGTTGTGGCCTTGAGCCGTGGCTTTCGGAGCTAACGCGTTAAGTAGACCGCCTGGGGAGTACGGTCGCAAGATTAAAACTCAAATGAATTGACGGGGGCCCGCACAAGCGGTGGAGCATGTGGTTTAATTCGATGCAACGCGAAGAACCTTACCTACTCTTGACATCCAGAGAAGCCAGCGGAGACGCAGGTGTGCCTTCGGGAGCTCTGAGACAGGTGCTGCATGGCTGTCGTCAGCTCGTGTTGTGAAATGTTGGGTTAAGTCCCGCAACGAGCGCAACCCTTATCCTTGTTTGCCAGC
>NZ_CAWPGB010000054.1:0-765 GCF_963887575.1 Vibrio sp. 3-2(1) | reverse complement strand
TAACGCCCGCCTAAGGGGCTGGCAACGCAAACCACTAAACTCAAACACAACAACTGTAACCACCGCGGCTCAATGGGACTGGAAACGCCACGCGTTGACAGTCCCTCTTGAGGCGTTTGTTAGGCGATTAATCAACCAACTCGATGCCTAAACATTCCAATAAATTCAGAGCTTCATAACGAGAAAACTTAGCCCCTTTGACTTGGTTCTCTAACACATTGATTGCGTAATTTGTCGATTCGCTGAAATCCACTTTTTGTAAGTTAGTCCGCATGAATAAGCTATGAGTAAAATCGCAGTAACACATTGTTGAACTGGCAAAATCGCCTTCGCGGAAGTCCACATCATGCAACTTACACTCATCGAATGCTAACTCATTCAATGTCAGCCCAAAGAATGAGGCATCGCTCAAAATACAACGCTGAAATTTAAGCTCAAAATCTAGGTGATAGACAGGCCACGTTGCTCTTGTCCAGTCGATACCCACGAGCTTACTGTCTTGAAATGACACACCAAATAAACGTGCATTGGGGAAACTCGCTAAACTGAGATTACAACGTGCAAACTCGCAACTTACAAACTTGCAGTTTTGGAACTGTACGCCAGACAAATCACAATCTGAAAAATGACATTCTTCAAATTCTATGTCTTTGAAACTATTTTCTGATAACTCAAGCTTCTCGAAGGAAACCTCTAGATACTGCTCACCACTTTTCAAAGATTTCATCGTTTCCTCCAATCGCCTAACGCCCGCTTAAGGGGCAG
>NZ_CAWPGB010000053.1:0-775 GCF_963887575.1 Vibrio sp. 3-2(1) | reverse complement strand
CGGGCGTTAGGCATTAGGAGGTAAAATGCAGAAATCTGATCAAGTGTCGTTGTATTTTTTGTCTGACTTAGAGAAATTTCGGATCTTTGTCGAGCTATCAGAACGCCATTGGTCTGAAGAATTAATTAAGTACAACGAATCTGATATTGAAAGCAACGAGTCCGTTTGTTGGGATAGGTACAAGTATCGCAATGATTTAAGCGCGCACTTTCAAGAGGTATTTCCTCAATACCAGAAACAATCCTTTTTGCTCATGTTAGTATCGCTTTTTGAAGACTATCTTAACCAACTGTGCCACAGCTTTCATTTTGAGAAAGGTTTAAATTGTACTTTAAAAGACTATAGCGGTTTAGGTATTGAGCGAGCAAAAAACTATCTGCGTAAGGTCGCCAAAATTGAAGTTCCTACTAGCACTGTCTCTTGGAGCAAAGTCGTCGAAGCAAGAGATATCAGGAATATCATTGCTCACAATGCTGGACACTTAGACGAGGATCTGCATAGTAAGCAACTTAGAACTGTTGCCAAAAGTTTAAATTTAAATTCGCATCAATTTGCTAGAGTCCACCTTGAAGTTACACAAGTGTATTTCTTTGAAATTATTGAAGCTATGACTAATGTTGTTCACGATCTCTGGCGTAACACGACGGAAAATGCCTAACAAACGCTTCAAGAGGGACAGCCAACGCGTGGCATTTTTATTATGCGTTGGTTTTCGTGATTACGGTGTTATGCGGAAGCTTGGTAGTAGCGTTGGCTGCCCCTTAAGCGGGCGTTA
>NZ_CAWPGB010000052.1:0-820 GCF_963887575.1 Vibrio sp. 3-2(1) | reverse complement strand
CAGTTGGTAGTAAATGACAGTGCGAATTGTGGCAGCTAAAGATAAGTTTGGCTAAGCAATTCGTTCTTTATACTGAGTATTGGTTAAAAAACTGCATAACAAACGGCTCAAGAGGGATTGCCAACGCTTGGCGACTTTAGCGCAAAATTGAGGTTCAGTGTTTACAGTGTGTTTTTTAAGTTCGGCGGTGCGTTGTCAACCCCTTAGCCGGGCGTTATGCAACTCAGGGAAATTTAGGGGTTCAATCTTTTTAGGTTTCTCGGGCCATTCGTTTTGTGTTGTCGGCAAATGAGCACTTTTACCCTCAAATCCGTGGTTTACTCAAGCCGTAAAACAGCTAAGGTTCTTTGTTTGCCTCAATGAGTTTTGGTGCTGGTTTGTTGCCAATTCAGCGTGCACAAAGTGTGGAAAGGGCAAGTTTATCGAGCATTTTGTACTTGCTGAAGATTTCGCTCGTTGAACTTGTTTGTTCCAAAACTTGGTTTGTTGTTGAAAGGTGGACTTTGTTTTGGCGGCTTATTTATCACGGCTCTGGCTTCGGTTGGTCCTTGAATTACTCAACCATTGCAATTGTGGCTTTTCATCGAGTAAAGTCAGTCTATCTTATTGAATTTGCATAACAAACGGCTCAAGAAGGATTGCCAACGCTTGGCGGCTTTAGTACAAAATTGAAGTTCAGTGTTTACGGTGTGTTTTTTTGAGTTCGGCGGTGCGTTGTCAACCCCTTAGCCGGGCGTTATGCAACTCAGGTAAATTTAGGGGTTCAATCTTTTTGGATTTCTCCGGCCATTCGTTTTGCGTTGTCGGCAAATGAGCATTT
>NZ_CAWPGB010000051.1:0-874 GCF_963887575.1 Vibrio sp. 3-2(1) | reverse complement strand
CGTTAGCATACTAAAATTGGGAACAAGTATTTATGAATAAATTGGAGTCTGTCCAAGAGTTACTAGATGTAGTGAGCAAGTTGCCATCAGATGACTATGTTGGAGGATGGTTTTATCGTGGGCAGTCGGATGCTTCTTGGGATCTGGAACCTAAAGCTCATCGTTTTCCACACAACGAGGGAGACAAGTTCGATTTCAAATTTAAAATGTGGCTTAAGCAAGCACATAAATATCCTGAAATGGATTTTGAAAATGAGCTAGAGGCAATGGCAATAGCGCAACATCATGGCTTCGCAACCAAGTTACTAGATTGGTCATCAAATATCTTAACTTCTGCTTTTTTTGCTTGTAGTAGTAATTTTGACAAAGATGGCAAAATCTATGCTTACTTTCCTACGCAATATGCCTATCTAGAAAAAGATGTGTTGGTTCCTGGTGGCAAGCCCGAACGTGTTCTTGGCTATCAGCCAAAGGGAGTTGCAGCGCGACTTCAAGCTCAGTCAGGTTACTTTACTTATCATAAAGAGCCAGAGTTCAAGATCGAAAATGAATTTTTCGAGCCAGCAAAACATCAAACTTTGTTTGAGTGGATCATACCCGCAAATGCTAAGGTATCCATAATACTTATGCTTGACCGTTTGTCAGTGAATTATAAAACCTTGTTCCCAGATTTGGATGGTCTTTCTAAGCATCATTGCTTAATGGATGAAGTAAAGGCAATCCAAAAGCGGAGATAGCGCCTGTTTTATTATGCTAACAAACGCTTCAAGAGGGACAGCCAACGCGCGGCATTTTTGCCATGCGTTGGTTTTTGTGATTACGGTGTTATGCGGAAGCTTAGTAGTAGCGTTGGCTGCCCCTTAAGCGGGCGTTA
>NZ_CAWPGB010000050.1:0-1018 GCF_963887575.1 Vibrio sp. 3-2(1) | reverse complement strand
CCTGTTACGTCCGTTGTACGGAAGTAGAACTGTGGACGGTAGCCTTTGAAGAACGGAGTATGACGGCCGCCTTCATCTTTAGACAGTACGTATACTTCTGACTCGAACTTAGTGTGTGGAGTGATTGAACCTGGTTTCGCTAGTACTTGACCACGTTCTACTTCATCACGCTTAGTACCACGTAGAAGTGCACCAACGTTCTCACCTGCACGACCTTCGTCAAGCAGCTTACGGAACATCTCAACACCTGTACAAGTCGTTGTGATTGTGTCTTTGATACCAATGATCGCAACTTCGTCACCTACACGTAGGATACCGCGCTCGATACGGCCAGTTACTACTGTACCACGACCTTGGATTGAGAATACGTCTTCGATTGGTAGTAGGAATGCTTGGTCTACTGCACGCTCAGGCTCTGGAATGTAAGTGTCTAGCGCTTCAGCAAGTTCAATGATTTTCGCTTCCCACTGCTCTTCGCCGTTTAGTGCGCCTAGTGCAGAACCTTGGATAACTGGTAGGTCATCACCTGGGAAATCGTACTCAGATAGAAGCTCACGAACTTCCATTTCTACTAGCTCTAGAAGCTCTTCATCATCAACCATGTCACATTTGTTCATGAATACGATGATGTAAGGAATACCAACTTGGCGACCAAGTAGGATGTGCTCACGAGTTTGTGGCATTGGGCCATCTGTTGCAGCAACAACTAGGATACCGCCGTCCATTTGCGCAGCACCTGTGATCATGTTTTTAACATAGTCAGCGTGTCCTGGGCAGTCTACGTGTGCGTAGTGGCGTGCTGGTGTATCGTACTCTACGTGAGAAGTATTGATTGTAATACCGCGCTCGCGCTCTTCTGGAGCGTTATCGATAGATGCGAAGTCTTTCGCTTCACCACCGTACACTTTTGCAAGTGTAGTACAGATAGCAGCAGTTAGAGTTGTTTTACCGTGGTCAACGTGGCCGATAGTACCAACGTTTACGTGCGGTTTCGTACGTTCAAATTTTGCTTTAGACA
>NZ_CAWPGB010000049.1:0-1027 GCF_963887575.1 Vibrio sp. 3-2(1) | reverse complement strand
AACCACTTTACACGACCAAAAACCACAATTGCGATGATTGAGTGATTCAAGAACCAACCCAAGCCAGAGCGGTGATAAATGAGCCGCCAAAACAAAGTCCACCTTTCAGCAACAAACCAAGCTTTTGAATCAGGAAAACTTAACGAGCGAAACCTTCAGCAAAAGCAAAATGCTCGATAAACTTGCCCTTTCTACACTTTGCGAGCACTAAATTGGCAACAAAACAGCGCTAAAGCTGATTGAGGCAAACAAAGAAACTTGCCTGTTTTACGGTTTGAGTTAACCACGAATCTGAGGGTAAAAATCTCATTTGCCGACAACACAAACCGAATGGCCGGAGAAATCCCAAAAGATTGAACCCCTAAATTTACCTGAGTTGCATAACGCCCGGCTAAGGGGTTGACAACGCACCGCCGAACTCAAAAAACACACTGTAAACATTGAACTTCAATTTTGCACTAAAACCGCCACGCGTTGGCAATCCCTCTTGAGCCGTTTGTTATGCAAATTCAATAAGATAAACTGACTTTACTCGATCAAAAGCCACCATTGCAATGGTTGAGTGATTCAAGAATCAACCCAAGCAAGAACTGTGATAAATCAGCCGCCAAAACAAAGTCCACCTTTCAACAACAAACCAAGCTTTTGAATGAGACAAACTCAACAAGCAAGACTTTCAGCAACTGTAAAACGCTCGATAAACTTGCTCTTTCCACACTTTGCGCCCACTGAATTGACAACAAACCAGCACCAAAACTCATTGAGGCAAACAAAGAACCTTGCTTGTTTTACGGTTTGAGTTAGCCAAGAATTTGAAGGTAAAAATGCCCATTTGCCGACAACACAAAACGAATGGCCAGAGAAGTCCCAAAGATTGAACCCCTAAATTTACCTGAGTTGCATAACGCCCGGCTAAGGGGTTGACAACGCATAGCCGAACTCAAAAAACACACTGTAAACACTGAACTGCAATTTTGAACTAAAGTCGCCAAGCGTTGGCAATCCCTCTTGAGCCGTTTGTTAGCTG
>NZ_CAWPGB010000048.1:0-1043 GCF_963887575.1 Vibrio sp. 3-2(1) | reverse complement strand
GGGCGTTAGTTTCATGGAGGAAAAATGACATTTCAACATTTATTAGAACAAGCACTATATAGCAGCGCGATTATCCATCAGCCGCATGCCCTAAAAGCATATTTATCAACAAAGTTTCTCTGTGAATATTTGGACTGTTCAGAAAAACTATTGGTGCAAGTAAGTCGATTAATTGAACAGGATGCATTAAAGATTTCATGTAATTACACCGATACAGTTCAACAAGTAAATTTTTCCAGCGTCCGTCGGCACAGGATTCTAGAGCGCGGAATATACCCAGCATCTTATCAGGCAATGTCTCAATGGCATGACGAAAAAGGATTTACGGATATATTTCAGCATTATGTTTCACGGGCATCGAGACACAGTGAATATCTATCGCATAATGTAACCATTTTGCTCGCTTTGAATGAAGTTTATAAGTTGTTATCACCAGACTCGATCCCAATATTTTTAAATCGACTCACAGAGTTTGTAACATCTACTTTTATAGGTGAAGAACACCAAAGTGAGCCGATGTTATCAACCCCGAATCGTGAAGGCGATATTCTAAACGCCTGTCTTGAACAGCCCGGATTTTTTGGTCATAACCTCATCACATTGGCTTGGATAATTCGTTGTAAAGATAGGCTTTCAAATATCCAGTATGAATCAATGTTGTGTAATCTCAATATACAGGCTGTCAGCCCACTAGAAGACCCAGACGATGAATTAGATTCAAACATATGGAATTTGTGCTGGATGAGTGATCGCTATGAAGATTTTCGGGCTCAAATCGAGTCATTAGTTTTTGAGAACAGTGTTAATTTACATCAAATTACGTTAGCAGATGCATTGTGTTTTCTACAGAATCAATATCCTGAGCAGACAGCTAGATTAGCGAGAGTGGCAGATTACCAAACTAGGATGTGCGCGAAATGAAACTAACAAACGCTTCAAGAGGGACAGCCAACGCGTGGCATTTTTTTATGCGTTGGCTTTTGTGATTACGGTGTTATGCGGAAAGTTGGTAGTAGCGTTGTCTGCCCCTTAAGCGGGCGTTA
>NZ_CAWPGB010000047.1:0-1091 GCF_963887575.1 Vibrio sp. 3-2(1) | reverse complement strand
CTTGGATTCAAGTACGAAGTGCGACACCTCTGAACATAAAAACAGTGAGATGCGATAATCATGAAGTTTGCTCCCGCCAAGAAGTAAAAAACATGAGATACACGCACCTCACTGAGAACGAAAGGTATATGATTTCTGCACTCAGAAAGCAAGGAATTAGTACCGCTAAAATAGCTAAACAACTGGGTCGTCACAAAGCTACTATCTATCGAGAAATTGAACGCAATTCCCGATACAACAGACACTTTAAAAGGTACTCCTATCAGGCGTGGAGAGCCCAACAAATGGCTCGCAACCGGCTGAGTCGCTCGCGCAGAAATAAGCGCTACAGCGAAATCGACTTCAGGTTACCTGAAGCCTTGCTACGACTGGATTGGAGCCCTGACCAAATCGTCGGATACCTAAGGGTAAGAGGCTATCCAACAATGAGTCACGAGCTCATTTATCAGCATATTTGGAACGACAAAACTCTCGGTGGCACACTATGGAAACACCTACGCCAATCTACCAAGAAAAGGCGCAAAAGGTATAACTCAAAAGACAGCCGAGGTCGGCTGGCAGCAAAGCGTCATATTACCGAAAGACCTGCAAAAGCTGAGCATCGAAATGAGCCTGGCCATTGGGAAATTGATACCGTCGTTGGCCGCGGAACCAAGCACTGCATCGTGACTTTAGTCGACAGAATGACTGGCTACACTTTTATTGGGCAAATGGACGATAGAACAAGCGAGTCGCTCAACGTAAGAATGAGCAAAATTATGACCCGCTCTGACTTACCTTTTAAGACGATAACTGCGGATAACGGCACTGAATTTCATGGTTATGCACAACTAGAAAAACATCATAACTGTCTGTTTTACTTTGCAAATCCATACCATTCATGGGAGCGAGGCACTAATGAAAACACCAATGGCTTGATACGACAATACTTACCAAAACGAACTTCTATGTCACACGTGACACAGAAGCTCTGCAATGAAATTGCACACAAATTAAATACGCGCCCACGCAAAAGACTTGGGTATAGGACACCAACGGAGTATATTCATGCGCATCTGTAGAAAGTGTCGCACTTCAAACTTGATACTAAG
>NZ_CAWPGB010000046.1:0-1097 GCF_963887575.1 Vibrio sp. 3-2(1) | reverse complement strand
CGCTGCTTCTAACTTAAATTCTGCGCTAAATAGTCGTCTTGTATGTTTTGTCATAATGTCACCTGTTAACTTATGAGGTGATGATATCACCTCTAACTAAGTGACCAAATTCACTATGCCACTACATTGACTCTTATAACAACTCAATGGATAAGCTTTCATACAATGACTATATTCAACTTTCTCAGGTGAAGCTCAGCAACTCAGATTATGATTCAGCGATCCGATTACTGAAATTAGCAAAAGAGAAAGCCGACAATAGCGTAGTAAAAGCAGAAATATCATCCCGAATTGATGAGGTTTATAAGAAATCCGTGAGCCTATAAGCTAACAAACGCTTCAAGAGGGACAGCCAACGCGCGGCATTTTTACTATGCGTTGGTTTTTGTGATTACGGTGTTATGCGGAAAGTTAGTAGTAGCGTTGGCTGCCCCTTAAGCGGGCGTTATGTTTACAAAAGCAAAAAAGCTATCTTGAGGAAAAGATTGGGGATTTATCCGGCTTTTTAGTTTCATCGATATTCAGCAATTTGAGTCCATCTGTCCAAAATTCTTTGCAATAGCCAGCCTCTCACAAACTAAGTTCATGGGTTGCTTCATTGTAGAATTGTGGAAATATCGGTTGAGAGTTTCTCTGGCTCAAAATCGTTGTAATTGGTGCAGTTTAATGGGCTGAATGGGATCGTTTTAAGTTGATCGCATTTGTCGGTCAGGTTAGCTTAAAAATTTGGTAATGGTTTTGAGCCATGCCGTAAAATCGGTGGTTCTTTGCCATGTAGGTTTTCTTAAACCGTAATCATAACAAGGCATTAAAGTGGGACTTGGCCCGCGTGGCATTTTTAGTTTGCGTTAGGTTTCGTGATTAAGGCGTAATGCAGAAACATTGTATTGCGGGCCTGCACCCCTTAACGCAGCGTTATATGTCATCTAGTTCTGCGCTCTATACCGCATATGAAATAGCATCTTTACTTTGTTGAGCGGTCGGCTTGTATTGTCTACAATAGCGCACTTTTTTACATATTTTAGGTTATGAATATGAACGACACTACAGCTAAACCCGCTTTGCCGGATCACCTTGCTGGTAATCCTCGCAGCCCA
>NZ_CAWPGB010000045.1:0-1137 GCF_963887575.1 Vibrio sp. 3-2(1) | reverse complement strand
GGGCGTTATGCAACTCAGGTAATTTTAGGGGTTCAATCTTTTGGATTTCTCCGGTCATTCGTTTTGTGTTGTCGGCAAATGAGCACTTTCACCCTCAGATTCGTGGTTTACTCAAACCGTAAAACAGGCAAGGTTCTTTGTTTGCCTCAATGAGTTTTGGTGCTGGTTTGTTGCCAATTCAGCGTGCGCAAAGTGTGGAAAGGGCAAGTTAATCGAGCATTTTGCTTTTGCTGAAGGTTTCGCTCGTTAAGTTTTCCTGATTCAAAAGCTTGGTTTGTTGCTGAAAGGTGGACTTTGTTTTGGCGGCTCATTTATCACAGTTCTTGCTTGGGCTGATTCTTGAACCACTCAACCATTGCAATTGTGGTTTTTGATCGAGTAAAGTCAGTTTATCTTATTGAATTTGCATAACAAACGGCTCAAGAGGGATTGCCAACGCGTGGCGGCTTTAGTGCAAAATTGAAGTTCAATGTTTACAGTGTGTTTTTTGAGTTCGGCGGTGCGTTGTCAACCCCTTAGCCGGGCGTTAGCTGAATGGTGGTAAATATCAGCATGATCGAAATTAGAAAGTATCAAGAATCAGATGCGCATGATTTATGGGCTATTTTTTATCATACGGTTCGTAATGTGAACTTACGTGATTATTCGCAAGCCCAAGTTGAAGCATGGGCTCCAGATGATTTTTCTTCAGGGATTTGGCAACGAAAAATGAACTATCTTTCACCTTTTGTTGCTGAAATTGGTGGAAAAATTGTTGGTTATAGTGATCTTCAAGAAAATGGATTAATTGATCATTTCTTTTGTCACCATGAACATCAAGGTCAAGGAGTCGGACAACAGTTAATGGAACATTTACTCAGAATGGGTGAGTTACAAGGAATTACTAGGTTTTACTCTGAGGTGAGTATTACAGCTCGTCCGTTTTATGAGAGATTTGGGTTCAAAGTTATACAAGAACAAACCATAGAAGTTCGCGGTCAAAAGCTGTGCAACTTTGTCATGGAGAAATTCAGCTAACAAACGGCTCAAGAGGGATTGCCAACGCTTGGCGACTTTAGTTCAAAATTGCAGTTCAGTGTTTACAGTGTGTTTTTTGAGTTCGGCTATGCGTTGTCAACCCCTTAGCCGGGCGTTATG
>NZ_CAWPGB010000044.1:0-262789 GCF_963887575.1 Vibrio sp. 3-2(1) | reverse complement strand
AAACTGATACTATCTAAACTCAATTTTTAGGAAAAATAGCGAAAGATAGCTGTTTTTCTGGAAAAGGCTATCACGCCTTATCATTTAAACCTTTCCAGATTTATTTCAGAAACCACCTGTGTTGGTAGTTTGTTACCACTGGCAGCGATGCCCATTTTTGTCAAGATATCGGCCAACTTCAACTG
Organism: Vibrio sp. 3-2(1); assembly: GCF_963887575.1. Classification (NCBI taxonomy): domain Bacteria; kingdom Pseudomonadati; phylum Pseudomonadota; class Gammaproteobacteria; order Vibrionales; family Vibrionaceae; genus Vibrio; species Vibrio sp. 3-2(1). The sequence continues at coordinate 262,604 of NZ_CAWPGB010000044.1, read as the reverse complement.
GCCAGTGAACTGCTTGAGAACGTTGGTATTGCTGCTGAGAAAGTGATTACGCACAGTGTCGAGCAGTTTCTGGCCTTTTTAGCACTGCGCGGGCGAAAAGCGATCGCAGAATATCAAACACTATAAGCCGTAAAGAGGTCATAAAAAATGACAAAAATTTGTCCCTCTTTTATCTTGAGATCCATTAAACTTGGCACTTCTTGCCAGAATAAAAAGAAATAATTATGAAAAAAATAATGATACTAACAGCTTGCGCATTATTTGCGGCTAGCGTGTCGGCGGCTAATGTTGACTTAAAACAGAACATGAAACAAATGAAGCTTGAATTTAAACAAGCGGCAGAAGCGACCAGCGTTGAAACAATGCAAGCACCCATTGAGAGATTAAGTCAGTTGGTTGAAGAGTCAAAACGGGGAAATTATCCACCGGAGAAGCAAGATCTCTATTTAGAAGGGTTTAATAAGCTTTCCGTGGCATTAGACAAAATCGAAGTGGATCTTGAGCAAGGAAATTTAGAACAAGCTCAACAAACGCTGCGGACGGTAGACGAACTGCGTGTTGAATACCACGAGCAGCGTAACCCAAGTATCTGGAAGCGCTTATTTGGTTAATTAGCTTTGTGGCCCCCTCACGATAACGTTGGATTGGATATAACGTTCAATGGTTCGTGGGGTGGTCACTGCCTGAAAACTGAGCTTGTAAGAAAGGCAGCAGTAGTAAGCCGATCACAGCGGCGCAAACAGAAATGGTGACAAAAAAACCTCGCCATTCGAATTGCTCGACAATAATGGCTAACGGGTAACCGGCGAGCGCTGCGCCCATATACGCAAATAACCCCACAAACCCAGTTGCTGCGCCAGCCGAATCTTTGTGAGAACACTCCGCGGCGGCCATACCAATTAACATTTGTGGGCCAAAGACAAAAAAGCCAATCGTAAAAAAGCCAGCGGCTTGGAATACAAACCCCGTTAACGGCATCAGCCACAGCGCTGCCACCGAAAGAAAAATGCCCATTGAAAAAATCAGGTTCATTGGCCCACGGTTGCCGCCAAACAGTTTGTCTGAACCCCAGCCTGCGACTAACGATCCAATAAACCCACCGACTTCAAACAGCGAAAGCGCGCCATTAGCCGTGATCAAATCATAGCCTTGTTGCTCGGTAAGGTAGATATTTCCCCAATCATTGATGGCAGTACGCACTATGTAGACCAGTACATAGCTCAAGGCGAGTAACCAAATGTACTTATTTCCTAACACATATGTGTGCAAGATCTGTTTAGTGCTAAGGCCGAGGCCTTCATTTTCTTGCGCCAGTTCAAGGGCGTCATTACGCCATTGACCAACGCTGGGTAAACCTTGGGTCATTGGTTTATCACGCAATCGCCAACATAAGAAAACCCCACCAATAACGGCTAAACAGCCCGGCACAATAAAACCTTCGCGCCAACTAAAATGGAAAGTGAGAAAGCCAACCAGTAATGGGATCAACGCGCCCCCCACGTTATGAGCGGTATTCCATAACGCCCACCAAAAACCACGTTCAGAGCGCGAATACCAAGTTGTCAGGAGTTTAGAGCAAGAAGGCCATCCCCAACCTTGGAACCAAGCATTGAGCACCCAGAGTAAGATGAACATACTGATTGAGCTTGAAAAGCCAAACAGAATATTGATAAAACCCGTTGCCATTAACCCTAGGCCCATAAAATAGCGCGGGTTGGAGCGGTCCGACAAAATCCCGGACAGAAATTTTGAGATACCATAGGTGATGTAAAACAACGTGCCCATGATGCCAATATCACTCTTATCTAAACCGAGGTCAGCAATCATCGCGGGCATGGCGTAATTCAAACTTTTACGCGTGAAGTAGAAAAGCGCATAACCGACATACATCGCCATCATGATGTGAAAGCGCCAATAACGGTACTGCTGGTTAACCTCTTGCGCTGATGCAAGAAGCGGTTTCGGTGGTTGAGAGCGTAGAAAATTTATCATAGTGCTTTATATTCCACGATTATAAGTGGGGCAGTGTGACGGTAAGCTGAGTGCCATTCTTGCTTATATCGTGGTTGGCTGTTGTAGACTGACAGTGGCTAATAATCTGAAAGTGGCCACCCAATGCCTCGACTCGCTCACGCATCCCCCGTAAACCAAAGCCGTTCAGCTGCGCTTGTGCTTTGAAACCGATGCCATCATCGTGAATGCGCAGTGTGACATCACTTGCTAACGAAAACTCAATCACAATGTGGCTAGCTTCTGCGTATTTCAAGGCATTATTGAGCGCCTCTTGGCACAATCGATAAAGGGTCACCTTGGTGGCGTCACTTAACTTTTGCAGTTGAGCGGTTGAATTCCCCGTCCAAACCACTTGAGTTTGAATGCCGTGCGTCTCAAATTCAAGGTCACGCAGCAGTTGATCCAGTGCTTCGACTAGGCCTAAATCATCTAAGGTTTTAGGGCGTAAACGGGTTAGCAAACTTTTAGTTGTGTCATAAACATTTAAAGAGAGAGACTCAATGGTTTTAGCACAATGGCTGGTGACGGGCTGAGATTCGACGCGTTGAATAATGCTGGCTTGAGTACGGATAGCGGTAATGTTTTGACCGATCTCATCGTGCAGCTCGCGAGCAATATCACGCCGAACAGATTCTTCAGCTTTGACTAATTGGCGGGACAAATTTTGGTTACGATCAAGCTGTTGGCGCAGCTTGGTGTTGAGATCTCTTTGTCGCTGCACACCCATTCCCAGCAAAATGCCGGTTAAACTTTGTGCTGAAAGAGAGAGCAGGAGATCAGTGATTTCCATATTAGAGACACCACTACGAGCCGCGATCAATGCAATGCTATTGAGCAGCGTACCGAGCAATGCACCTTGCCAGCCGTAGCGAAAAGCGAGCAAAATGATCGGGATGGCTAAACAAAATGGCGCAAAACGCCGAAGTTCATCAGGTAAACCAATTTGCAGCGCAATGCTTAAAATAAATAGTAAAGAGTAGAGTAAGACGTGACGCGTGCGAAATTCGATATGACGAGAGACTAAGTTCGCCGTCAGTGGAACCCAAGTGCTTTGGAAAAGATAATTCCATATCAAATAGCAGCTTGGCACAATCATTAAGCCAGCTGTGATGCTGACTAACATCACCATTGACGCGGTATGGCCGTGGTAGGTGGTGGCCAGCGTATTAATGATAGCGCTGGCGAGGATCAACCCGCCCATCACAATAAAGCGACGCCACTGACTTCCGTGGTAGTAGCGTTGGGCGAGCAGGTTTAAGGGCAGCGTTGCGATACTGGCGGCGAGTACTGTCAGCCATTGAGGTTGTTCCATTAGCATGGCGAGCGCAATCGTCAGCCACCATTCTGCACCATAAATCGCGGGCCAGTAACGTTGTGGACTGTGCAGCGCAGTGCCTAAACGCAGAGCAAAAGGAAAGAAGAAGATCGCCAGTTCCGGATCGTTGACAAAATAGTAGGCGATAACCCACAAGCAAAACCAACTGCAAGAGAGCAGAAACCAAGCGCAGAGTGACGTAATAAAATAGCGTGGCATTAGAATGAGTCAGAAAAATATTTCGCTAAGGCCACGTTATTGCTCACACCTAACTTATCCATTGCATTGGCGCGATGGACATGAATGGTTTTGTGGCTAAGTCCAAGCTCATTGGCGACCGCTTTCACATCCAGCCCGGCAGCCAGCATTTCACTGATTTGCCGTTCACGTTTGGTCAACTGTGCCAATAGCTTTGCCTCGCGCTTGGGGGAGGTGAGTTTAAGCGCAATATCGGGTGTTAAGTAGCAACCACCGTGGGCGCTGGTTCGTACGGCTTGGATAAGTTCATCTGGGCTACATCGTTTGCTTAAGTAGCCTCTTGCTCCAGCCTCCAAGGCTTTTTCGACCATGGCCGCGGAATCGTGAACGCTCAGCATAATGCACGCTATCCCAGAGGGTAGATCTTGAAGCAGCGACAGCCCGCTTTCATCAGGCATTGAAATATCAAGAATACAGACGTTTGCCCCCGTGCCGGGAAGCCCTGCGCGCGCTTCGGCTGCCGAGCTAAATTGGCCGACCACTTGGATATCGTCTTCAAGGTTCATGAGTTGGGCAAAGCCTGAACGTACCACGATATGGTCATCCACTAGTGCTACTTTGATCATCACAATCCCCGCTGTTTATATTGCCTGAGTAAAAAGGGAGCTTAAACTAACGCCACAGAGACAATTAAACAAGCAATATATCCCTTTGCTATGGATGCCATTGTAGAGGAGTCTAGCGCGTCAAAAAGGAAGGGGTGGCACAATAAAACGCGACACACTCATAAAAGAGAATATCGCGTTTGATTTTGCTGGGAGCTAAGCGGCAGCTGCGGCCAGCTTTAGCCTTTTCTCATGGCGGATCTTACGCTCTTCTGCGATAGCGACAAAAATCAGCAGCACGATACAGATCATCGCTGAAGTGTCGAGCGCAGCAAAGGTGCCCTTCCAGCCGGTGAGGCCAAAAATCGGTGTACCGTCGGCGATCATACCTAGGCCAAGTTTGGCAAAACTATCACCAATTAAGTAAGCAAAGGTGCCTTTAACGCCATCGGCGACACTGATCGCTTTTTTCGGCACAAAGCCAACCGCAGCAACACCAATCAGTAATTGTGGGCCAAAAACAAGGAAACCTAGCACAAAAAGTGACGCGAGATACATAAACTCGCTGGTGGCGTGCTGATAGAATTCGAGCGCAACAATGATGAGTCCCAGAGAGACACAGGCGACCAAAGCTCGGCGGCCATTAGCAAGATCGGACAGATAACCCCACATTAAAGTGCCGACTAATGCGCCCACTTCAAAGAGAGTGAAGCCTGAAATGGCCGCTTCTTTTGACAAACCAAGTTCTTGATAGGCATACACAGTAGACCACTGGTCGATGCCGATACGCACGATGTAGAGGAAGATGTTGGCAAAGCAGAGTAACCAAATCACTTTGTTTTTCAAAATGTATTCAACAAAGATCTCACGTTTGGTCATTTGGTTTTCTTCCGCGGCAATATCTTCCTCGCTGACCGCTTCATCAAACAACTCTTCGACCGTACCTAAACCGTATGCTTCAGGAGAGTCACTACCGTAACGCAAACCAATGAAACCCACCACTAATGCGATGATTGATGGGAACACAAACATGCCCACAACATGACCATTAAAGAGATAGTTTGCACCAAACAGTGCTACGCCTGCCGCACCTGCGCCGCCGACATTGTGCGACATATTCCATAAACCCAAGTAGGTGCCGCGTTTATTTTTGGGCGTCCATTTGGTGATAGTGGAGTAGCTTGATGGCCCACCAGTACTTTGGAAAAAACCGCTTAGCGCATAAAAAGCAACCATTAGGAAAATGCTGACGCTTGAACCGCCCATGCTCATGCTAAATCCAAGCATTGCAATACCAGAAAGGATCAGCATAAAAGGTAGGAACTGTTTCGTGTTCTTGCCATCGGCGTAGTAAGAGACCACTGTCTTACCAATCCCGTAAGTGATGGAGAAACCAAGACCAATCAGCCCTAGCTGTGTCATCGACAAGCCGTAGGTTGAAATCATATCGTTTTGTGCAACGTTGAAGTTTTTGCGCACTAAATACATCGCCATGTAGCCAATAAACACCACAAGGTATGATTGTAAAAATGGTTTGAACCACATTTTACGGCGTTCTGCTGCGGGGAGATCGAGGGTCGGTAGCCGAACCTGTTGCAAAAGTTTTAGCATGTGAAATCCTTAGAAAATCACGTCAAAGAAATCTCTGCTGTCAGTCAATTCACACCAGAGTCGAATGGCTAGCAACCGTCTGGCTGCATCATAGAGTGATTGTAAAAATCGGCTTGGCGATTGACTTGAGGGCATGGCCTAACTGAGTTAAGAATATTTCCTAGTTTGGGTGGATTGATAGACAAAGCGTGAATGGAGTCACATTGATATGCATCTTGAAACGTCGTCTTTAAGCTAACGATTTGTAGCGAACTTGAGGGTATTTGTTAAGTTTTTAGCGCTGCCGCACTGTTATTTTTATCATTGCGTTATAGAGTGTCGACAAGAAAAAATTGAGTGTTGCTATGATTCGCCTAAACCGTTTTAACAGAATAATGTTGCTCACCAGCGCGCTCAGTTGGGTGTTGGTGTCGCTTATGCCTGTAATAAACGCGCATGGCAATACGGCGGGGGTTTGGGCCACACTGTGCACCATTAATGGTTTTGAGCTGGTTCAAATTGAAGAGGGAAAAGTACAGACACAGCATACGAAACCCTGTCCCTTTGCTCATTTCTCCACCTTTCATCAAGATTCACTTCCAACGACACCTTTACTGACACGACTGAACTTGTTTGTTTCAGACAGCTACACTTTTTTGGCTCTAAGTGTACGATTTGAAAAACAAGTTCCTCGTGCGCCACCATTATTTAATCTGTTGTACTGGCGTTAGAAAATAGCCTTGATTCCTTCCACTATTCAGAATAAAGCTCTAACGGTAAACCATCTGGGTCGGCGAAAAATGTGTATTCGCGACCAGTGAACTCATCAACGCGGATGAGCTCGACGATGACGCCTTTTTCCTCTAAATACGCTTTGACTTCACTGACACTGTCCACCACAAACGCTAAATGTCGTAGCCCTTGAGCTTCAGGGAAGCTTGGTCTTGGTGGTGTATTTGGAAATGAGAACAGCTCAATTTGTCCGCCATCGGGCAGAGCAAGATCCAGCTTGTATGAATCGCGAGCGGCGCGGTAATTTTCAGCAATAACAGGCAGCCCTAAGATCTGAGTATAAAACGCTTTGGAACGTGCGTAGTCTGAACAAATAATTGCCGCGTGGTGGATTCGTTTTAGCATGATTAACCTTTATTTATTGAGTTTGCTGACCAAATGTTCAGTGACGTAATCAATGAACACCCGCAGCCTTGCTGGCATGTACTTGGTTTGTGGATATTGCATGGCAATTGATCCGTAGTAATTACTTTTGATCGTCCAATCGGCTAATAGCCGGACGACGCTGCCTTCAACGAGCGCTTGCTGAATGACAAAATCATGGAAGATGCCGATACCTAAGCCATTTTTCACGCCGTTCAAACGCATTTGTGAGTGGTTTACTGCATAGCGGCCTGAGACTGCCACTGTATGGAACTCATCTTCTTTATGAAAATCCCAGAGATGGTCACGCTCGGTTTCGGCAAGATACAAGCAGTCGTGATCCGTTAATTCGATAGGGTGGGTGGGCGTGCCTCTGGCCGCTATATATTCTGGGCTGGCGCACAACACTAAGTGGGTTTTGCCAATTTCACGCAGTACCAAGTTTTCATCTGGCTTATCAGTCAGTTTAAACGCCACATCAATATTGTGTTTGAATAAATCGATCGCACCATCTGCAGCTCTCAGCTTAAGTTGAATTTCAGGGTATTGAGTTAGAAAAGGAAGCACAAGGGGTTGCAGAACTGAGTTCAAAAATGCTTCAGGTGCCGCAACAGTGAGTGCGCCTGCAGGTTCGGTGTGGTCAGAGGTGGAAAGCTCAACCGCTTGCTGCGCAGCGTTGACCATCAACAGACTTTGATCATAAACGCGCTTTCCTGCCTGAGTGATTAAGAGTTGGCGCGTGGTTCGCTCAAATAACTTCACTGATAGCGCTTGTTCTAAACGGGTAATCAATTTACTTAATGCCGAAGGTGTTACCCCTAGCTTTTGAGCGGCTGCCGTAAAGCTACCTTCATTGACGACGAGAATGAAAGCCGCTAAATCAGGCAGCAGGGCGATAAGACGATGCGTGATCATAATTGTATTTGTGCCTGAAGTTCACGAATGGTTTTCCATGTCATGGGATAATAGTCGTAAATGGGATCAACTAAAATACCATTAAGCGATTTTACAGTGTAAATGAAGGATCTATTTTCGTTTAGGCTGCCCTACACCATAGTTATTGCGCTATATAAAAATAAGGACGTAGCAATGTCTTCTGCATTTTATCAACAGATCCAAAACCAGCTTGAGGAAATCAAAGCGGAAGGTCTGTATAAATCTGAACGTGTGATCATTTCGCAACAACAAGCGGCGGTCGAGATTTCTACTGGTGAAGAAGTGTTGAACTTCTGTGCCAACAACTACCTTGGTTTGGCCAATCACCCTGCGCTGGTTGAAGCGGCGAAGCAAGGCATGGACAGTCACGGCTTTGGTATGGCTTCGGTACGTTTCATCTGTGGTACGCAAGATATCCATAAGCAACTGGAACAGAAGCTCTCTCAATTCTTAGGTAAAGAAGATACGATTCTTTACACCTCATGTTTTGATGCAAACACCGGTTTATTTGAAACTATTTTAGATAAAGAAGACGCGATTATCTCTGACGCGTTGAACCATGCCTCAATCATTGATGGTGTGCGTTTATGTAAAGCAATGCGTTTTCGTTACTCCAACAACAACATGGAAGAGTTAGAACAGCAGTTGATCGCAGCCGATGCGGCGGGTGCTCGTAATAAGCTCATCGTAACGGATGGCGTATTCTCAATGGATGGCGTGGTAGCTAATTTACCCGCAATTTGCGACTTAGCCGATCGATATAACGCGCTCGTCATGGTGGATGATTCACACGCGGTTGGATTTATGGGTGCAAATGGCCGTGGCACGCATGAATACCATGATGTGATTGACCGTATTGATATCATCACCGGTACCCTTGGTAAAGCCATGGGTGGTGCTTCAGGTGGCTACACTTCCGGTAAAAAAGAGGTGATTGATTGGCTTCGTCAACGTTCACGTCCTTATTTATTCTCTAATTCGGTTGCGCCAGCGATTGTTGCAGCATCGATTCGCGTGCTGGATTTACTGGCAGAAAGCGCCGCGCTTCGCGACCAACTTTGGGATAACGCTGCGCATTTCCGTACTCGAATGGAAGGCGCGGGGTTCACTATGGGTGGTGCGGATCACGCCATCATCCCAATTATGCTCGGCGATGCTATCGTTGCAGCAGAGTTTGCAGAACGAGCATTAGCTAAGGGCATTTATGTTGTTGGTTTCTCGTTCCCTGTTGTGCCCAAAGGCCAAGCTCGTATTCGTACACAAATGTCAGCCGCGCATAGCCGCGAGCAACTCGACCACGCCATTTATGCGTTTATTGCTGTTGGCCAAGAAATGGGGCTCATTAAATGAAAATTAAAGCATTATCCAAACTCAAACCAGAGCAAGGCATTTGGATGACCGAAGTACCAATGCCTGAACTTGGTCACAACGATCTGCTGATTAAAATTAAGAAAACCGCAATTTGTGGCACCGATGTTCACATCTATAACTGGGATGAGTGGTCACAAAAAACCATCCCAGTGCCAATGGTGGTTGGCCATGAATACGTGGGTGAAGTGGTTGGCATTGGTCAAGAAGTTCGCGGTTTTGAATTAGGTGATCGCGTGTCTGGCGAAGGTCATATTACTTGCGGCCATTGTCGAAATTGCCGCGGTGGTCGTACTCACTTATGTCGTAATACTGTGGGTGTTGGTGTGAACCGCACGGGTGCATTTTCTGAATACTTAGTTATCCCTGCGTTTAATGCTTTCAAGATCCCAGATGGTATTTCCGATGATCTAGCCTCGATTTTTGACCCATTTGGTAACGCGGTACATACCGCATTGTCATTTGATTTAGTCGGCGAAGATGTGCTGATCACTGGTGCTGGTCCAATCGGTATCATGGCGGCCGCAGTGGCGAAACACGTTGGTGCGCGCCATGTGGTGATCACCGACGTGAACGAATATCGTCTTGAACTTGCGCGCAAAATGGGCGTGACACGCGCCGTGAATGTTGCGGAACAAAAGTTAGAAGAGGTCATGAGTGAACTTGGCATGACGGAAGGTTTTGACGTCGGCCTTGAAATGTCAGGCGTACCAAGTGCCTTTAGTTCTATGCTGAAAACCATGAATCACGGTGGTCGTATTGCTTTATTAGGTATCCCACCTTCAGATATGGCGATCGATTGGAACCAAGTGATCTTCAAAGGTTTGGTGATCAAAGGTATCTATGGCCGTGAAATGTTCGAAACTTGGTATAAAATGGCGAGCCTGATCCAATCTGGCCTCGATTTAACGCCTATCATCACTCACCATTACAAAATTGATGACTTCCAAACTGGCTTCGATGCTATGCGCAGCGGTCTTTCTGGTAAAGTTATCCTTGATTGGGAATAATCGAATATTGAAGTTGAAGCGCTCCGGTTGGGGCGCTTTTTTTGAACAGCATTTACTCTGCGACTACAGAATAAACAAGCAAGTTAACGGCGGTGGCAAAACATAGCGCTAGGAGAAAACTAATACCGACGTAAGAAAACGAATAATTTTCAAACGATCGCTTCATTTAGCGTACCAAAATAAAAATCCATGTAAATGCAGCAAAAAGTAGTGCAATCAAAACCGCAGCTGATCCTATATCCTTCGCACGGCCACTGAGCTCATGCCACTCACTACCTACGCGATCAACTACAGCTTCCACGGCTGAATTCATAAGCTCAACGATGACAATCAGTACTAAGCTACCGATCATCATTAGCTGTTCTAATTCATTGACCGGCAAGAAAAAAGTGATCGCAATTAGAATGATAGAAGCGACGATTTCTTGCCTAAAGGCGGCTTCATTTTTCCATGCAGCCTGAAGGCCTTTCATTGAATAACCTGTAGCGTAAAATAAACGACTTATTCCTGTACGGCCTGGTTTCATAAAGTGAGTAACCTAATAGTTAATAATGAGATAATAAAAATGTCGATAGCTTGAGTTGACTCTCATCTTATTAAAAAGTGCTATCGGATGTAGCATACTGTATCTATCTATTATTTTTCTATATGAAAATTCATTGCCATGTCACTTTTTTGAAATAATACAAAGTTGATGTTATCTCTATTAACAAAAATCGCCATAGTAATGATTAAAATTTAGACGGCCTCTTCAGTCATGAATACTAATTAAAAGTTAAATAGAGCATTAAATACGGATCTTTTTGTAAATACACCCCTGTTACTTAGTCGATTAAACCTGATGAACCTAAGCACTCAGGTTCAATGAACATATTTCTATTTTTTATGTAACAGCATATTTTTTAAATAATTGTGGTCAGTCCAGTGGCTCATTATCACAATGGCGGCTATATGGCTTATCGTTGCCAGCATCGTCAGATTTGCGAGCGCTCCATGCAATTCGCTGAGCCAGTCATTTGCCGATAACATGTCCAGTTGTGTTGCCCAGCCGCTAAGTCCTGTTAGGAGGAGGCCAGACCACAAAATCCAGACCATCACAGCTCCAGCTGGGTTGTGCCCTTCATGGTGATCTTCTTTTGTTTCTATTACTTGCTTTATGTGAATAAACGCATTGTGTATTGAAGGCTTAAAGGCAGACAAGCGAGCAGGGGAATGGACAATAAGACCCCAAATGAGACGAAGGCATATCGTGATCATCAGTAGATAGCCAATCCATTGGTGTGTTTTACTACCTTCTTCTGTTATGAGGTAGTTGGTTAAGAAAGATCCCGCCACAATCCAATGTGTCAAGCGAACAAATAGATCCCATTTGTAAGTTTTAGGCATTTTAGCGTTCCTCTATTTTGTTTATATTATCAAGATTGAAATGGATTTCTGTCGTTTAATTAATCTAAATAAATCCCGCCATTCTTAATTATGTCAGTGTTCGATAAAGGAATTTGCCATATTAATCTTAAGAAAAACTTAAGACATTTAACGCATGAAGATAAAATAGGCGATAGTTTTTCGTTTTACAAAATGAAATGGAACTTATTTCTTTTATCAATGCCTTAACGTATTATCTAATCATTCATTTAATCTTAATAGTTGTTGAAATTTATGCTCAATAAAATCAAACCCTACTTAGGGCCTCTCTATCCGATTGCTGCCGTATTCGTGGTGGGGCTAGTTATCTTTTTTGTCTCTCGTTTAGGACTGGCTATCTGGCATTTTGAACGGGTGAGTGATGCTGGTGGATGGCTGACCATTTTCTTAAGTGGTCTGCGAGTTGATATTGTTTCTCTTTGTTATTTACTCATTTTACCAGCGTTGTTATCTAGCCTACTGTCTGGCGATCATGCTGTCGGTCGGGTCTGGCATTGGTTTTTACGTGTGTGGATTACTGGCGGTTTGTGGTTGATTGTTTACATGGAAGCAGCAACACCGCCATTTATTATTGAGTATGATCTGCGACCTAATCGAATTTTTATCGAATATCTCATTTATCCCAAAGAAGTTTTCAGTATGCTTTGGAGTGGCTATAAATTTGAACTTTTCCTTGGTGCCGTAGTTTCCACGTTCACACTTTTTGTCGGCTGGAAATGGAGCAAGCAGCTTGTTTCGAACTTAAGCTTTCCTAAATGGTATTGGCGTCCGCTGATTGCTATTTTTGTTGTGGCTATTGGTATTTTGGGGGCGCGTTCTTCACTGGGACACCGTCCATTAAATCCGGCGATGGTGGCTTTTTCTAGTGACCCTTTGGTGAATGATTTAACGTTAAACTCCTCATTTTCAGCAATTTTTGCTGCCAAACAGATGAAATCTGAAGCGAGTGCTTTCGAGTTTTACCCGAAAATGGATAAGCAGGAGATCGTCCAAGAAATTCGTGCATCCATGAATGTCGACAATAAAGACTTTGTCTCTGCACAACAACCTAGCATGGCAATGCACCAAGCGACCTATCAAGGCCAGCCTAAAAATATCGTAATCCTATTGCTTGAAAGTCACGGTGCACGTTATGTTAGCCGCCTTGGTGGTATCGATGCGTCACCCAATATCGATAAACTGATTGATGAGGGGTGGGCATTCACCCGTTTGTACGCAACGGGAACGCGTTCTGTTCGTGGTATTGAAGCGGTGACCACAGGGTTTTCTCCGACTCCTGCACGTTCAGTGGTCAAATTAGGTAAAAGCCAAACGAATTTCTTTTCAATTGCGGATTTATTAAAGTCTCGAAATTACCACACACAATTTATTTACGGTGGTGAAAGCCACTTTGACAATATGAAGAGTTTCTTCTTGGGTAACGGTTTTGTCGATATGCAAGATTTCCCAACTTTTGATTCGCCTAAATATGTTGGTTCATGGGGCGCGTCAGATGAAGATCTCTACAATAAGGCAGATCAGCAATTTACGAAGATGAGTCGTGAAGGTAAACCGTTCTTTAGCTTAGTTTTTAGCTCATCGAACCACAGCCCATTTGAATACCCTGATAACGTGATTGAACCGTATAATGAGCCAAAGCAAACGGTGGAAAATGCGGTGAAATATGCAGACTATGCGCTTGGACAGTTTATTGAAAAAGCGAAAAAGTCACCATATTGGAATAACACGGTGTTTGTTGCTGTGGCAGATCATGATGCTAGAACACAGGGTAATCAGCCTGTACCAGTCGATTACTTTCGAATTCCAGCGGTGATTTTTGGTGGCGGCATTGAACACCGCATTGACGATCGTCTAGTTAGTCAAATTGACCTTGCACCCACACTGCTTTCTTTGGCCGGTATCAGTAGCCAAAACCCAATGATTGGGTTCGATTTAACTCATGATGTTCCTGCTGAGAAGCAGCGAGTAATGATGCAACGAGATAAAAATTATGGCTATATGACAGCAGACAACCAACTGGTTGTTATTCGGCCTGAGCAAGGTATTTCTACTTATCAATATGATTTTAAATCAGATACCCTGACAGAAAAAGAGTTGGATCCAGAAGTGGTTAAACGTGCTCATGCCAATGCTATGTGGGGAAGCTTAGCGTTTAAAGAAAACTACTACACCGCATCTGATTCATATTGATTATATTTTTATCCACCTACAGCGTTATGCGATAAATCAGTACCCAAAAGTGGCTGAGAAACATAAACTGGTTGGACTTAAACAAGTTTAGCCAGTTTGTGAGACGCAAAATGTTAGAAAAAGAGAACCTGATTAAACTTGCGCGTATGCCAATGCCGTTTGGTAAGTATGCAGGGCGAGCGCTTATCGACTTACCAGAAGAGTATTTGCTGTGGTTTGATAAGAAGGGCTTCCCTGAAGGGGAGCTCGGGCGTTTGCTGCAACTTTGCTTAGCGTTGAAAATTGAAGGATTGGATAGCGTGGTTAAGCCACTAAAGCGTATGTGATCTAGTGGCTAACCGCGTTATTTTTTCATCAGTTTGGCGAGATCGGCAAAGGGGTTATAGGTCGCGCTTTGATGATCGTCTAATCTCGCAACAGGCTCAGCGCCAAATCGGTCGTGGTCTGAATATTTAGAGTGCTCATGATCGTGACAATAGAGGCATAAAAGCTCCCAGTTACTGCCATCTTCAGGGTTATTGGTGTGATCGTGATCTTTGTGGTGCACAGTTAATTCCCGTAAATTTGAATAAACGAATTCACGCGCGCAATTGCCACACACCCAAGGGTAAAGTTTAAGTGCTTTTTCTCGGTAACCGCTCTCTTTACGAGCATAATTGGCACTTGAACCATAAAAATCTGACGACATGTTAATTCCAACCATTGATTAAAAATACTTTTTCGATATTAAAAACCAAAAATCTGCGCTAATCAAAGTTTGTGTGATTTATTTTAATGCACGTCCTCACACCTTAGCGTAAGTGCCACTTTTACCACTCAATCTCAATCGGCGTGCCTTCTTTGACTAGGCTCAAAAATTCATCCATTTCTGAGTTAGTCAGTGCAATACACCCATTAGTCCAATCAAAACTTTGCACATATTCTGGTCGTTGCTTGTCGCCATTTTTTAGGCCATGGATTTTTATATCACCACCGGGATTGATGTTTAAGCGCTGTGCATGCACTTTATCTTGATGATTCGGGTAACTGATATGAATCGAACGATAATAGCCAGAATCATTACTGATAGCTTCAAGATAGTATCGACCTTCTGGGGTACGTTGATCGCCTTCTTGCTGTTTATGTCCTTTGGGTTCTTTACCCAAGGCAATTCGATACTCTTGAATGATCTGCTGGCCCGAGATTAAGTACATGCGACGCTTAGATTTATCCACTTTGACCAGATCAATCTCAGCCGCTGCGCTGTTGAGTGAAAAACATAGAAACAAAAGTAGCCTAAAGTATCGGGTCATAAGAGAGTGTCAGTACTGATAAGGTGGCAAATAGAGAGACATTATGCAGCGGAAGAATGAACGTGGCTAGTTGTCAATATTGTCTTGCAAATAAGACAATGCTAAAAATAATAGGGCTAACCATGTAATAAATGGAAACAGAATCTCAAAAATGTAGGTTAACTCTAGGATGTAAAAACATAGAGTGCAAATTTGCGGCCGACTTAACAGCGACCTTTTTAAGAGTTTGATTGCACATGATCTTTTGTCTAATTTTGCAATGAAAATTATTAAAATGTCAGGCCGCTCATATGTTCTCTCGTACTTTACTCAAACAGATTTCTTCTGCTCGCAACCACCGTATGCTCGCGGAAGCAACGTTTGATTTTCTTCAAAGTTTCATTTCTCCCAAATCAATGCGGATCTTTCATGCACCAACATTAAACAAGCGCCATGAGTCATTATTTGAGTACAACTTACCGACTGCTCTGCAAAATTATCCAAATACCTTTTGGAATTGGGCCGCACAATTTGACACCTCTGATGGTCTAATTCCACTAGCGATCAACACCTGCAATTGGGACTACCGTAGTGTGATGGGCGGTGAGTCTTATCTTTTTATGTTAGATAACCACCCTGATTTAAGAACCTATTTGCTGCTTGAGGCAATTGATAACGTCAACATTCATGCGAAAACAGAATCCGGAGATCTCGATTGTTTGCAACTGATTGCGGCTCGTTGGCAATGTCTTCGCGCGGAATCTGAAGCGGCAAAGGAGTTTAAAAATAGAGATATCCGCGAAGCAAAGTATTTGGATGAAATTAAACAGCGCGAAATGTTCATTGATAACATGAAGCTGGTTCATCAATTAGCGATTGAACTGGCTAACCCAGACAATTTGGATGCGCTGCACAGAGCGGCCGTTGATGTAACGAAAACACGCTTAGGGTTTGATCGAGCCGCTTTTTTGGTTCTTGATATGAAAAAACGTTGTTTTAGCGGAACTTATGGTACGGATGAAAGCGGAAAAACGGTGAGCGAACACCATACCCAATACGATTTGCACCAGCTAGAAGAAAGTTATTTAAGCGGTCTTTCTGATGATACTAAAAGTTTGGTGTTGATCGACGATGCCCCTCTATACACGGCAGGAAATGTGGTAGGACAAGGGTGGAATGGGATGTTAATTCTACGTGATGGTAATGAAACCATTGGTTGGATCGCGATTGATAACTACATTAATCGACAGCCCATTACTGAATACCAAAAGCAGATGTTGGAATCTTTTGGTTCATTGCTTGCGCAAATTTATATTCGCAAGCGTCAGGAGCAAAATGTTCGCATGTTGCATGCGAGCATGGTTGAACTGTCACGTTGTATGACGGTGAGTGACGTGTGCAAATCGGCGGTCAGTTTTGCGATTAACCGCATGGGCATTGATCGTCTGGCGGTGTTTTTGACCGATAAACACTGCTCGTACATTCAAGGAACGTGGGGAACCGATATCCAAGGCAACATTGTGGATGAATCCTATTTTCGTTCTGGGACCACCAATAATATGATTGTTGATATGGCCAAAGCCAACCCCAATGAGGTGGTGTTTGAAGAGTCAGTCCCTATTTATCATGACAGCAACATTGTTGGTTTTGGCTGGACAGCCATGACCATGCTTACCAACAATGGCGAACCTATTGCTTTTATTGCTGCGGACAATTTGATCCGCCGCTCACCACTGACTTCACAACTGCGAGAAGTGATCCGCATGTTCGCCTCGAATTTAACCGAAGTATTGATGCGCACCAGTGCTCAGCAGGCGATCAGTGAACTGAATGAGAATTTAGAAATTGAGGTGCGTAACCGTACCTATGAGTTACAAAAAGTGAACGACAAACTGGACTTAATGGCCAAAATGGATCCATTAACTCGCCTTGGAAATCGTCGGATGTTAGCTCATTTATTGGAACGCATCGGTTCGAGAGTACAAACGGAGACCGTAAGCTATGGTTTAATTCTGCTTGATATTGATCACTTTGGTTTATTTAATAATTACTACGGTCACTTAGAAGGGGATATTGCTTTGATTCGTATTGGCCATATTCTCAACCAACATGCTCAGGCAGAGAATGAACTCTTTTGCCGAATTGGTGGTGAAGAATTTATATTGTTGGTGGCCAACCGTGATGCAGCAGAAGTGAAAGCGTTGGCTGAAAGCATACGCTTTAGTATTGAACGAGAGCAGATTGAACATAGTGAGAACCCTGATGGTGACTGCTTAAGTGTCTCGATTGGTTACACTATTGCCCAGTACCTTCCCAGTGAACTTAAGTTTGAGGAGATGTACAGTAAAGCGGATAAGGCACTTTACCAAGCAAAAGATAATGGCAGAAACCAAGTCGTTGGTTACTCTGAGCAAAAACACCATACTCGAAGTGATCAAGTCGCCGCGCCAAATTCATAGTGTTGGCGCGGCGAGTCATGACAAGGATAATGAGAACAGCAGATTATTCAGTCTGAGAGGTAATATTCAACCGTTGAAACGACGCGTATTTTTTTGATGTAAGGAGTATTGTTATCACGATCCACAATACTAAATTGTCCCTGTGAAGCGCGTTTAATCTTACCAAGTGAGCTTTGCGAATCTTTGGCGAATTTCTCTGCGACTTCTCTTGCCTGTTTGGTCGCTTCTTCAATCATGTCGGGTTTGATTTCATTCAGCCCAGAGAATGAATAATCAACGCGGTTGTTGTAAGGATCTTGATTAAAAACGATGCCTTGTTTTCCTAAATGGCCGAGCTTATTAATGGCCTCGCGCACTAGGTCAACTTGATTGCTGTACACCGTAATGGTTTGATTCGCTAAATAACGAAACTCGACTAAATTTTCTCCACCATACTGCTGTGCTTTTTTGTCGATCACCGCTGGCGATGATAGCGAGACACTTTTTTCATCAATGCCTTGTTGAGCTAAAAATGCGGTCACCAGTTGGCTCTGCTTTTCAATCGTGTTGAACATGGTGGGTAAATCATTATCGGCCACACTAAATTGGATCGGCCAAACAACTGTGTCGGCGGGATATTCTCGCTCTGATAATCCTTTAACTGTCACCACGCGCTCATACTCTTTATATTTCACAGCCGTTTGCTGCACAAAATAACCGAGGGTTGCGAGCCCGAGTATTAAACTCAAACCGATGATCAATGAAGCGCTACTTTTTATTTGCATGCCTTGTTTTCCTTTTGTTGGCAACAGTCCCCAAATGACTTGAAGCCACAGCGGCTAGTCGTTTGAATATAACAACATACCTTAGACTTGAGATTGTGATTTCGACAGCCATTTTCGGTTAGAGTTTTGCCAGAGATTCTAACTTTTTATGCTGGCGCTTAGTTTGCTTTTTTTGAATGGCATCAATCATAGAGATTAACGCTGAGCCATCCCAATCACTTTTCTGAGGTGCGTACAAAGTTTTAAGTTGCTGGTTGACTTGTGCATCTAGTGCGGTTTTCTCTTCATCACTTAATACGACTGAATCGCGCCAGAGGGTGAAGTAATAGCTGATTTTGGCACCATCTTGGCTTTGTACAGCTTCTTTTAACTGTTGATATTGGTGGCCTTCAAGCGGTTGATGATGAGCGTTGGTTTCCTGTGTTGCTGTTTGTGGCGCGTTACGAAATGACCAAGCGACTACCATAGTCGCCATCCATA
Source organism: Vibrio sp. 3-2(1) (assembly GCF_963887575.1). Classification (NCBI taxonomy): domain Bacteria; kingdom Pseudomonadati; phylum Pseudomonadota; class Gammaproteobacteria; order Vibrionales; family Vibrionaceae; genus Vibrio; species Vibrio sp. 3-2(1). Next base: position 243,825 of record NZ_CAWPGB010000044.1, on the reverse strand, counting down.
ACAGTGCAAAAAATGCGGTAAAGTAGGGCCAGTATCCTGCATCTTTAACGGTGACGGTTTGTACTGTTGGTGGTGTCAGCACAGAGGTGGATGGGTTGAGTAATTCACCTGGCGAAACCTCTAGCTTTAATCCTTTGGCTTGCGCGCTTTGCTGAGATTCGTTTTTGGTGTCCCACCAACTGACGGTGAGATCCGCTAGCTCAACCTTACCGACGGTTTTTGGGATGAGTACTTGTTTTAGCGTCATTTGCACATCGCCATTATCTAAGCTTTTAAACTGAGGCTTTTCAGCATAGAGCCGAATTGAGTCTGGATATTGCACTGAGAGGTTAGGCAACTGCGTCTGCGTAAGGCCTTTCACTGTCAGAATCCATTCACGAGTCAACGATTCACCCACTTTGGTTTTAAAGCTCTCGGCGGTGATGATCTGCCCTGTGGCATCTCGCCACGTTTGGTTGAGTGTTAGTTTTGGTGTAGGTAGCCAAGTGCCTTGATAGCTATCTGGTTTCGGCAGTACGGTCAGCGAAAAGGTTTTGGCCGGAATATCGACTTGCAGCAAGCGGGTGCTGCCCGTTTGGTTGTTACCATAGATGAGGCCAGCTTTAAACGCAGGGCCGGATAACGTGAAAGTTCCTGCCTCTTGGGCCGTGACTCTAAATTTTTGGTCTACAACAGTGACTTCAACCCCATCCAATAAGCTTTGGTATTGGTTAGCTTCTCCCTCGGTCGTCAGTTCTAATCCTTGTACAGCGGGTGGCGTAATTTGTGGATTTTGCAGCCTTCTTGGGTCAGCTTTGATGATTAGGCGAGCATTGAGAAAAGTGCTTTCACTCGGGTAGAGTTTGCTACGTTCTAGATCGGCTTGTATTTCAACAAGGTCAGATTGCTTGGGCGCTTCACCATCAGCGATAACTTGAATCGCGATCGGTTGAGTAGTTGCCCCATTGACGGTAAAACTAGGAATGGTCAGTATGCCGAGTTTGTTGGCTGCCAACGATACATTCCATTCACTGCGCGTGCTGCGATCGCCATTGATGATGTTCACCGAAGTACCAAAACTTGGGCGGCCAAGAAAAAAATCGCCTTCTAACACCTTAAAGTCGATCGCATCGGTCGATACTTTTTCATCGGCAACAATTCGTAATTGGAATACTTCATTTTTCGCGACCTTATTTTTACTGACGCTGGCGTAAAGTGCAGCCGCGTTAGCGGCCGAGCTCAGTAGAGCAACAGAAACTAGGCTGATAATCGCAGCCCAAAATGAACGCTTGATCGATTTCATACTTACCACTTCTTGCTGTTATTTTGTGGAGGTTGTGCTTGGTCTTCTTGCCGTTGTCTTGCTTGTAGCAACAATTGTGCTTTGAGTAAGCCACTAGGATCTCGTGCACTTTCGACTTGTTCTAGCTTACGAAGTTGCGGGTCAACGGTTTGGCTATCGCCTTGCTGTTGCGATTGCTTTTGTGTTTGCTGCTCAGAGGCTTCTTTGTCACTGACCTCATCTTCGTTGTTCATTGATTCATTTGTTTGAGTCGCTTCAGTCGGCTGTTGAGAGGCAGGCGATTCATCCGCCGTGTTGGCCTTGGATCGCTCACCTTGCTCATCTTTACTTTGTGCCGATTGAGGCGAAGACTGAGAGCCGTTATCTTGCGGTGAGCCATCGCTTTGGTCGTCAGGTTTATCTCCGGTTTGTTCGCCATCTTGTTGTTGTGCATCGTTTTTATTCTGTTCATTATTTTTATTTTCCGACCGATTTTGATCTTGATTTGGATCGGAAGGCTCACCAGACTGTTGCTGTTGCTGTTGCTGTTGCTGTTGCTGTTGCTGTTGCTGTTGCTGTTGCTGTTGCTGTTGCTGTTGCTGTTGCTGTTGCTGTTGCTGTTGCTGTTGCTGTTGCTGTTGCTGCGCTTTTTTTACGATTTCCAAATTATGCTGAGCATCTTTATGGTTTGGGTCGCGCTTTAACACCTCTTCATACAAGGTTTGGGCCTTTTCCAATTCTCCATTTTGCGCGTAGGCGTTGGCCAAGTTGTATTGCACTCGCACATTGTCTTGTGGCAGTTGAGAGAGGGTTTCCACCGCTGCCTGATATTCTCCAGCCTGATATTGAGCGATGCCTTTCCACTCTAAGTCTGTAAATTGTTCACTGGCCGCTTGATACTCCTTTGCATCAAACGCTTTTTTGGCTTGTTGATTGCTATTTAGCCAAGGAGAAGCCTGTACACTATTGCTGTGCAGTGTAGGGATGAAGAGCAGTAATAAAGAAAAAATGACGCCACGGCGAAACAAAAGCAAACACGGGATAATGAGGAGCAGCACTAACCAATAGCCATTGTTAACGCGCTCTTTCACCATTTGTTGACTCTTGGTTGTACTGTGTGGTTGTTCGTTTTGGTCTAGCTTAGCGATCATTGCGACATCGCTATTGTCTAAGCTGATTGGCGTAAATAATCCATTTATATTCTGCGCGAGCGACTGCATATTGGCAAAGTTGGTCTTGGCCACTACGGTCTGCCCTTGTGCATTTTTCAGTAAGCTGCCATCGCTGAGCGTAATGGGCGCGCCCGCTTGGGTACCAATGCCTAAGATCACTAATTTCCAACGCGTATTGGTAAGCTGTGTTTCAATCTGAGCTTGCTCTTGTGAGTCGATGTCATCGGTCAATAACACAATGTCACCTTGTGCAAGGCCGGCATTTTTCATCATGTCGATGGCTAATTGAACCGCGCGAGCTGCATCTGCGCCGGGGTAGGGCATAATATCGGGCGATAGATTGGGTACTAAGTTGCTTAGGGTTGCGGTATCGGTGGTTAATGGGCTAACGGTATAGGCATCACCAGCATAGGCGACAAGCCCTGTACTACCTTCTTGCCATTGCATGAGTAAGTCGAGCGCTTTATAACGCGCTTGCGTTAAGCGGTTGGGTTTTATATCAGTAGCGTACATCGATAGTGACATGTCCATCACTAATACGCGCGCGTTACTATTGCTGTAACTGGGGCGTGTTTGAGATTCAAAACTCGGACCAGCTAGCGCCAGTACTGCGAGCAGCCAACTGATGCTGATGATCACAATGGCCGCGTTATGCTTTTTATCGCTCAAACCCATCGCCTTAGCCAGATGAGGTGCTATCAAAGAGTGTCGTTTGGCACGCAGAGTGAACCAGCCCAGCAGTAGTGCTAAGGGGAATAGTGCGGTTAACCACCAAGGTGTAAGAAAAACAAACTCAGACATGATTTCTCCTTAGTAGCGCTAAGAGCATAGATAGCACGAGCGCCATCGCCAACGGATAACCAAACCATTCGCTTTGTGGACGCCAAGTTTGGCTTGCTTGGCTTATGGGTTCTAATTGATTAATGGTGTCGTATATTTTTGCGAGGTCTTGGCTATTTCGTGCGCGAAAATATTGGCCACCAGTCATGGTCGCTATTTGTGTTAACGTCTTCTCATCTAAATCTTCCGCGGTATTGATTTTTCGAGTCATAAAAAACTCTTTGACCATCATTTCGCCAGCGCCAATACCGACTGTGTAAATGGTGGCATTGTATTTTTGGGCAATTTTCGCAGCTTCGATTGGGTCGAGCACGCCAGCAGTATTGCTGCCATCGCTGAGTAAAATCATCACCCGCTGTGGGGCATCACTATCGATAAACGTTTTGGTCGCAAGCCCAATCCCTTCACCAATGGCGGTTTGGGTGCCGATCAGCTTAAGGACGGCTTGATTAAGCTGCTGGCGAATGGTGTTTCTATCCAGAGTCAACGGCGTTTGTAGATAGGCGTGATCGGCAAATAAGACTAACCCAAGGCGATCACCTTCGCGCTTGTCAATAAAATCAGAGAGCACATTTTTAACGGCGCTCAAACGATCAATGTACTGATCGCCAAGCAGCATATCTTCTTGGCTCATGGAGTAAGAGAGGTCAACCACCAGCATCAGATCTCGGTGTTTGGGCTGAGCAATAACCGGGTCGCCAAACCACACTGGACGGGCTGCGGCGATCAATACTAAGCACCAAATAGCGCTTGCAATGATTTTAGCGATGATCTGGTTTGGTGCTTGACGCTGATTATCTTTAGGAAGGTAGGGCAGGTGAATCGCTGCCCTTTCTTTTGCTGGTGGTAAGAATCGATAAACGACCAGCGGGAGTGGCAGCAGACATAGCATCCACCACCACAATAACTCTATATTTGCCAAAGCCTAGCTATCTCCGTTTTTTAGGCGGCAAAGCATCATTAACCCATTGATAGCAGTGATTAATCAGCTCTTGACTGTTTTCTGTTTTCTGCTTTTGGTATAACGCTTGCTGCCACAATGTTTCATTGGGAACAAAAAGAGGGTAAGAAATTTGTGAATCTAAAAAGGTGTACCACTCTTTGCCGGTAAGATGTGCGATTTCCATTCGAGGGTAGTAACAAAGCGCGGCTTGACGAAGTAGCTCAATCGCTGAAGAAGGAGTTAAATGCCCAAATTGGGGGTTGAGTAAACGTAGCGCCGTTTTTTTCGGGGCTAAGCGTTTACGACGCCAACGAATGGCTAACACCAGAATCAGCAGACAGAGCAGTATGCCCGCCGCGCTTGCCCACCATCCCCAAGCCAAGGGAAACCAAGAGGGTAGCTCAGGCAGTTGCATCGCGCTTAAATCTAAAAGTGTAGCTATTGATGATTCCTTCATTCTTTATATCCGGATAGTTGTTGCAACAAAGGTTTCTCACTAGAGAGTGAGGTATAAGAAATTGCCATAGTTTGACTCAATGATTTTAGTTTTTCTTTTTGAGATTCAAAGGCTTTTTTTAACCCTAAGCGCGTACTATTTTTCGAAAAGTTGAGCCAGCTCGTCTGTTGGCCATCGGTTACGCGTTCTACACCGCGAAATTGGGTCTCTCCTTGCTCTAATGGATCGTAAATGTGCACAATTTTTACACGATTATGTCGATGCAATTGGTTGAGTATTGGTTGTAATGTGGCATTGAAATGGACGAAGTCACTGATCAAAATCACTTCACTGCCTTTAGGGCACAAACGATTCAACGCAGTTAGGCCGCGCTGCATGCTGTGTGATTTCGTTTTATCAAGCTCCAGCAGCTGTTGGTTTTGTAGTGTCACCAACTGTTGCAACAGCTGTAATGGCCCTTTTTGGCGGCTAGTCGGTTTTAACTCAACCAGTGTCGAACCAGTATCAATCACCGCGCCCACTCGGTCCTTATTGGCAATGCTTAACCAACTGAGCAAGCTTGCCATGTGCGCCGCTTGCACTGATTTGAGCATTAACTGCGATCCAAACTGCATAGAGCGGCTCAGATCAACGTAAAGAATGACGGGTTTTTCTCGTTCTTCACTGAACAGTTTGGTATGAGGCTTTCCCGTACGCGCAGTAACGCGCCAGTCGATGGTCCGAATATCATCTCCTGCTTGGTATTGCCTGACCTCAGCAAAGTCCATTCCTCGGCCGAGTTGCTTGCTCTGATGCTGCCCCAATACTTGCGCCCATAAACTTTTAGCAGGTGGCAGCCAGCGAATAGCGTGCTGCTTGTAAGGCAACAGTTCAGCCAATGAAAGTGTGACACCCGTACTAAACGGTGGAAGTGACTCTTGCATAGTAAACCTTAGTCTTAGTGCTAAGCACTACCAACCAGTGAAAGTAAGTGAGTGATAACTTGGTTGGGATGTACGCCCTCAGCCTGTGCTTGGTAGCTCAATAATAGCCGGTGGCGCAAAACCGGAAATACCATCGCTTGAACATCTTCAGGGCTGACAAAATCACGCCCACTGAGCCATGCATGAGCGCGAGCGCATCGATCAAGCGCGATGGTTGCTCGCGGGCTGACGCCCATCTCTAGCCATAGTGCCAACGAGGCATCGTAGTCTGCGGGTTTACGCGTTGCCATGATCAGGCGAATAATATATTGCTCAATAGGTTCGGCCATGTGAATGTTCAGCGCCGCTTGTCGAGCACTGAAAATATCGCTTTGGCTTAATGTTGGCGGAGAGACTTTCTCAATTCCCTGCGCTTCCCCGCGGTTCAAACGTAAAATGGCGAGTTCATTTTCAGCGTCTGGATAATCAACATTTAAATGCAATAAAAAACGATCCAACTGCGCTTCGGGTAGAGGATAAGTACCCTCTTGCTCGATCGGGTTTTGGGTAGCCATCACTAAAAAAAGTTCAGGTAACGGGTAGGTTTTTCGACCTGCCGTGATCTGTTTTTCGGCCATCGCCTCGAGCATCGCAGCTTGTACTTTGGCTGGAGCGCGGTTGATTTCATCAGCCAATACTAATGAGTTAAAAATCGGGCCCGCTTGAAATGTGAACTCACCTGTTTCAGGGCGGAAGATATCGGTACCAGTTAAATCGGCGGGGAGCAGATCAGGCGTAAATTGGATTCGATGAAAATCACCTTCTATGCAATCGGCGAGTGATTTCACGGCCCGTGTTTTTGCAAGGCCAGGAGGCCCCTCGACCAAAATGTGCCCATCAGCAAGAAGTGCAACTAATAACTGTTTAACCAAACCTGTCTGGCCTATGACTTGCTGATTTAAATAGTGTTGTAGCGATTGAAACGCGTGCGATGGCATTGAATGGGTCTCCTGCTGTTTTGCTGAATTAGTAATTTATTGATTCGAAAAGTTCCATGAAAAGCGTGATGCATCAACTGATTGGCGAATTATTATCCATTTGGCGAAACGAAAGAATGTTTGGTCACCATACTCGACTATGCTTAGGAACAACCATTGTTGGTCATGATCACATTCTACGTGAAGATAAATCGATTCTATCGATAAATTTCTCAAGAGAGAGGGTTTGTTGCCGATACAAAAAAGTTATTCATGACAAGCCAATAATAAAGAGCGCAAATAATGTTCAAACTTAATTCGATGAGTATTAAGCAAAAGGTTGTATTAGGAATTACGTTCGCGGTACTCGCTTCGACGGTTATCGTTGGTGTAATGGCGCAGCGTCAAGCTCGAGAGGTACTGGAGCACCGATTAATTGATATCGAACTTCCCTCGTTACTTGATCAAATCAGTAGCCAGATAGATCGAGAAGTATCGCAATTGCTCTTTTCTGCTGAGCAACTAGCCAATAATGAATTCATCAAGCAAGCCGTTCAGACGACCGATATTAATGCTGACGCTGAGGCGATGTTGGTTAAGCAGCTCAATAATGTACGCGATCAATATTCGTTAAATGATGCTTCTGTGGCTAACCGAAAAACGGCGTATTACTGGAACCAAAATGGTTTTCTGCGTCAGCTTAATCAACAGCAAGATGGCTGGTTTTTTGGTTTTACGCAATCGGGACAAAAGACCATGGTCAGTATGTTCCAAGAGGCAAGTGGCGAAGTAAAAATGTTTGCCAACTACCAAAATGTCAGTGGCGATACGATGTCTGGTTTGTCGAAATCAATGGATGACATGGTGAACCTGCTCAATGGATTTAAAATCGAGGACACAGGTTTTGTCTTTTTGACCAACTCGAAAGGGGAAGTGCAAATCCATCGCCAAAAAGAGAAAGCTAAAGCCTCATTAACACAATTGTACGGCTCAAACGCAAACCAACTATTGAATAAAAGCCGCTTCAACCTGATTTCGACAACCTATCAAAACCAAGATGTTTTTGTCGCTAGTGTCTACGTGAAATCGATGGACTGGTTTGTGATTGGTTCAGTACCTGTGTCGGAAGTCTTCGCAGAATTAAATGCCGTTGCGCAAAAAATGTTGTTCACAACCTTAGCTGTGGCGGGTTTATTTATTTTGATGGGTCTTTTTCTCGCGAATAGTATTGCCAACCCAATTAAACAGATTGCACAACGCTTTACCGATTTAGGTAAAGGCGATGGTGATTTATCGCAACGGATTGAGGTATTGGGCCGCGATGAAATCGCTCAATTATCAGCGGGCTTCAACGGTTTTATTGAGAAGATTCATCAATCGATGAAAGAAGTTGCTTCTACCAGTCATGCATTGCAGTCGGCGGCGGGTCGGGTGTCGGAAAAATCGACGCGAACTCATGACAATAGCCAAGAACAGCGTGACCAAACTATACAAGTGGTGGCGGCGATCAATCAAATGGGGGCCACTATCAGTGAAATTGCTTCTAACGCGGCGACGGCAGCTGAAACAGCAAATCACGCGGCTGATAACACTGAAGTAGGACGTGAAGTGGTAAGCAAAGCCAAAGATGCCATCAGTCGTTTAGCCGCGGATATCGAAAATACGGGTAAAGTGGTGGAGCAGCTAGCATCGACCACTCAAGATATTGGCTCTATTTTAGGTGTTATCCGTGGTATTTCTGAACAAACCAACTTGCTGGCATTAAACGCTGCAATTGAAGCGGCGAGAGCTGGAGAGCAAGGCCGAGGTTTTGCTGTTGTGGCAGACGAAGTACGCAATTTGGCCAGCCGCACGGCCTCTTCAACGGAAGAAATTCAAAAGATGATCAATCAATTACAAAACGATGTAAAAGATGCGGTCTCGGCGATGTCTTCTGGTAAGGCTGTTACACAGGAAGGGGTTGACGCTTCCGATGAAGCGGTGAACGTTTTAGTGAATATTTCAGAGCGGATCCACGATATTTCCGATCGCAACACTCAGGTTGCCACGGCGACTGAAGAGCAATCAACGGTGGTGCACACAATCAATCAAAATATTGAAGAGATCAACGCCATCAATGAAGTGACCACCAGCACCGCAGAAGAGTTGGCAGAAGCGAGCCAAGAGCTGCGTGATCTGTCTGGCCGTTTAGATAAAATGGTGGGTAGCTTTAAGCTCTAGAATCATGAGGGGGAAATCGGTACACTTCCCCCATTACGTTTATGTTTAGGTAAGTAAAATGAGTGATTTCGAAAAAGAGTTAGCACAATTGTCGCAACAGGTGGCGGGTGAACCTGAAGTGAAACTGCCTTCGTTGGAAGAGCAAAAAGCGATTGTGGCTGAACTTAAGCAGCTAGAAGCGGAAGGCAAGCTGACGCCAGAAGTGCTGGAAAAGCATTTTGGACAATTCTTTACAGAAACGGATACCCCCGTCCATTAATTCAAACCCACTTTATTTAATTTAGAGCACACAAGTTTATTTAGAGTACACAATAGTATTTAGAGTACACAATAGTATTTAGGGCACACAGTAGTGGTGCCCTTTTTTATCAGAAAACGTTATTGAGTCATAGGAAGCTGTTGCGCGATATCTTCGAGTACCTGTTGAAGGATCTCTGTCGTTTGCGCGCCTGAGATAAGATGGCGTTGCTCAATGATCAAGGCTGGCACAGCTTGAATTCCTGCCTCTAACCACTGTTGCTCTGTGACAGAAACGGTTTTCGCCCACGACTCATCAGTTAAAACTGCGCGGCAGATTTCTCTGTCTAAACCAAGGCTCTGTACTAGGTCGAGCAAGACATCATCGTCATCTAAGGCTTGCCCGAAAGTGAAATAAGCACGAAATAGTGCCATTTCCAGCTCTAATTGTTTTCCTTGGCTATTCGCCCACATTAATAATTGATGCGCTTTACGGGTATTATAAATACGCATGTCGTTACTAAAATTGAATTGAAAGCCGACTTCTTGCCCTAGGGCGCTGAGGGTTTGGCGTGCTTGTAAACTTGCTTCTATCGACGTGCCATATTTTTTGGCTAAATGTTGCTGTAGGTGTTCACCACCTATAGGCATAGCAGGGTTGAGTTCAAAAGGGTGCCAATGGATGTCTGCATCGATCGTATCGCTGAGAGCCAGCAGCGCTTGCTCTAACCGCTTATAGCCAATGATGCACCAAGGGCAGACAACATCTGACACGATATCAATGCGTAGTTTTTTCATTTTCTTCCCTACCGCGATTGGCAATTCACTGACCTTAATTATAGCGAGATTATCAGCATAAACTGTGACTTGTTGTGTAGCCCTTTGGAAAGCTAGGCGCTTTTTTATCGCTCTACGCCTTTTCTCTCATACAAACAATATTGCAATAAGGCTGATGGAATTGCTGAAACGCTCTCTATACTCTAAAAACGTTAAATGCAGAGAATTAAACTGCGCTTTGAGAAACAAGTGACGTATTGTGAGGTTTCGCCTCTTTCAACTTGTGAGTTAACCATGATGAACAGGGACATTGACGTATGACAAATGTTCAACCAACCGATGTGATTTTGCATGCTTTTGATTGGCCGTATCGTTTAGTCGCTGAGCGTGCAGAGCAAATTTTTCAACTGGGTTATAAAACGGTGTTGATTTCACCGCCGATGAAATCGTTCAAAACCGCTCAAGGTACAAAATGGTGGCAACGTTACCAGCCGCAAGATTATCGCATCATTGATAATCAACTGGGCAATACCCATGATTTTAAACAGATGGTTGAAACCTTAACCGCATTAGGCTTGCGAATTTATGCCGATGTAGTGTTCAACCATATGGCCAACGAATCCAAATTGCGTTTGGATTTACAATACCCGAGCGCACAAGACTTAGCTTCCTACCAGAATAAAAGCGATGAGTACCAAGCGCTGCGCCTCTTTGGTGATCTGACCCAGCCACTCTTTGATAAAGATGACTTTGTGGAAGCGTTTGGCATAAAAGATTGGAAGGATCGTTGGCAAGTGCAAAATGGCCGCATTACTGGAGGGGCGCATGACCCGGGCCTACCGACGTTGCGTGATAATGAACATGTGGTTGTGCAACAACAGGCTTATTTAAGGGCATTGAAAGCGTTAGGAGTCAAAGGATTTCGAATTGATGCTGCTAAGCATATGTCTATTGAGCATTTGAAGAAAGTATGGACCGATGACATTACGCAAGGCATGCATATTTTTGGCGAGATCATTACTGATGGCGGTGCAACCAAAGAAGAGTACCAACTTTTTCTCGAGCCTTATCTGCAAGAAACAAAGTTGGGTGCTTATGATTTTCCACTATTTCAAACGGTATACGATGCGTTACAAACAAAAGGTAGCCTGAAATGGCTGATTGACCCTTATTGTTTTGGTCAGGCGCTTTCCAACAACCGAGCGATTACGTTCACCATTACGCATGATATCCCCAACAACGCTGTGTTTGCCGACCTCGTCATGGATGAAGCCTTAGAAAATATCGCCTACAGCTACATTCTTGGTCGCGATGGGGGAGTGCCATTAATTTACACTGATTTGAACACCAGTGGCATTTTGAACCATGCTGGTCTTCCGCGCTGGCAAGAGGCATGGTGTTCGCCACAAATGGCGGCGTGTATTGCTTTTCATAATAAAATGCATGCGTTGCCAATGAAAACGCTAGAAGCGAGCGATGACTTGTTAGTGTTCAGCCGCGGTAAGGAAGGAATAGTGGTTTTGAACAAATCTCAACGCAGTCAGCGCGTTGAAATTGATTGGACAAATCCAATGGTAGAATTGTTTACGAAGCAGCAGTATCAACCCAATAACCAAAAGATTGTCATGGATATCGCCGCTCGTTCTAGCGCCATGCTTTGTCGGCTATCAAATGTCTGATGGTGAATCAAACGGTGAGTCGTTAGAAAAGTAAAGGCGCGTAATCAGCGCCTTTACTGAGTCTACCCAGTTGCTGCGGTAGAGGATTAAACGATAAATTTATTCAATATAGCATCTTGCTCTCTGATATTTTCGGTTTGAGCTTGCATGGCGATATTGGCATTGTCAGCGGCGTCTGCAACTTGAACGGAAAGATCTTTGATCTTAACCGTGTTGTTGTTGATCTCTTCTGCTACCAAGCTTTGTTCTTCGGCTGCCGAAGCTATTTGGATATTCATATCACTAATTTGCTGAATAGCATCGCGGATTTTCAGCAGAGCATTATTTGCTTCTTCGGCACGATTGACCGCCTCAGCTGCCGTTGTTTTACTCTGATTCATCGCATTGGCAACAGAAGTAGCGCTCGACTGCAACTTCTCAATCATATTACGGATCTCCGTCGTGGATTGCTGCGTTCTTTGCGCCAGCGTACGCACTTCGTCTGCAACGACCGCAAAGCCTCGGCCTGACTCTCCAGCCCGAGCCGCCTCTATCGCTGCGTTTAGTGCCAGCAAGTTGGTTTGGTCGGCAATGTCGTTGATCACTTTCAAAATGGTTTCGATGTTTGCCGTTGCATTTTCTAGTGCACTTACCTCTGTTACTGCTTCATCAATACGCGTTGAAAGATTATCGATCGCTTGCGTGGTTTGGGTCACAACATTGGTACCAAATTCTGTCGCATCATCAGCATCTTTTGCCGCCGATGCCGCGCCTTGCGCGTTGTTGGCGACATCGCCAGAAGTGGTGGCCATCTCATGCATGGCCGTGGCTAATTGCTCAAGTTCATGCAGTTGATCACGCATCGCTTCGGCCGATTCTTGCAACCCCATCGAGGTCATTTCCGAACCGCGTAAAATTTCTGAACCGATGGCTTTAGACTGGGTAATTTGTTGTTGTAAGGCTTCAGTAAAGGTATTGAAACCGACCGCTAATACCGAGAATTCTTTATCCGTGTCGGTGGCTAAGCGTTGGGTTAAGTCACCACTACCAGAGGCAACGTTCTGTATTGCATTATTGAGTGCATCAAGCGGTTTCATCAACAGACGGATAAGCACAAGCAGTATCGCAATACTGAAGACTAAAGCGATTAACGTATAGATGATCGAACTGTTGCGCAGTGTTGCTAAAGACGCATAGGCGATCTCTTCATCCAAAACGACACCGACATACCAGTCCTCACCAGGGACTTTTGAAAAATCGAGTGTGTAGTGTTTGCCATCAATCAGCACTTGTTTAGGCTCTTCGGCGATAACCGCATTGCCTAAGTATTCTTTCATTGGCTTGCCGTTCATCTCTGCTCGGGGGTGGGCTATGGTTGTGCCGTCGGATGAAACAATAAACACATAGCCTGCATCAAATAATTTTACGGTGTTGACCAATTCTGCTAACCCAGCAAGGCTAACATCGTAGAAGATGGCGCCGATAAATTTGCCGTTATCTTTAACTGGGGTAGCAATAGACACCAATATTTCATTAGTGGCAGAGTCGGCGTAAGGTGCAGTAATAATCAGTTTGTCGGCATTTTTTGCATCAATATACCAAGGGCGCACGCGTGGATTCCATGATGCGCCTGGGTTCCAAGTAGGATCATTACTTATGTAAGAGCCATCGCTCTCAAAACCGACCCCAGCCAGTAAAAAAGTTTGTTTGACAATCGGCCTTGTGATGACCTTAGACATACTTTCTCGGTTAATGTCGACTTCCAACATGCTGGTGGCGTAAGCGGCAATGGCCTTGCGGCTATTGATCTCTGCACCAGCTGTATTGCTAACCCCATCCACTATTTCAGTTACACTCGCTTCAACTTGTGACTTCACTTCTTTTTGGACGGTGAAGTATTGTTGTATCGTCAGCAGAGTAACGGTGACCAACAGCAGCAAAGATGACGCCGCGACGATCTTATGGCTGAATTTCATGGCAATCCCTTCCATCAATAAATATTAATATTATTAATAAATGTATAGTTAGGGATTAATCATTCAGCCAGTAAACAATCCATTTTTAAGCGAAAAATTACAAATTTCGCCCGAGAACTAAAAGCGCAAGTTGTTGGCACTCTTGTTCATTTCCTTGGAAAAGCTCATCGACGATTTGGTTCAGCTTGATGCCAGACAGTTTGCGCTTTTGTGCCTCACGAACACGTAGTGCTATTTGACATTCAATTGGTAGCTCACTTACTTGATGTGGTTGCCACGCTGATAGCTTTTCGCTGAAGTTGTTTAACGATAATTTGGGTTTAAAATGCGTGGCTTCACTTTTTAGTACATGAAGAAGGTGCGAATAGATTTCATCGTTAGGTTGACATTGACTCAGGTGATCACAAGCGGCTTGGCTCAGTTCAGATAAGGTGACGTAACCCGCTTGATGGGAAAAATCGGCGGTTAAACGTACTGAAAAATCGACACGCTGCCACTGCGTATTAGGAAAAATAGTCAGCGAGCATAAACAGTCAAAAGGGATCCAAAAACTCTGCTTTGCTTCAACTGAATATTCATGTTTGCCAAGTTTACACAGTACTAATCCGCTCATTACTCGAATCAAACTGTGTTTGATGACTTTCTTGCGAGGGGTGACAACTAAGTTAGCAGACAGTAAGGCTTCAAATTGAATCGCGTAGTTCATGGTACTTCTCACTGATTTTGGGGCGCTAAGAGTACCTTGTCTCACAGAAAATGCCAAATATGCGAACTAAAATCACCTTATTCTGGTCTGACCTTAGTGAATCTGTTACGACTGTAGCTGCGAGCTACGTCAACTATGCGTAGAATGAGCCAGCTTTTTATTTGATGTATGAATATATGACCACCACAACTGATCCTTATGTAGATATCCGTCCTTACAACGACGATGAGATTCCAGCGGCTATTGACCGTTTAATCAATGATGAAGAATTTATCTCAGCTATTTTGCAACATCGTTTTGACAAACGATCTGCTTGGCTAAAATCGATACTGAGCCCTTTTGTAAAAGCATACTTAAAGTTTAAATGGGCCAAACTCACGTCCGTGGAAGCAATCCAACTTGAAGTGAAGAAATACCTCACAAAAACACTAGAATCAACGACACAAGGTGTCACCTTCAGTGGTCTCGATAAATTGGATAAACAGACGGCTTATTTATTTATTTCGAACCACCGTGATATCGCGATGGACCCAGCATTGGTCAATTATGGTCTGTATATGTCTGGGCATAAAACTGTGCGTATTGCGATTGGTGATAACTTATTGAAAAAGCCTTGTGCTACAGAGCTGATGCGTCTTAATAAGAGCTTTATTGTGAAACGCTCGGCTAAAGGCCCGCGCGAGATGATGAAAGCGCTCAGTACCTTATCTGCTTACATTAAACACTCACTTGAAACTGGAAATTCTATCTGGATAGCGCAAAAAGAGGGACGAGCAAAAGATGGTAACGATTTTACCGATCCGGCCATTTTGAAAATGTTCCATGTGGAAGGGCGCAAGCAGAAAATAGAGTTTGCTCAGTATATTCAATCGCTCAAAATTGTCCCGGTCGCGATTTCATATGAAAACGATCCGTGTGATATGGCCAAAGCGTGTGAGTTATATGAAAAAGCGACGCATGGGCGTTATGAAAAAGGGGAATTTGAAGATATTGAAAGCATTGTCCAAGGTATTGTCGGTGAGAAAGGCCGAGTGCATGTTGGCTTTGGTGAAGTGATTACTCAAGCATTTGAAACGCCAGAAGCATTGGCGCAAGAGATCGATCGCCAAATTCACGCAAACTACAAATTATTCCCGATCAATAAGTTAGCGGCTGGGATAGAAAGTAGTGATATCACGCCAGATATCCGCGCTCACTTAGAAAGCAAGCTGACCCAAATCCCTGAAGGGGCACAGCGCTATTTACTCGATAGCTACGCCAACCCAGTAAAGAATCAGCAATAATCATTAAACGATGAAGAGAGGAGCTCACGGCTTCTTCTCTTCTCTTCTCTTCTCTTCTCTTCTCTTCTCTTCTCTAGCCTATCTTGCGACCGCGCCGCCAAGGGTCAGTTTGCTTGGCCATTTACTGATGACATTACCTCCCAAATAAATATTACCATTGACGGTCATCGTGTCAGGAAATTCGGTGATTTTGGAACCGCCAATAAACAAACTCCCTTCCACGACTAAACCTTCGGGCAATTGGGTTAATGGCGTTCGAATTACGCTCAAATCCCCCTTGACTAAGAGATTCGCAGGCAGCGTTTCAAGCGGTGTATCCGTGAAATTCAGGTAACCACCGACCTTGATTCTCATTGGCCACGATTTGATTTTACTACCCAGTAAGTTCGCATAACCACGAATGGTGGTACCTTTTGGAATATTCTCTAGCAAGCTATTAGATGCTTCTAAACTACCCTGCACATTCAAGCCCTTAGGCAGGGATTTTATCGATGTCTTAGCAATATTTAGGTTGCCTTTGAGCGTGAGATTTTCGGGTAGTGTTGTGTAGGGTTTATTACGCAAATAGAGATTGCCATAATTATCAAGGTGGTTAAGGATTTGATATTGATCGAGCGGCTGTGACCATGCACAAGAGGCATAGAGAAGGTTGCATAATGTTAGTAAAAGCGAAAACTTATTCATAAAGCCTGCAGATGAAGACACGATACCTAGAGTATCGGCAGATTACGGTTAAGCTTCAATAATGCATTGCCTAGGATGAGAAAGCAAAGTGCTTGGGCGATAAAAAAGCGAGCCATGATTAGGCCCGCTAAGAGCAATTAGATTAACGAGCCAAAGAGCGCGACTTCAGTTCAAAAATAAGTTTTTCGGCACTGACTTCAAATTTGAAACGTGCATGCAATTCAGTAGAGTTATCGTCTAACGGTGAAACTTCAAACTCAACATTATCTGAAACCTGTTTGGCAAGAGCGAGGTACTTCTCAAATTCAGCTTCTAGCTGAGCTTTGTTGGGAGCCATGACCATCACTTCGGCAACTTCATCACCTTCTTTGATAATAAAGCCAATTTCGCCAGCGCAGCCACATGCTTCGCAGACTTGGATATCAACGTCTTTTTCGATACTCATTGTGAATCCTCTAGTAAATGTATGGACATTCTAACGGGCAAATCGTTTATCAGCCACAAAAAGCCAATCAGGTTTGCGGTAAATCGCGTCTTATTTTGGTTGTTCGAAAGTTTTTAGCCATCGTTATGAATTAATGAGTGTGATACTGCTCAAATAATCACTAGTTTTTGTGTCATAAATTTGTCAGAACAGTGTTCAGTTCGTTGCGAATTGTTGACGATTGTACGATTATTCGGTTGAAACAATTATTAATATTATAAATTGCGCTTCATCCATTAGTGGTGATGACTAATAAACTGGAAATTTAAGTTTCATTAGTGATAGCTAAAGGAGTGACAGTAACAAGCCAGTAGATAACGCTTTTAACAAGATAATTCTGGTTTGAATTTACTGTTTTAAGGGATGGTTTTTTAGACAGAAAATGCCATACCACGAGGGGTGATTCGCGAAACGGCACTATCATCGCAATTGAGTTAGATGGATTAATAAAAAAGAGAAGAGTCTGGACCATGCCAAAGCGTAGTAAAGAAGATACTGAAATCACCATTCAGAGAATAATGGATGCTGTTGTCGATCAGTTATTGAGACTGGGTTACGACAAAATGTCGTATACCACGTTGAGTCAGCAAACAGGGGTTTCACGAACGGGGATTAGCCACCATTTTCCAAAGAAAACCGATTTTACGGCCGCTTTAGATGGGCGGATTTTTAAGCTGTTTGTTGAGCATTTAGATTTTGAAAATGACCTTTCAAGCTTTTCAGATAGCTGGATAAATGCGCTGGAAAATGCACAATTTTTGGCTATTTTGCGTTTATTATTTCATCATGTTGTGACGACTGAAAATGCGGATGAATTTGCAGCAAACGGTGTTGATCGGTTATACAAAACGGTGGCTGTACAGTTTGGCAAAGAGAGCGCAAGGGAGCTTGAGTGGCTGATTGGTAAATCACTGATTAAAATGAGTCAATAATTTGGCACTTTGTGCAAGCTTGTATTGTCGACTTTAACACTAAAGCCAACTGAGAAGTTGGCTTTAGTGCTTTTTATAGAGAG
The DNA here is from genome assembly GCF_963887575.1 of Vibrio sp. 3-2(1). NCBI lineage: Bacteria > Pseudomonadati > Pseudomonadota > Gammaproteobacteria > Vibrionales > Vibrionaceae > Vibrio > Vibrio sp. 3-2(1). Next base: position 226,233 of record NZ_CAWPGB010000044.1, on the reverse strand, counting down.
ATTGTGTCGATCAGTCGTACAACGTTGGGATCGGTTGACGTTTATGCTGAGTTGCTGTGTAAATCGCGACAAGACGGTCAATCACGTGCTGTGAAACAGGCTTCCCTTCTAAAAAATCATCGATTTGGTCATAACTTAAGTTTAACGCATCTTCATCTGCTTTTTGTGGTGCGAGCTCTTCTAAATCCGCGGTGGGTGTTTTTTGAACCAATTGCTGTGGTGCGCCTAATTGAGCCGCTACCGCGCGCACTTGACGTTTACTCAAGCCAAAAAGTGGTGCTAAATCACACGCGCCATCACCAAATTTAGTATAAAAACCGGTGATGTTTTCTGCGGAATGATCCGTGCCGAGTACTAACGCACCAACAAAACCTGCAATTTCGTACTGCGCGACCATGCGAGCGCGCGCCTTTACATTTCCCTTCACGAAATCAATTTTGGCACTGTCAGTTGGAGTTAAGCTTGTGCCTTGTAGCGCATCAAGAGAGGCTGAGTGCAGGCCATCTACACCCGCTTTAATATTGACCGAAATTGAGTGTGTAGGTTGAATGAAGGAGAGAGCAAGCTGCGCTTCATCCTCATCTTTTTGTTCGCCATAGGGCAAACGAACGGCGATAAACTGATAGTCGTTAACAGCGTATTCTTGGTTGAGTTGTGCCACGGCGAGCTGGGCTAGACGGCCGCACGTTGTTGAGTCGACGCCACCACTGATGCCAAGCACTAAAGACTTACAACCAGATTCAACCAATTTGCGTTTAATAAACTCAACGCGCCGTTCAATTTCATAAACAGGGTCAATGGATGAGAGAACACGCATCTCATCACGGATCATTTGTTCCATTAGGGTTCCTTTTCCTGCAAGCAATATAAATCTTTGGTGTATCATACCGAAATCATCAGATTAGAAAACCGAGAAAATGGTTTTCAGACTTGAATAGGATTGCTATGACTAAAATTGCCGTCTTTGGGAGTGCTTTTAACCCTCCGAGCTTAGGACATAAAAGTGTGATTGAATCGCTAAGCCATTTCGATTTAATTCTGTTGGTACCGAGCATTTCACACGCTTGGGGTAAGCAGATGCTCAGTTATGAGATCCGTTGTGAACTTATTGATGCTTTTATTCGTGATTTGCAGTCAGATAAGATACAACGCTCAATAGTCGAAGAGGAACTGCAACAGCCCGGGCAGAGCGTCACAACTCACGCTGTTTTGTCATTACTGCAAAAACAATCACCTGATGCTGACATTACTTTTGTAATGGGCCCGGATAATCTGTTCAATTTTGCGAAATTCTATAAAGCTCAAGATATCTTGCAACGCTGGTCAGTCATGGCCTGTCCTGAAAAAGTCGCGATTCGTAGTACTGATATTCGTCAGCGGTTAGCTGAAAATTTAGACATTACCGATTTAACGACTATCTCTGTTAGGAAAATCTTGCAGCAAAGAAAACTTTACTAGACAATCCACGCCCTTTTCGTGGTCGGAGCTGTTTGCATTCATGAAGTTAAATGTGGCTGTTTGTGCGTTAATCATGTTTTCGTCGCTGACGGAAGCTTGCGATCTCTATTCCGGTTCATTATTAACGCCAGAGTTAGAATTAACACTAGGTTCAGATAGTAGCCCAGCAATGTTACCCGCATCGGGCGTCTGCTTTTCTATATTAGATAGTATGGGTTACGCATCGAAACAACTGTTGGCTTTAGGTTTATTTGAAGAATCTCCAGCCGACTCTTCTTACTGGGCCGATTGGTTTTTAAAAGCCGATTCGGATCCCCTGTTTACTCAGAAATTGGCCACAAGCTACATTGGCTTTGGAGTCTGGATACCCTCTGAATTGCTTGACGAGCAAAGTGATATGTCAACCGAAGAGTGGTTAATGAGTCACGGCTTACAGCTAAGTATCGGTTTTGGCGAGAAAAAAGCGGGTGAGCCGCGCATGCGTTTTGACTATCGTTGGCATGAAGATTTCGACAGCGTTGTCATGATGCAAATTGAAGTTCCCTTCTAACGTTTTCCCTCAGTAAACAAATTCTCTCAGAAAACAAAAAAGCCAACCGCAATATTCGCGATTGGCCTATGTAAATTGTGAACAAAGAGTATTCACTAACAACGTCAGTTGGCTAGGTGACCCTCGGCTTAAGAAGGGTCGATATAGTTATTGCAGCATACGTGCCAAGTTTTATAGCGCTTAGTTGCTATTGTTTCCTTGTTTTTTCAAACTTCACCAAGAAAATTTTTGCAGGCTGCAAATGCAAACTGCAAAAACGACTCAGATTGCTAATGCCGCTAGGTTCAATCACATTCGCTCTGTTACCTTACTTTTATTTGATTACACATCTAACTAATTGGTTCTTTTTTAGTTAAATGTCCAAACTTATTTATTCGTTTTAAATCAGCACTCTATATCTATTGTTGCTATTTTTTTGAATTTTTTGGTTGAATTTTCCATTTGTACTGTTAGTTTATATAGAGATTTTTAATTAGAGCTCTAACTATTTATGTGGCAGGCAATGATTACAGCAGCACCTTGGGTTGCATACCCGGAAATTATGCAAACAAAGACAGAACAATGGACGTTTCGTACCCCTAATCAAGCCGACGGGCAGCGTGTACATGATTTGATTGGGCTATGCCCTCCCTTAGATGAAAACTCCTCATACTGTAATTTCCTACAAGCGATTCACTTTCAAGAGACTTGCATCTTAGCGGAAAGAAATGGCGAAACCGTGGGGTTTATTTCTGCCTATTTAAAGCCTGACAATTCTGATGAATTGTTTATTTGGCAAGTGGCCGTGCATCCAAATGCTCGTGGGCTAGGGCTTGCCTCACATTTGTTACATGAATTGCTCGCTCGTGACGTTATGGCTGATGTTCGTGTATTGGAAACGACTATCACGAAAAACAATCAAGGTTCATGGAGCCTCTTTAAGAAGTTTGATCGAGCACATGGCGAGCAAGGAGAGGTATCGACCTTTCTCGATCAAACTCGTCACTTTGAAGGAGAGCATGATACCGAGTATTTGTACCGTATTCCGCTCAAACCTCGTTCTAACTTAACAGGATAACTATCATCGTTATGGACATTTTTAAAAAGAAAGAATCAAACGTGCAATCTTATGCCAATCACTTTCCCGTGGTTTTCTCTACGGCAAAAGGGAGCTGGCTATTTACCGATTCTGGTGATCGCTACTTAGATTTTTTGGCTGGAGCTGGTTCGTTAAATTATGGTCACAATAACGCCCTCTTTAAGCAGGCGCTATTGGAGTACATTGATAAAGACGGCATTACTCACGGCTTGGATATGCACTCCTCTGCCAAGGCTGAGTTCCTCGCGGTATTTGAAAGTCTCATTCTTGAACCAAGAAACCTCGACTACAAAGTGCAGTTTACTGGTCCAACTGGGACTAATGCTGTAGAGGCGGCAATGAAGCTGGCCAGAAAAGCCACGGGTAGAAGTAATATTGTGGCTTTCACTAACGGCTTTCATGGTTGCTCTTATGGCGCACTTGCCGCAACTGGAAATCAACATCATCGAGGCGGCGCTGGGCTTAGCTTAGGTTGCGTGACGCGGCTCCCTTATGATGGCTATGCCAATATTGATGGCCTGTCGCTATTTGAAAATATGCTGAATGACAACTCATCGGGTTTAGACAAACCGGCTGCGGTATTATTGGAGGTTGTTCAAGGCGAAGGTGGCTTAAATTGCGCGTCCAACGAGTGGTTGCAACGCTTAAGTCGTCTCTGTAAGAAAAACGACATTTTGTTTATCGTTGACGATATTCAAGCTGGTTGTGGACGTACGGGAACCTTTTTCAGTTTTGAGCCATCAGCAATAAAACCAGATATAGTGACGCTATCGAAATCGCTCAGTGGTTATGGGTTACCTATGGCGATTGTGTTGCTGAAACCTGAGTTAGATGTGTGGAAACCGGGAGAGCACAACGGAACCTTTCGCGGTAATAATCACGCCTTTGTAACCGCTACAAAAGCGCTGGAAACCTATTGGTCAAATGATGATTTTACCACTCATATCGCACATCGAGCCAAGCAAGTGACGCATGTCATTCAAACCACACTGCGTCGTTTCCCCACACTGTTTAACCGCCACAAAGGGCGTGGACTAATGCAAGGCATTGAATGCAGCAGTGGTGAGATCGCCCATAAAATTGCTCGTCGTTGTTTTCAACTAGGGATGGTGATTGAAACCGCAGGCCCAAATGACGAAGTAATTAAGTTTTTCTGCCCACTTACTATCACAGAAACCGAACTTGACCAAGGTTTAGATATTTTTGCACAAGCGGTAGAAGAGCTAGCCTCTCAGTTAATTAAAAAAGCATCTTAGGAATAAAAAATGATTGTTAGAACATTAGAAGAGTGTCGCCAAAGTGAGCGCCGGGTTGTTGCTCAAACTTGGGAAAGCGTTCGTATGCTGCTGAAAGATGACAATATGGGTTTTTCATTTCATATCACGACTATCTTTAAAGGCGGCGAGACCCATATTCACTATCAAAACCATTTGGAATCAGTGTATTGCATGTCAGGTGAAGGGGAAATCGAAGTGATAGGAGGGGAAACTTACCCGATAAAACCTGGCACTTTGTACATCCTTGATCAACATGATGAGCACTATTTAAGAGCTCATTCTGGTGCAGATATGGTTATGGCATGTGTTTTCAACCCACCGCTGACCGGAGCTGAAACGCATGATGAAAAAGGTGTTTACCCAATCATTGAGTAATCACTCGCGACGATTCACTGCATTCAATTTAAAAGAAAAGGAGATCCCATGTCTTACACCGTAGAAAAAATCGGTGGAACATCAATGAGCGCTTTTGATGCTGTGCTCGACAATATTTTACTAAGGCCTCATCACCCTTATGATCGAGTGTTTGTGGTATCAGCGTATGCAACCATTACCGATGCTCTACTGGAATGCAAACGCACTGGCAAGCCCGGCATTTACCAGATGATCGCGAAACATGATACGCAATGGCAAGAAGCCATGTACCAACTTGAACAGCGCATGTTGCTGATTAATGAGCATTTGTTCGCCGATCCGATGAGTCGTATTCGCGCGGATAAATTTATTCGTTCTCGGATCTCAGAAGCAGTCAACTGCATTAATAATATTCTAGAAACGTGTCAATACGGGCAGTTTTCATTGCGTCAGTATTTGCCTCAGGTGCGAGAATTTTTATCTTCAATAGGCGAGGCTCATAGTGCCTATAACACCAGTTTGAAGCTAAAAACTCTTGGGATTAATGCATGCTTCATTGATCTCTCCGGGTGGAATAATGGGCAAGCAGGAAGCTTAGATGAGGTGATTTTGACTGCCTTCGAAGACATTGATGTAGCAACGCAATTGCCAATCGTGACTGGCTACGCCTACTGTAATGAAGGATTAATGAAAACCTATGATCGTGGCTATAGTGAAATGACCTTTAGCCGCATTGCTGCATTAACCAACGCAACGCAAGCGATCATCCATAAAGAGTATCACTTAAGCTCCGCAGACCCGAGAATTGTAGGCGCGGATAAGGTTAGCCCGATGGGATTGACGAACTTTGACGTAGCAGACCAACTGGCTAATTTAGGTATGGAAGCGATTCATCCGAATGCGGCAGCTGGGCTGCGTCAGCAGGGGATTGAACTCAGAATCAAAAATACGTTCGAACCAGAGCATAAAGGTACTCTCATTTCCAATGTTCATAAGCCTCAGAACAATAAGGTAGAGATTATTGCGGGCAAGGACAAAGTGTTCGCCTTGCATATTTTTGACCAAAGCATGGTCGGGAAAATTGATAATGCCAGTTATGAATTGATGGAAGTGATCGCCGAAGCTAAGGTACATCTCGTTGGTAAAGAGATGAATGCAAACTCGATGACGTATTACCTCAGTGGCAGCAGCGATAACTTAAACCACGTGTTGTACAAAATAGAGAAGCGCTACCCGAATGCATCCGTATCAGGAAAAATGGTCGCCCTCATTTCCGCAATCGGTGCATCAATGAACACCAACAACGCATTAACGCAAGGTATGCAAGCGTTAGTTAACGCAAAAATTAGCCCTATTGCCGCTCACTCGTCGATGCGTAATGTCAATGTACAATTCGTAGTAGAAGACAACGATTACAATCGCGCGATTTGTGTTTTACATGATGTGTTGATTGCGAAACCGCTATCTTCAAGAAAGGCAGCCTAACAAAGATGAAGTAAGGTTACTTTAGTAACCTTACTTCATCTGAATTATTGAATAGGTGAAGATAACTCAATGTTGTCAGTTAGAATGACCTCTGGTGCTGCGAGTGAGTTAAAAAATCCAACATTTTTTGGTAGCTGATATATATTGTTTTTTATGACGGAAAATATAAATTTCTTCTCACCATTAGTTAGCATATTTATTATATTATAATATTTATTATTTGAACCATAGACTGACATATCTACATTTACAAAAGTGTTTAGTGCTATTAATATACCAGATACATATTTACTATCAACTAATTCCCCTGGAATGTCTGAAACAATTCTAATTCCACCTTTAGCATTGATTATTTGATTTTTACTGAATGTTAAATTATTCCAGTTTATTGCTTCATTGATATTATGAATTGAGTTTGGATAAGCATTTAAAACAAACTTCCCTATGTTATTAAATACATTATTTTTAACTATGAATTTTGAGTAGTAGTTCATTTCTATAGCTGAGCCATGAATTTCACTAAAAATATTACTTTCTATCACGGCTTGAGATACTGGCTTACGTGATGATAGTTTTAGGCCACCTTTCATGTTAGAAAAAAGATTATGTTTAAAAGTGATATCCTCCGTCCCACCAAAGTCGTTACTCCAAACGTGTGTAGTAGTAACTTGTGTTACATTATGAAAGATATTTCCTTGAGCTAAAAAGTGTCTGGAATTTATTTTTTCTCCTGAGGGGTGACTCCTAGATGAGGTTACGCGTAATGCTGCATCACCAAAATTATAGAATCTGCTATTTAATATTGCAGAGTTTTGGGTCCCTGAAAATAATACGCCTTGTTCTCCCCACACAACGTTAGTATTGTCACTATCAATGTAAGGTTGAGTTGTTAAGCCCCAGAATGATATATTCTCTATGGTGACTCTTTCTGAGTCTATTATATAAATAATGTATTCATCATTGAAAGATGGACATTTTTTAAATTCTACCAAACCACTTCCTATTATTTTAATGTTTTTAATGTTTTTAATGTTTATTTTTGAACATATATCATAAGTTCCAGTTTTGAGACTAACGGTAGAACCAGGTGGGGAATTCATAATCATATTTTCAATGGATTTAGAATCGTCAATACCATCATTGGGTATTGCTGCATTTACGTATGCTGTAGATAAAATAAAAATTAAGATATAAAAAACACTTCTAATCATAATAGTAATCTCCAATTTTAAGAATGGAAATTATAATTTTATTGTGGATTTTATAACAGACCGAATGTTTAATTCCACTCTAACTTACTAGAATATTTTAATTTTCTAGTAAGTTAGTTTATTCAATTGTCTGAAATGACATGCCTTTCCTGTTTAAAGTTGCCGTTTTTGATGTAAGCCGCTTCAAGCGGTTTGGAAAGCTACAACATCACTAAACTTGCTGTGCCCAAGAAGGCAAAGAAGCCAACCACATCCGTTACTGTGGTTAAGATGACAGAGCCCGCTAATGCTGGGTCAAGCTTAAACTTATCAAGCGTGATCGGGATGAGTACCCCAAACAGCGCGGCGGTAATGATATTTACGACAATGGCTAGTGAAATGGTGGCGCCAATCATCGCTGACTGGAACCAGAGCCCTGCCAAGGCACCAATGATCAACGCCCATAACAAACCGTTAATGGAACCAATACCAATTTCATTTTTGAGCAACGCAAAACGGTTACCCGGTGTAATTTGGTTCAATGCCATGGCACGTACCATCAAGGTTAAGGTTTGACTTCCCGCAATACCGCCCATCGAGGCAACAATTGGCATCAACACCGCTAACGCGACAACTTGCGAGATGACAGTTTCAAACATACCTATAGTGACCGAAGCGAGGATGGCGGTCAGCAGGTTGATCCCGAGCCAAAGGCCTCGTTTTTTGGAACTTTTAATGATGGGTGCAAATAAGTCATCTCCTTCATCCATACCTGTACCTGCCATTAAGCGCGATTCGTAAATCTCTCGTTGTGTACTCAGGGCAAATTGCCAGTCAATTTCACCCACTAAGATTTCATGGTTATCAATGATGGCGACAGTCGGCAATTCGGAATGTTCTAACGCTTCTACTGCTTCAGAAAGTGACTGGTGAGCATTCAGCGTAAAGAGATCATCTTGCTTGATGTTTTTCAGTAAAGTTTTGCTTTCAGCAAGCAAAATTTCTGTATAACTCACGATACCTTGGAATTTTTTTGCTTTGTTGATCAAATAGATATGTTGTGGAGAGTCATAATGATATTTCTCCAATAGTATCTTGGCTTTGTCGACACTGATGCTGAAAGGCAAGGTATACACTTTACGGTTTGCCCAGTGGCCAACTTCAGTATCTTCATAGGCATTGGCTTGATCATACAATTCAAGCTCGTCGCGACTAATTAAGCGCAGCGCTTCACTGATGATTTCATCAGGCAGAGAATCGGCCCATTCGAGTAGAGATAAGTTATCGAGTTTGGCGAGAGTCAGTTTTAGTTCTATTTCTGACAGTGCGTTGATGATAGAAAAACGTACTTCAGCACGCATCTCTGTCAGTACATCAATGTGTAGCTCTAAGGGTAGGCTACGCCACAGACGTACCCGCTGCTCGACAGGAAAAGCTTCTAAGATGATTGCGATCGAGCTTTCATCAAGCCCACTTTCCACGTACTCGCCGAGTAAGTCGATTTGTTGCTGCTCATCGGCTTTTGAAATCGTTTCAATATGCAGTGAAAGGTCTTGATATTCGTTCAACGTTTTACTCCGATAGGAAGTTGTTTCTTCTCGATTTTTTTCACGGCTTTTTCTGGAGTTTTGTTTAATACAATTACAGGGCGAACAATAAAGAGGTTGTTTGGATAGAGCACTGTATTGCCATCAACATTCTCTAATACGACATTGAGTAGATTCATGTCGACGATTTTACCTTCAACAAAATTTGCGCCATCCACCACTCGCACCCATAAACCGATGCGACAGTGGTTTTGTACAAATAAAACCAGAAATGAGGTGACGTTGCTCAGCAAAGACCAACCTGCAAACAAACCGACGCCAAGCAATGCAAAAAGTGATGAGCCAACAACCAATAACCCACGCAGTTCCACGCCCCACATCATTAGCAGAGTCAACACTAACACCAAGAAAAGTAAGGTCTTCACCAGCCAACGTGCTCGTTTAAGCCGATGAATATCGACTTTGCCTATGACCATATTCTCAAACCATCGCACGGTGTAGCTGGCTGTTTTAGGATAAATAAGCAACGCCATGATCGTGATGATCCATTGATAATTTTTTTGAAATAAGTCTAAGTATTCCATGACGAATCAGAAAAAGGAGATTTGGTTCAAAATAACCGAAATTCAGTCAATTACAACCTCTAATCTGGCTGAGATTGATAATTGGAATTGGGTTGAGAAAAAAGTAACCAATTTGCTTTAGTCGGTCGAATAAAAACTAGAGAGGGTCATCGGGTTCTAGACTAGACAATAGCGTCGATGCTTCTATTTCTGGTGTTTTCATCATCATCGATAACCGCTGTAAAGTGGAGAGAATGAGAGTTTGTTCCCATGCGTTTAACGCCTGAAATTGTTCAATAAAGCTATCTTTTAGCAGTGTGGGTGCTTTGAGTAATAATTCATCTCCTGTTGGGGTCAACAATGCATGAACTTTACGTTTATCTTGTTGATCTCGCTCTCGAATGATCAGTGCGCGCTTTTCTAAGCGATCCAAAATGCTGGTCGCTGTAGCTTGGCTCATATTAGTATGATCGGAGAGTTGCTTTATGGTCATATCGGCCGAGTTTTGGATCGCACGCATTAACAATAGTTGGGGGCTAGTGAGGCCAAAATCTTTGTTTATTTTTTTGGAATGGAGATCTGTCGCACGAATAATTTGGCGTATAGCGACCAGTACTTCTTCATGAATATCCAATACTTTCCTCCTTGAAAATAAGCAGAGCCACCCTTTTGATATGGGTGGCTCCATATTCTTACTTCGCTGCTTCTTTGGCGGTTTTTATCCACGAATCGAATTCAGATTGGTGAGCTTTTATCCAACCATTGGCATGAGCTTCAATATCTTTGGCAGAGTTTTTACCTTTACTCATGATCATGTTTTGCGCACTGATATCATTAATATTCAACTTCATGATTTCAAAAAGTTTTGCTGCGGCTGGGTTTTCTAGAGCGAATTTTTTATTGGCGACAATCAGCATACTGTTCATCTCAAAGCCGAAGTTCTTTCCGTTGGGTAGGGTTGTATCGATATTTTTGCGCTCACCAGGTAGGGCAGAGAAAGGGACTTCAAGCCAGGTGACATCTTTACCAGGGACCAAAACCCCACTCACCCAATAAGGTGTCCAAGTGTAATAAAGGATAGGGTCGCCTTTTTTGTAGCGTGAAATTGTATCGGCAATGATAGCGGCATAGTTACCCTGGTTGTGAGTAACGGTCGGTCGTAAACCGTAGGCGGTTAAGTGCTCCTCAATCACCATCTCACAACCCCAGCCGGGTGTGCAGCCAGTTAAGTCTGCTTTACCATCGCCATTTGCATCAAACAGCTTGGCGATTTTAGGGTCTTTTAACTGAGCAATATTGGTAATACCGTATTTATCTGCCGTTTTTTTATCAATCAAGTAGCCTTGTGCTGCTCCTGATATATATTGACCTTTTCGATAGAACTTGGCGTCGCCGCCCGCCATCGAGTATTTGTCGGCGTGTAAAGGAAACCACCCAACGGCGAGATAGGTTGCATCGCCTTCGGCAATCGAAGTATAAGCCACGTTGTAGTCGACTTCTTTGGTCGGTTTGACATCGTACCCCAGCGCTTCCATCGCTTTGTTCACGATGAGAGTTTGAAATGTTTCTTCAGCCACTGTCGATTGTACGGGTTGTACACTAATACCTTTGCCAGGAAGTTTATCAGCCCAAGCGCTGATGGGTAATGCCGCCGATGCGATTAAACTGGTTGAGATTAACGTCTTCCATGCGTAATTCATTTCTGTTCTCCTAGATTGTTGGCACTCTGATGAGTCAGTTTTTGCTTCAGTAAATAAAAGGGTGAGATAGGGCCGGTTTGATACCAGCGTACTTTTTGATCGCGATTTTCTGTACCGATATGCTGAGTTAGGCGATCAAGTAAGATGGCGAGAATGACAATGCCAAGTCCCCCCACGGCAGCGAGTCCCATATCAAGTCGGCCAATACCACGCAAAACCATTTGCCCTAAGCCACCGACAGCAATCATGGAGGCAATTACAACCATCGACAGCGATAGCATCAGTGTTTGGTTGACACCGGCCATAATGGTCGGCATGGCTAGTGGTAACTGAATACGGTAGAGCATCTGTTTTGGGCTTGCGCCGAATGCATGGCCTGCTTCGATAAGCTCTTCGGGAACTTGTTGAATACCTAAGATGGTTAAACGAACAATCGGTGGCAGGGCGAAAATAATGGTTACCACCACGCCAGGTACGTTGCCAATTCCGAACAGCATCACGATCGGGACTAAATACACGAATGCGGGCGTGGTTTGCATCGCATCCAAAACGGGGCGGATGAATTTTGCAGCCGTTTGATTTCTGGCCAGCCAAATCCCAAGTGGCAAGCCAATCAATAGGCAAAAGAATACCGAGGTCATGACCAAGGCGAGGGTGACCATTGCTTGTGACCACGCTCCGATTAATCCAATCGTAATCAGCGAGGCTAATGAAGCGATACCCATTTTAGGTCCAGCAAGTTGCCATGTGATCAAAAATAAAATCAACAACATCACAGGCGCTGGCGTTGAAACTAACGTGGTTTCAAATGAACTTAAAATAAAATCAACAGGTACTCTGACAGCTTGAAATAATGGCCTACCGTGTTCCACTAACCAACCCAGCCCGGTTTCAACCCAGTGATCAAAGGGGATAATTGCATCTTGAAATGGGTGCAGCCAATCGAAAGGCGCGGGAGCGTCGGTTGCGCCATTTAACCAATCACTTGCTGTAGTTGGGGATGCAGTAGTCGCTGACCAAGGATCGCTGCTGACAGGCGTTTGCGCGGTAGACGCCCATGGGTCAAGCGCCTCTGTGGATTGAATGTTGGTTTCCGTTGTCATAATTATTCCCTATCCAAAGTCTGCAATAAGCGTGATTTGGTGATCACGCCGTAATAATTTCCCTGCTGATCGACAACAGGCACGGCGTAGGGGACTTCAGCCACTTGGCTGATTAATTCACTAACAGACAGCTCCGGATCAACCGTCACAATGTCAGGCAGTAGTGCCGCGCTAAGCGATGTTTGTTGCTTGAGAGCTTGTTTCAGAGAGTCGAGCGACACAATGCCAGAGTATTTATTCGTACGGTCAACTACAATTCCGTAGTCTCGGTCATGATCCATCAGTAACTGCATTGCTGCAGCCGGGCCATCATTGTCGTGTTTTTTAAAAACGGCCGCGGGTTTTTTACGGGCAATGTCTTTAGCTGAAAAAACACTGGCAACATTAACGCCACGAAAGAATGAACTGACGTAATCGTTAGCAGGATGATGCAATATTTCATCGGGCGTGCCCGTTTGTACGACGATGCCATCTTGCATGATGGCGATACGGTCACCAATTCTCATTGCTTCATCAAGGTCATGAGAAATAAAAACGATGGTTCGCTTATCATCATTTTGCAGGCGGATTAGTTCATCTTGCATTTCGGTGCGGATTAACGGGTCGAGTGCGGAAAATGCTTCGTCCATTAACAAAATGTCAGGGTCGTTGGCGAGTGCACGAGCCAAACCAACGCGTTGTTTCATCCCACCCGATAACTCATCAGGGAATGACTCACAGTAGGCGTCTAAGCCAACCCGAGCGAGCGCTTCTTTTGCACTTTTATTACGTTCATGAGCCACCACTCCTGATAATTCTAAGCCAAAGGCAGCGTTTTCAAGAACGGTCATATGTGGCATGAGTGCGAAGTTCTGAAATACCATTGAGATATTTTTACGTCTTACATCGCGCAGCTCTTGCTCTGAAATATGAGCAATATCCTTACCCTTCAGTAAAACACTTCCTTGGGTTGGCTCAATCAGGCGGTTCAACAATCGAACTAAAGTGGACTTGCCCGAACCGGACAAACCCATAATGACAAAAATCTCCCCTTCATTGATTGAAAGAGACACATCCTTGACCCCAACAGTGAGCCCGGTTTGCTCGAAAATTTGGTCCTTATCCAACCCTTTTTCTAACAGCGGGAAAGCTTGTTGCGGAGTCTCTCCAAATACCTTGTAGAGGTTCTTAACTTCTAACACGGGTGACATGATTTACATCCTTTGTTCTTCATGGCTATTTAATGTTTAGCCGTAAATATGTATAGTACACTAAACATTAATTTGACGGTTTTCAAGTTTTAACCCAGTTGTCATTAGCTATTTTGCCATTAACTTACTGATTTTTTATATCAAAAATAAATTTAAAAAAACAAAAAATAGTTTGAGTTAAAATGGTTATATGTGGATGACAGGCCAGAGAAATTTGGGTCCATAGGTGTGCAGATTTGAAAATGGCGACGAATAAATCGACAACGTGTCTGATGAAAGAGGTAGAGAGTGAGAAAAATAAATGAGCAACCGATTGTGCTGCAATTATTGCCGCTATTCTTGTTCCTGATAGTGCTAACGTCTTTCCCAACGCTGGCACAGGAAGAGCCCTATTCTGAATCACCAATACTGGATCGTCCTTTGGTTGAGCGCTACATATTGGATGAGTTGAAAGCGTTAAGACAAGATCAACAAGATCTTGAACGGCGACTCACGATTCAAATTACCGACAGAGAACTGTCCGTTGCAGACAAGTCACTGAATTACTCGAATGTGACGGTGACCTATTTTTTCTATGTCATCGCTGGTGTTGCCTCATTAGTTGCATTAATTGGTTGGCAGTCACTTAAAGAAGTGAAGCACAACACGCGTGAGCTGGCCGATAAACGGCTAAATCAAATTGCGCAGGAATATGAGAAAAAATTCCTCGCCTTGGAGCGAGATCTTAAGCGCAAAACACGCATCATTACCGAAAACAACCGTGAAATTGAAATTATTAATGAAATCCATAACTTATGGTTGAGAGCGCAAAGTGTCCAAACACCAGAGCAGCGTATTGAAGTGTATGACGAAATTTTAAAAATCCGTCCCGGAGATTTGGAAGCGTTGACATACAAAGCAGATGCTGCGATGGAAATTCGGGAATACTACTGGGCACTGAGTCTCTGTAATCGCGTGCTAGAGTTAGATGATGCTAATGCGCCAGCCTTGTACCAACGAGCATGTGCGTATGCGCGTATCGGAGCCGAAGAACAAGCGATTGAGGATTTACAAAGAGCCACGGAAATTAGCGCTTCATTGCGAGATTTAATTGCAGAAGAAGCTGATTTAGAAGGGCTACACGGCAATAAGAAGTTTGACGAGCTTATCAGTAGCAACATTTGATTTTGTATTAAATTTCATCCACTTTTTATAGCGAACTGGTGATAATCAAACGTAATCTTAACGACAAATTATTATCATTAGACACACATACGCTTTTAACCGTTAATGCGCCTGACGTTACAGGCGTCAAGTCGTGATATCAGACTTTCTGATTCACTTTTTACTCTCTGTTTTTGTGAGATTAGATGTGGAACAACCATCCAAATTAGATCGCGTTCGCGCTGACTACAATGTTCATTATTGGAGCCAAGGCTTCTTCGGTATTGACAATCAAGGCGAAGTTTATGTTTCGCCGCGCCATGATAAGGCGCACCAAACCCCCTTGAGTTCGATCGTAAAGCAGCTTGAAGCGCGTGATTTAAATTTGCCTGTGCTTGTACGTTTTCCGCAGATCCTGCATCAACGCGTACATAACATCTGTGACGCCTTTAATCAGGCGATTGAAGAATACCAATATCCAAACAACTACCTGTTGGTCTACCCAATCAAAGTGAACCAACAAAAAGAAGTGGTGGATGAGATTTTAGCCAGCCAAGCGCAGCTAGAGACTAAACAGCTTGGATTGGAAGCGGGCAGTAAGCCAGAATTATTGGCGGTATTGGCTTTAGCCCAACAAGCAAGTTCAGTGATTGTATGTAACGGCTACAAAGACAGAGAGTACATTCGTCTGGCCCTGATTGGTGAAAAGCTTGGCCATAAAGTATTCATCGTTTTGGAAAAATTGTCTGAGCTGGATCTCGTGCTGAAAGAAGCGAAAAGCCTAGGCGTGAAACCACGTTTAGGGCTCCGTATTCGTTTAGCTTCTCAAGGCGCGGGGAAATGGCAGGCGAGTGGCGGTGAAAAATCGAAGTTTGGGCTCTCTGCATCTCAAGTGTTGACCGTTATCGAACGCCTTAAAAAAGAGCAGCAACTAGAAGCGTTGCAACTGGTGCATTTCCACTTAGGTTCGCAAATGGCGAATATTCGTGATGTGCGTAATGGCGTGAACGAAGCGGCGCGTTTTTACTGCGAGCTGCGTGATATTGGTGCGGAGATTGACTTTTTCGATGTGGGTGGCGGTTTGGCGGTGGACTACGACGGTACACGCAGTCAATCATCCAACTCGATGAACTATGGTTTAGCTGAATATGCACGCAATATCGTAAGCACGGTGAGCGATGTGTGCCAGTTATATAGTCAGCCAAGGCCAGTCATTATTTCTGAATCAGGTCGCTCGATTACCGCGCACCACGCCGTACTTATTACTAATGTTATTGGTACAGAAGCGTATTACCCAGAAGAGATTCCAGAAGTCGGTGAAGAAGCTCCGGTATTGCTACAAAACATGTGGCGTAACTGGCAAAGCTTAAGTGAAGGCTCTGATGCGCGTGCACTGATTGAAATTTACAACGATACGCAAAGCGATCTGTCGGAAGCGCACAACCAGTTTTCGACTGGCGTTATTAACCTTCAGCATCGTGCTTGGGCTGAACAGCTATCTCTGCGCATTTATCACGAACTGACACTGCAAATGAGCACCAAAAACCGCTTCCATCGTCCTATTTTGGATGAACTGAATGAGCGTTTGGCGGATAAGTTTTTTGTTAACTTTTCATTGTTTCAATCATTGCCAGATGCGTGGGGAATCGACCAAGTTTTCCCTGTGTTGCCATTGTCTGGCCTTGAAAAAGTGGAAGATCGCCGCGCCGTGATGCTGGATATCACCTGTGATTCTGATGGTGCCATCGAGCAGTACGTCGAGGGGCAAGGTATTGAAACGACGCTGCCAGTGCCAGCATGGAATGCCGATGAACCGTATTTGATGGGATTCTTCCTTGTAGGGGCCTATCAAGAGATCTTAGGCGATATGCATAACCTATTTGGCGACACACACAGCGTGGTGGTGAACATGGCAGAGAATGGCGAAACCGAAATCGTATCGATCAACGAAGGAGACACGGTTGAAGATATGATGCGCTATGTCCATATTGATGTGGATGCCATCCGTAAAAACTACCGCGAATTAGTTAGCCAGCGTGTGGCGGTTGAAGAACAAGAAAATGTATTGCAAGAGCTTGAGCAAGGCTTGAGCGGTTATACCTATCTAGAGGATTTCTAAATGAATGATTTGTTTACTAAAACTGATTATTCCCTGTATTCCAATGCGATGACGTTTGTACGTCGTCCTTATGTTAAAGACCCAGTAAGTGCAGATGCCGATGTCGTGGTACTGGGCGTACCTTTGGATATGGCTACATCAGGTCGCCCAGGGGCGAGAATGGGTCCAGATGCGATTCGTCGCGCTTCAGTGAACCTTGCATGGGAAGGTAAAAAGTTTCCTTGGAACTTTAACTTGTTCCAAGATACCAAAGTGATCGACGCGGGTGATTTGGTGTTTGATTGTGGTGACGCTGAAGATTTCACTTATCGCTTAGAAGCGGCGACTAGCGAAATTCTAAAAAGTGGCAAAACCATGCTTGCTTTAGGTGGTGACCACTTTATCACGCTGCCTATATTGCGCGCTTATGCCAAATATTATGGCGAAATGGCATTGATTCACTTTGATGCTCATACAGACACCTATGCCAATGGCAGCGCTTATGATCACGGCACTATGTTCTATCATGCGCCGAAGGAAGGGTTAATCTCAGCCAAGCATTCTGTGCAAGTGGGTATTCGTACCGAATACAAACAGGAAGGGCACGGTTTTAATGTCATCAATGCGATGCAAGCGAATGATATGTCAGTGGAAGAGATCGTCGCTAATATTCGTCAAACTATTGGTGATAAACCCGTATACCTAACGTTTGATATTGACTGCTTAGATCCCGCTTTTGCTCCTGGAACGGGTACGCCAGTATGTGGTGGATTGAATTCCGATAAAGTGCTGAAAATCATTCGTGCATTGGCCGGTATTAATTTGGTGGGAATGGATGTTGTTGAAGTTTCTCCTCCGTACGATCAAAGTGAGCTAACGGCTTTGGCTGGTGCGACAATTGCTCTAGAGCTGCTTTACGTTTGGGCTTCTAAGCCAAACGTGGCGTCATAAAAAATAAGTCAGCGCGCAGCACCACTGCGCGTTTTTCTTAACCATCATCTCAACGTATTTCCATTAAAAATCATCATCTTGTCTTTCAATGTAAAATTCACTTTGCGCACTCAATAATAAATATTAATGACATAACTTGCATAAGTGTTCGCCGTGTACCAATTTTATTAGGTTGGCTAGGTGTCTCATTGGTCTACCATTCATATTAATAATATGATCAAGTTTCACCTTAATCTTTCTAGCTGTTACACGGTGAGGGTGAATCTATGACTTTAGGTTTTAAAAGCAGAATATATGTGAGCGTAGCACTGCTCGTTGCGATTTCTTTAATCGTTTTGGGCACCATCAACATGCTGTCGTTAAAAGAGAAGATGATTACCTCTTTAACCACAGAAACTCAAAACAAGCTCAACTATCACGTTTCTGAACTCGAATCTTGGGTGAAAACACGTTATCAAGCCGTAGTTAAAGGTTCACAACATTTCCGATCTGCTCTTTCTGATCAAGAGAATGTCAACTTAGTTCGATTGTTAGCTGAGAGTGCGCAAATTTCAAATGTCATTATGGCGTATGACGATGGCCGTGCCTATATGTCGTTTGACAAAGACAACGGAGTTGTTACAGGTCAACAAAATTTCACCAGTAGGGATTGGTATCAGCAAGCAAAAACCTCTCGAACTGCTCAGGTAACTGAAATTTATGAAGATAAAATCACCGGTAAACAGGTTATTAGTGTAGTTATGCCTGTCTACCAACAAAGCCGTTTCATTGGTGTTTTGCTGGGAGATATCCAACTGGATGAGGTTATTGTCCAAGTCAGTAATATGCGCTTTGCCGGCGGTGCAGCGACACTAACCGACAAGCATGCTGTCTTTTTTGCTAGTGATGATCCTAGTGATATTGGACGAACGCCCTCGCAAGTCAGCCCTAATTTCCTCGAAATGGAGAAACTTTTTAGCCAGCAAGATGCTGGTCATTTGTCATTTCCTTATTTAGGCATTGAGTTTGATGGTTATTTCAAGCGCGTTAACCTAACCGATAATATGTACTGGACCATGATGGTGTTCGTCGACAAAGGTACGGCGTTAGCTAATGTGTATGAAGCGCAAAGTAGCGCTATTTACACTGGGGTGATTTTGCTCATTATCAGCGTCGCGGCAATCTTCGTCATTCTTAATTATATCTACAAGCCTTTGCTACGCCTGAAAAAAGCGGTACTTGATCTTTCGAAAGGCTCTGGTGATTTGACACGCCGCTTGGAGGTGAATGGTGATGATGACTTAGCGCAGATAAGCCAAGGCTTCAATTTATTCTCAGAAAATCTACAAAAAATGATGTTGCAAATATCTGATGCCAGTCAAAACATCTCCTCTAATATTGAGCAGTTAGGTCAAACGGCAAAGGAAAATGAGCGGATGCTGCTTTCGCACTCATCTGAAACAGAGCAAGTGGTGACGGCCATTACTGAAATGAGTGAAAGTGCACGTACTGTGGCAGAGAGCGTCACGCAATCGAATCACATTACTGACTCGGCGAGCAAAGAGGCCAAACAATCGATTATTATTGTGAATAATGCGGTTGAAACGGTCAGCTCATTGGTGAGTGATGTTGAACAGATGTCTGAGCGCATTGCCAATATGAACAAAGATGCGATCAAGATCAGCGAAGTATTGACCGTGATTGGCGCTATTTCAGAGCAAACGAACTTGCTTGCGTTGAATGCGGCGATCGAAGCGGCGCGTGCGGGTGAGCAAGGCCGTGGGTTTGCGGTGGTTGCAGATGAAGTTCGTGCTTTAGCGGCGAGAACGCAAAACAGCACTACTGAAATATCAGATATGCTGGCCAAGCTACTTGAAGGGACGGATAGCGTTGTAGCCGCAATGGACAAAACTAAAAACCAATGTCAAACCACAGCAGATAAAACGTCTGAAGTTTCTGGCAGTTTAAACATCATGAGCACTTCCGTTTCCGAAATTGATGATTTGAGTACGCAGATCGCAGCTGCGACCGAACAGCAAAGTACAGTCGCAGAAGAGCTCAGTCGCAATATGCTAGCGATAAGAGACATCGTTGAATCATTGGTGGTGAGTGGCAGACAAACCGTTAGTGCTACAGAGTCACTCTCTTACTCAAACCATGAGCTTGACCGCTTGGTCTCCAACTTTAAATTAAAGTAATAAAACGCCGCTAACGCGGCGTTTTATTTGGGATTAAGCATGGAGAGAGCATCATGAAAACAGCGTATTATAGCGTGTGGCTAGATGAGCACGCCAACCAACTGAACCCTGCGTTTGAGCAAATTTTCCAGACAGTGAAAGCGCATTTTTTTGCTCGCGATCCCAATCGTTGGCCTTTGTATCGTATTCACGAGATCGCCCGTTGGCTTGAAGAGAGAAAAATTGATGCGCCAACCGTGGTAAATACTGCATTGCAGCAACAATTACGGCATTCAAACACCATTCCTCGACACTCGAGCCACGCCATTCACCCTTTTAACGACTTAGCGCTTTATGCAGCCAAACGTTCAAAAAACTGGGATGACCCTCGCTCAGTGGAAAATGTGATCTCGACACCTTGTGATCCGGCCATTCACGGTGCGCTACTTGCGACTATCGCCAACCCTAACTTGGTTTATAGCGAATATGCGGGAGATGCCATTGAACTGGAAAAATTAGTCGTGCGGCAAATCGCGCATTTAGCTGGTTATGATAGTGATCAAGCGACTGGAGTATTCACACAAGGAGGTACATTTTGTAATTTGTACGGCTATCTATTAGGTATTCGAAAAGTGTTGCCAAAGTCAGCTCTGAATGGTTTGGCGGGAGAAGATTACAGGATATTCAATTCAGAAGCAGGTCACTATTCAAACATGACAAATTTGTCGTTGTTGGGGGTTGATGTTCAAGGTAAAGCGATTCGGATCAAAGTTAAAGATAACAATGAAATGGATTTGGCTGAATTAGACCAACAATTGATTTTCTGTTTTAAAAATGGCATTGCTGTTCCTAGCATAATGCTGACATTTGGCAGTACCGATACCTTCGCAACTGATGATATTGAACAGGTTTATGCGATAAGAGAAAGAAGATGCCAAGAATATGCGATTTCGATAAAACCACATATTCATGTTGATGCTGCTGTTGGGTGGAGTATGTTGTTTTTTCAAGAGTATGATTTTGAACGCAACCCTTTATCGCTTAATCGGGCAACACTGACGGGTATTGAATCCTTATTGCCGAGGATTAAAAGTTTACAATTAGCGGATTCATTTACGGTCGATTTTCAAAAATGGGGTTATGTCCCTTATACTTCCAGCTTGGTGATGCTCAAAAACAAACACGATCTCGCGGTATTAAAAACAGATCCCGGTTATTACTCCTACTTTGAACATGCTCAAAGAGAAGAGAGCCATTTGCAATCGACCATTGAATGTTCACGCAGTGCCGTGGGTGTTTTTTCTGCCTATTCAGCACTGCAACATTTAGGTATCGAAGGCTACCAAACCGTGATTGGTCATACATTGCAAAATGCTAATTATTTACGCTGCCAATTAGCCGCTCTACCACACTGCAAGGTGGCAGCAGTAGAAAACCAAGGGCCAAGTGTTACTTTTCGTCTCTATGACCCACAGAAAGTGACGTGTGCTGAATCGATGTTTGATCAAGAAATGAACGTCGCACGTCAGGGTTCTATGGTTGATTCGATAGTAGAGAATACGCTCTACCATCGTCATCAGTTCTTATCTCATAAAGGCCAGCATCTCAACACCAATTGGGTCGATTCGATTGCGCGCACTCATTATGATGACACTGGACATTGTTTACATATTCCGGGAGAAAAAGCGGTTTTAATGAACCCCAATACCACCCGAAAACATATCGAACAGTTTTGCCAAAACATTGTTCGGCGCTAGCCATGGAAAGGGTGAGCGCGAACTGAAATGAATGACTAGTCACGTCAATGTAATGTTATTTTTCACCACGGATGCGGTATGAAGAATGTATTACCATGTGCGCGTGATATTAACCTGAATGTTACATTTTAGATAACAAGCTGTCTCAAGGAACGATAATGAAAAAACAACTGTTGACTCTAGCAATTAGCGTTTGCTTTACCTATGTGGCGCAAGCAAATGAATGGGGATATGAAGGTGAACGTGGCCCTGAACATTGGGGACATGTTTCTAAAATTTGTGAAATGGGCAAAAATCAAAGCCCAATTGATATCAATGGCCTCGTTGAAGCTGATTTAAAATCTTTAGATATCCACTATTCAGGCGTTGTGGGTACATTGACCAACAATGGACACACGCTGCAAGCCTCAGTTTCAGGGAAAAATACACTGGTAGTGGATGGTACAGAATTTGAACTCAAACAATTTCACTTCCATACCCCTTCTGAAAACTTAATTAAAGGACATCAATATCCTTTAGAAGCGCATTTTGTGCATGCTGATGCGGCTGGCAATCTGGCAGTTTTGGCGGTGATGTTTGAAACGGGCGCACAGAATGAACCATTAGCCCAGCTTACTGCAGAGTTGCCTAAAGTTGGGACGAGTGTGCAGTTAGCAAAAGGGTTAGCAGTACAGTCACTGTTACCTAAGCTAGATGAGTATTACCGTTTTAATGGGTCACTCACAACGCCGCCTTGCAGTGAAGGCGTGAGATGGTTGGTGGTCAAGCAGCCGAAAAGTTTGTCACAGCAACAAAGTGCAGCACTACATAGTGTGATGGGAAATAACAATCGGCCCATACAAGCTCACAATGCTCGCTTAGTGCTAGAAAAAGAATAACAACGTTCTTTAAGCGATTTGAAGTCGCAGTCGGGCTCACAGGGTTTACTATTTCCTTTCCGCTCTGCTTCTTCAAATTTTAGGTGTAAGTGCTTAATTTAGCTAAGCTATTTTTTGTGCTTATTCATTAACAGCATTTAATGTATAGCGGCTTGCACTGGCTAAAGATAGTGGTTTTGAAAACCAATAACCTTGTAAATAAGTTGCCCCCATCTCTTTAAATTTTTGGTACATGTCGCCATTTTCAACCCCCTCAATAACAATGTCGACGCCATTGGTGTGACAAAACTGGATGAGAAAGGCTAAATATTGTTCTGATGCTGGGTTAGTCAGTGTTTTCCATACAATGCTTTTGTCTATTTTAATTTGATTGAGGGGCAAATCAAAGAAGCTATTGAGTGAGCTAAAACCAGCGCCAAAATCATCCAGCGACAGTTGAAACCCCATTTCATTTAAGGAGTGAAGCTGGTTAATCGCATTTTTATCGCCATCGAGTATGACAGTTTCCGTCAGTTCTAACACAATAGAAGAGGGCAATACACCGGAAGCCTTAGCCGTCGTTAGTATCTGTTGTGGGAAGTCACTTTTCAGAAGTTGAAGGACTGAAACATTAATATTAACCCGAATATTGACCCCATTTTGTTTATTGTAACGGCCAATAAACTCACAGGCTTTTTTGAAGACAAAATAGCCTAAATCAACAATCAGCCCCTTTTTTTCTGCAACGGGAATAAATTCGTCCGGGAAAATCTCACCAAACTCTTTTGAGCGCCAGCGGACTAAGGCTTCAAAGCTGGATACCTGTCCTGATTGTGCATGAATAATGGGTTGGAATTTCACGGACAATGAACGTTGATCTAATGCTTCCTTTAAGCCTCTTTCGATGAAGAAATAACGATCAACGTTTTTTTGAATTCGGCCACTGTAAATTTCGATACGAGAATGATTTTTGGCACTAGCAAATTGGCAAGTTCGTGATGCAATATTTAACAACTCATCGGCAGATATAGCACGGTTTATCTCAGGATAGACACCAATGCTAATATCATTACCATAGAGGTGCCCATGCTCCGTGGCTGATTTCGAATAGTGCTTCATTATTTGAGAGCAGATATGCTTGAGCTCATCGTATGAGCGTTCTCCTCTAAGTAATATGGCAAAATCGTCAGAACGAATACGGTAAAAATCAGCAAATTCATCGGGCAGTTCACGCAGTGCACTGACGACGTGATTCAGTAAATCTTTAACAATATCTGAGCCGTATTGATTGAGATAAGACTTAATATCTTCAAGTTGGATGTAGATAAGTGAATAAGGCTCTCCAATTTTGAGTGCTTTCTCATCAATATCGAGCAGTAATTTACTTCGATTATAGAGGCCTGATGAGCTGTCAAAAAATGCAGCTTGATGAATGTAATCTTCCATCAATTTTTGATCGGAGATATCTTTATGGCTACCCACCATAAAATGTTCACCGTTCACACTTTTTGTGACCGCATTCCCCTCTAACCAGATATATTGACCATTTGCTTTTTTGACTCGGTATTGAATCGTTTCCCTTGATTCAGTGGTGCTGATATGCTCGTCGACGCGGCTATTGAGCAGTGCACGATCCATAGGGTGAACCAAACTCAGCCAATCAGCATAGGAAATAGTTTCGCTGTTTACACCAAATTGTACATAAAATGTTGGATTATAGAGCACCATGTTTCCATCGCTGCTCATATAAAACAGACCTTGACTAAAAAAATCGAGAATATGAACCAGACGCTGCTTTGCAACGGCACTGTCTAGGTCTGAAATTGAATACTCTTCCTGCGGAAATGACATGGTCATGTTAATCCTAATTCAAGCGAAAGCAGCAATGGATGATAATTGTGAGTCTTGATCCAAAACATTGCTTTATGACTCATCTTTAAAGAGTACTATAACGCTTGTACTAAGATGTCTCAATTATAAAACTATTGATTCATCAATTAGGCACAAGTTATCAGTTTATTTCACGGAAGTTGTTATTTCTGAAACGAAATGGTGAGACTTAAATAACGTAGGATCGCATCGTGCGGTTTATTCGTTGTGGAAATAATAAAAGCGACAAATTGTCGCTTTTATTCATGTAGAAGTCATACGATTCAACGATCCCAATACGCTTCTTCTAGGCTATCTTCACGTTCTGGTAATGCTCGCGATAAACGAGGAGAGTGCTGTGTGAGTACTTCGTAGCTGACACGGTTTGCATATTTGCAGATCTGAGATAACGAAGAGTAAGTGAGGTACGGCACATCATGTTTGGCAGAGTTTGGAACATTGCGTTGATGATAACTATTCGCGGCCATATCGTGCAATAAAGCCGATAGCGCTCCGTCTCCCGCTCCGTTAGTGTTTTTGATTTCCAATGGGCCACCCAAGTAAGGGCCAATGTGTGAATACACTTTTATTGGGTTGAGGCAGTCTTGTTTTCGCATCGCACGGCTAAATTCGTACTTGTTAAATTCAGCAATATTACCCGGTAGGAGAGGTAATTCAGTTTCGCGCTTTGCGCTTTCATCGGTGTAGCTAGCCATATAAAGACCCACGGGCCCCGCGGTGCAGAGGATTAAATCTACCCATTCGAGTGCTTTGTTAGCTGCAAGCAGTGGATCTTTCTCACCAGTTAACGCTTCACCTTCTTCTTCATTCATGGCGACGACTGTGATGTTTTCTTTGATGTAGTCTTGCCACCACTTCGCATTACCTTCAATTACATACTTAGTGCCTAGGGTTAACACCACTGGAATGTGCTTGGATTTAGCGATCTCAATAGCGCGTTTGACCGCAAGTGGCATTGGATCTTCGGGTTTTCCACGCATTAAGTAAGAAGAAACAACTAAAGCGGAAGCTTTTTCAAAAACCTCTTCAGGAATACTATCAGGGCGAAGTTTATTCATATGCCCTTCATTAATGGCGAAGGTGCGCTCTCCATCATCAGAAATTAGGGTGTAGCAACGCCCGATAGGACCATCGACAGTTTGAAGATGGTTTAGGTTCATGCGCGATGAGGTTCTACACAAATAACGATAGCTATATGAGCCGACTTCAATATTTTTGGACATCACGCCGAGCAAAACGGATTTGCTATCGGCCAACACAGAGTAGTTGTGCAGTGTGTTGCCAATCGTATCTCCCGGGTATTGGTGAGTAATTAAACCTCGTTCGACTAACTCTTCATAGAGCGCATCGGCTTTGCTCTCTTCGAGCACCAGTGAGTGACCTTTACTCAATTGATGTTTCTCTAAGAACTCATTGTCTACACGAGCTTCAATATCAACAATGGTTTGCCCAACACCGACCACTGTTGGGCGGTGGAGCATAGCCGTTTGTTGAATTTGATTGACGAGAGGGTCACGAGCATGAGTCGGAAAATAGTGCTTAGATTTACGCTGTCCAGGAAACTTCATGTTGAAAAATGAGAATTGAAAATTTCCCGTATCATATCACGGATGTGAAAGGTTCCTTTCATTTTTATTACATAAAAAAGTGAGCTAAATCCAGATCGCCGAGGCGTTAGCGGCTATTTAGTGAGCGTTATGTCCGTACTATAAGCCTTAGTCCCCCAAAGCGGTACGGTCGATAGGCTGTGCTTGAAGCTACCATCTGTTTCTTTGGTAGTATAAGACAAGTAGATCAGGGTTTGATTTTCTGTATCGTAGATACGTCTGACTTTCATTGACTTGAAGAAAATGCTTTTTGACTTCTTAAACACGATTTCGCCTGATTTGCTCTTATCAATTTTTGCAATCATCTCTGGCGTAATGTCACCAGTCTGACGACACGAGATTGAGCTATCACTTGGATCAGAAAGACTCAAATTAGCCTCAATTGAAGCAATATGGCACGTAACACCAGTCACAATATCATCACTTAGATTTTCGATTTTTACGTCTTTAAGCGTGAAAAATCCGAGCGATACATCGCCAACTTCATTGCTATCGCAGCCAACTAAACCAAAGCTAAGTATGAATGCGGTGGTGATGAGTTTCTTGTTCATGTCTATAATCCATTTATCCATCTTTCTGCACATGATAGCAGCATCAAAGGAGAATGATATAGGCTGTTATGTTGATGTTTTGGCCAGCATATCTGCAGTTTAGATGAGGATAATGTGAGTAATGGCTTGTCGCATATCGATCTGGTCAGTATCCTGCTTGCAACAATTAGAAGAAGAAGTAAATAACAATGATTAACCAACCTGACGTTGCCGCCATTAAAAACCAATGGCTATTTGACCAAGTGAATGTCGAATTTCCAACAGAAGAGAGCTTACAAGGTCGAGATCTCTACCAAAAAGCGGTTGTTCAACGCAGTTTTCGCCCTTTTATTGAGCTCACTGAGGAGCCTAACCTATCGTTGCTCGAAGAGGTTTATTTGGTTGATTTTCATCGGATGACAATATGGTTTGCTCTGTTGCAAGCAAGCTTATGGAGCGATAAAAACGATCAATCAAAAGTTATCGAATTCTTTACCCAAATCATTTATTCAGCACCTTGCGAGCTTTACTTAGGTTTTCAAAATGGGGAGCCTGTGGCTGCTGGTATCGTCACCTCCACTTCACATGAGATACTCATCTCTGACATCGTGACTCTGGATAAAAATGCATTTGGAGGTGAAGATGTATTCACGCGGTTGTTGCTCGCAAAATGGCGTGCTAATCATGAGTGCAATGGTAATGTTTTTATAGAACAGTAGATTGTCCTGTTAAAGCGCCTCATTCAGAGAGTCTAGAATCATATTTATTCTGAATTTGCATTTCGATACGACAGGTGGTGATAACGTCAGCTGCAACATCGTATTGAGCGTAAAAGAGTGATGCGGATATAAGTTATGCATATCAACTCTTATCTTCGCTTCATTCTGTTAACTCAATCATTTTATACATTCACCCAGCGGTTAAAATTAAGCATTGGATGAAGGAAGTGTTTATGACTGAGAAAAAAATAAAATGTATTATTTTCGACTGTGAAGGTACTTTAGTTGATAGTGAGCGTTTGTGCTGCGAAGCGCTAGTCAATGTATTGAACCAACTAGGAGCCCACCTTACTTTTGCACAAGTGAGTAACCATTTTGAAGGTGGGAAGATTGCGGACATACTGTTTCAGGCGCTTGAACATACGAACATTAACGCCGATCTTGATCTTTTAGAGAACCTTTATCGGGATAAAGTTAATGAGCTCTTCCAGCAATATCTTTCACCCATGGATGGTGCGATAGAACTACTTGAGTATTTACGCCAGCAGGGTATTGAATACTGTGTTACCTCTAATGCACCTAAAGAAAAAATATCATCAATTTTACAACGGAGCGGTTTGCTCCCTTTGTTTGAAGGACGCATTTTTTCAGCCTTTGATGCGAATAGCTGGAAGCCTGAACCTGATTTGATTCGTTATTGTGCGATGAATATGGGATTTCTTTTGCAAGAATGTATTTATGTGGATGATTCAGCAAAAGGGGTTGAAGCGGGTATCAATGCAGAGGTACCAACCGTTCAGCTAGCACCTCTTAACCCACAGGGTTTTTCTCAAGCGCCTAATGTCGTTGTTATCGACACATTACTCGAGCTTAAACCATGGCTCAATGCACATTGTTGGCCAAGCAATGAATGTGTTTATGACTGATTAGCGCTGTGTGTACACCAATCATTTGCTGGACGCTTTGTAAGTGGTCGGTTTTAAAACCACACTGTGCGCAGATAAACTTTTCATTGTTTGTGGAAATAAAGTATTCGTCATGTTGACAAAGTGGACAGCAGTCTATTTTTTCAAGTGTTTTATTTATATTTTTCATAATCAATTCTCAGCAGCAAAAAGGGAGAGTCATGTTCTCCGTACTCACAGAATAAACACTAATCAAAACTTGCTCTCGGTAATATTTACCTTAGTTCCAAAAATTAGAGGCATTTCATACTTCACTGTAAGGAATGTTTGATTTTGACCTAAACCATAATAGGCAAAGTGCCGTCATTGCCCCAAGGGTATCGCATAACATGTCTTTTTGTGCGTCCCAAATGTCGCCTTGTGAACCCAGAAAAGCGATTCCCTCATCACCACCCGCGATTGAGGCATACCACCATTCAATAATTTCGTAACCTGCTGCGATACTCATGATAGAGAAAAGCCCGAACAATGAGGCAATTAGCGGTTTACAGAGCTGCTTTCTAATTAAATATTCAGCGATAGGGTAGGCATAAAAGCCAATTGAGAAATGAGCGACGCGATCAAAATTATTACGAGATGATCCGATCAGTTCGTTGAACCAAGCAAACGGAACATCTGCAAATGTATATTTAGCCCCAATGGTATGCAAACTGAGCCACACAAACATCAGAATATAAGCCGTTGAGCTAAAGCGTAGTTTTGTTGAAGCCCAATAGACGAGTGCTAAGATCCCTAGCGCAGGGATGATTTCTGCTAACCAGACAGCACGAGAAACTGGCGCGATCGCTGAAAATAGAAAGAGTACACCGTAGATCGCCGTCAAAAATAAAAGCGTGCGTGAGAAGTTGAGAGACATGTTTTTTCCTATCACAAAATACCGATGGATAGTGCCACTATTTTGCACGATGTTCAATTTTGTTGAATTCTGTATCTTATAGACGTAGAAATTTGTGTTTGAGATGTGTGTATCTAGCTTCGTTTTGTGATTGATTTTCGCATTGTCTTGGCAAAGAGATCCGTAAAGTGGAGAAGAGCATGCAACAACTCGATCTTTCTCTTTTTATCTATTGATAGATAGTGCGTGTGATAAACGGACTCTAGTTCAAAAAGCCAAGATAATATGCGGTAAGAAACTCGACAAAAAAGCGATATTGGATTTGAATGAAAAGAGAACCTTAATATGAACGTCGAGACTATGTCCCAAAGTAGGCCCGAAAGTATGTCTGAAAGCTTAGAACTTACCGCTCAGTTTCAATCTTACATGGAAAATCCGCTGCTTTGGCCAATGTTGGAGGTGTTGCGTAAACAGCCTTCCGGTTGGAAAGTCCATACGTTAGCGGCACATTTAAGTGAACAGGGATTCATGCCTGTACTTGATAGCGCACCTGAAAAAGACCTCTTTAAGCGTAATTTTTTGATCATGAACGCGCTCTATCAGCTTCAAGAGACGCTTTACCCTGAAAAGTGGTTACAAGTATCAGCAATGGACATTGTACTAATGCCTGCGCATCGTGCCGTTAGTTGCGAAATCGACCCAGATGATCCATTGCGTGATTATTACACTCAGTGGAAAAATTATGAGGCTGATGAAGGAGAAGTGCGCCGCTTGTTGAACGAATTCTGGACTCGTTACCGTAAAGCAATGGGTGGAACGAGTAACCTTAATATGAATCGTCTTCAAGCATTGAGGCTGTTTAAATTACCAGCGGAAGCGACGCAAATTGAAATCCGGAAAACATGGCGCAAGTTGGCACTAAAGTGGCATCCAGATCGAGACAATGGCAATGCTGAAACGTTTCGAGTGTTGTGTGAAGCATGGAATATTTTGCGGCAAAATAGTTAAAGCCCAAACCTTAAACTCTAGACAAGATATTCGTCGAATAAGGTCAACTGGCACTGTAAGGCATACCTAAGCTAACTACCTGTAATGTACTGAAGCAATAGGGTACTGAAGTAAAAAAGAAGCGATCTCTCGCTTCTTTTGGCTTTTGTTGTAGGGGAGTTAATCTTTACTGGTGGTTTTTAAATTGCGACTTGCGCATACGGTTCAACGCCGCCATCACATCGATGACACGTGGTTTCGCCAAGTCACCGTGGTTTGGCATATTTTGGTGCCATGTTCCTGCTAATAAAGCCATCATCTCTTTGCTTGGTTGCGCTGACCACCCCGGAGTCTGCGCAAACTGGAACCAAGTCCAGCCAATCGCATTGACTTCAGAAGGTGACTCCAATTGTTCTAACGCATTTAAATCGGTAAATTCTTTGCCAAAGCGAAGCGAATCAACGCCTTTGGCAGAGACTCGGAATTTACCATCAACCAGTAATTTTTGTAGCGCAGTGCGATTCACAGCGCGTTCTGGGAAAATAGCCAGTGGCGTTTCACACTCGTTGTGACGAGCAGTTGGGTGCTGCTTGATGACTTCTTTAGCTTTGTTAGTCACATCAACGGCGTGGTAGTCATGCATCTGGATGACAGTATCGGCGACATCTAAGTAATCACCGGATCCCCCCATGACGATCAGTGTCGAGATATCCAAATCATCGCGAAGTTGCCCGATACGATCAACCAATGGTGTAATGGGCTCATCACCTTTACTAACCAGCGCTTGCATACGCTCATCACGGATCATGAAGTTGGTGGCGGAAGTATCTTCATCAATCAGTAATGTACTAGCGCCAGATTCAATGGATTCTTGTAACCACGCTGCTTGCGATGTTGAACCGGACGCATCTTGAGTGCTGAAATCGGAGGTTTCTTTACCCATAGGTAGGTGATTGATGTAGTTGGACAAATTTAAATTATGTACGCAACGGCCATCTTCAGCACGAATTTTCATGGCTTGATGATCCGTAACAATTCGCTCACGGCCATCGCCGGGAATATGGTTGTAAATTGAACGCTCAATCGCCGTTAACAAAGTCGATTTACCGTGAAAACCACCGCCGACGATAAGGGTTATACCTTTGGGGATGCCGAGTCCTTTAATTTTGCCTTGGTTTGGTGTCTCAAGCTCGACTTCTAGCGATGTGGGGGCTTGGAAAGTAACAGCGTCTTTCATCGGCAGATCACAGTTACCTGCCAAGCGAGGTAATACACTGCCATTAGCCACAAAAGCAACCAGATTATGCTGTGCCAGTTGTGCACGCATTGCTTCTTGATCTTCGATCACAGCGCAATGCTCAAGTAGGGCATCTTTATCCAGTTCACGTTCAATGGTGGCCCGGCGAATGAATTTTGGCAGGTAGAAGGTGATGATGTTGAGCGCTTTCTTGGCCAGAATGTCACGACCTTCAGCGGGTAAATTGATGCGAAAACGAAGCTCAATACCATGCTCCGTAAAGAGAACAGCTGTACTATCAAGCACCGTTTGGCCCGTCAGTGCGATGGCAATATGGTTCTCTTGCTTAGCAAACTCCGCAAAACTACGAGCGATAAAATCTCTTGCAGCCATTTGATAAGCCGGTGATTTCTCTTTTAACCATTCCAGACCGGTCAGAGACCATGCTCGAGTAGCGCGAAAGCGAGATGCAGAAGCGTAAGGGTCCGCTTGGATATGATCGATATGCAAGGTGAAATCACCAAATTCGTATTGACCTTTGATCTGCTGATAGGCGCGGTAGTTCTGTTTTTCTAGCTTTTTGAGAATTGATGTTAATAAATCCATCTCGATATCGCTCGTTTGGAAAGGAAAGGCGGCGATTATAGGAACCGCCACACTGAGAGTAAAGACATGATAAGGGATTCCTTTATCCTACAAAACCTTTGTCTCGATAGGGTGTGCATAATTTTGGTTCAGTAGCCCAGCCTCAAACTCGTCACAAGGCATCGGTTTACCATAGAAATAGCCTTGGCCAAACTCACACCCTTCACTGATGATAAAGTCTTCTTGGCTTTGATTTTCAATCCCTTCGAGGATCACTTTCAGCTTTAATTTTTTGGCAACGTGAATGATTGAGCGAACAATTTCTTTATCTTCCTCACTTTGATCCAATTGATGTACAAAGCTTTTATCTATTTTTATGCAATCGAAGGGAAATTTTTTCAAATAGCTGAAAGAGGCGTAGCCCGTGCCGAAATCATCAAGTGACAACGTCACACCTAGTTGGTGTAGAATTCGCAGTGTGTTGCGAGCCACCACTTCATCCGCAATCAAACAGCTTTCTGTTACTTCCAACTCTAAGTACCGAGCTGGAAGTTGGTAGGTGTTCAGTAGCTCACGAACTTGGTCTGCGAATTGGGCATTCTTCAATTGGACGGCTGAAACGTTAATGGCCATTTTGAAATTATCGACCTGTTTTGCCCATTGGCTCGTTTTTTCGATGGCCGATCGCAGGACAAAGTTACCCACTTCAAAAATCAGTCCATTTTGTTCGGCCATGTGAATTAAGGTTTCATTGGATATATCGCCCAATACGGGGTGCCGCCAACGTAGTAGCGCTTCTGCCCCCGTCCAGCGATGAGTGGTTGGAGAGACCTTAGGTTGAAAATAGAGCATGAGCTCATCGTTGCGCACTGCTCGTAATAAGTAGCTTTCTAATTGGTTGATTTGCCGGAGTGAGTCACTGAATACTTGCGAGTGATAGCAAAATTTATGACCGGAATCTTTGCAAGAGACCATGGCAGCAGAAGCTTGTTTGAGCAGTTCTATAGCATTGTCAGTGTCTAAACTCGTTGCAATACCAATATAGGAATGAAGATGAACATTATGGTCATCGAGCTTAAATTCAGAATGCCCGATTTCGACCAATTTATGGCACAACTTTTCCAAGTGACGCGCTAATAGTTTTGTTTTGACGATCAAGACTAAATCTGTCGATGTGGGTCGAGCGGTCAATATTTCAATTTTATCGCAGCGGCCTAGTCGCTCACGATATCGAGCGATGACTTGATCCCATGCTCGGTAGCCAAAGTGAGATTGAATATGACGAGCATTAGTGAAACCAATATGAATGGCGGCAACTTCGCTGTGCTGCTTTGTTGCTTGTAAAAGGCTATTTTTGAGCTCCAGTTCAAGTGCGTTGCGATTTAAAAAACCTGTGCTGATGTCATGCCACTTTTGATATTGAATCTGTTGTTCTGCGGCGCGGCGTTTATCGATTTCTTGCGTGAGCGAGTAGTTGAGATCAGCAAGATCTTGTGTTCGGTTATCGACGCGAAGCTGAAGCTCATCATTGAGCTGCTGAAGTCTTACTTGTTGGTATAAGGTGGTGAGCTGGGATTCAATGGTATCGCGAAAACTTTCCAGTAACTGCCGATAGGTGGGGCTAAAATGGTTCTCCTTGCTATCGAGTACGCAAATGGTGCCAAACATATCACCATTCGGCCACTTTAATGGGATGCCACAATAGGCAATCATGCCCAGTGGTACATCTGGATTATGCATCCATTTTTTATCGGCTAAAGCATTCGGGACCAATAGTTCCTGCTGTGTTTGCATCACAGTTTCACAGTACAGACCTTGTCCTAAGGGTTCTTTATGTCCGGTTTGATAGGGGTTGTCGACGTTGGTATTTTTACAGAATATTTCGAGTTTTTGCTGGCTAGCACGCATGATTAATGCGCTCGGGACGTTTAAAATTTCAGCGAGTAAATTCACAATGCGCTGCCATCCATCCATCATTGAAGAGGGGATGAGCATCTCATGTGTCTTTATTTTCGACATATTATCAAATTCCTTTGGACGACAAAGCTTAAAAAAGCCGAGCATTCATTGCTCTAGACTGACGATGACAAGATCCGCTCCTATGACCATAGTATGGTATTAAGAATAAGAACGCGCCGCCAATGTAACAAAAAAAAGCCCCAATAAAATATTGGGGCATTGAGATAGTTAGCTGTGTCTCGTAAATGATACGGAAGGAGTTAATCGGCTTGCTTGATATAATGGTCGATATTAATTTCTTGAGCATAATCAACACAATCAAAGTCGAAGCCATTGAGCTGCATGAATTCTTGCTTAAAGCCCTTGTAGTCACCTAGTTGCTTAAAGTTGTGCTGATCCATTTTCTCCAGTAAATCGGCCACTTTTTGCTGAGTATCTGGGTTGAGCTCCCAGTCGTCCATACGGATCAGTCGTTCGCCATCAACGGGTACTTTGCCTTTGCTAGAGAGTTTTTCGCTAAACAGACGCTGCATTTGCTCGATACATCCTTCGTGCGTCTCTTTTTCTTTCATCACCTTATACAATGCGACAATGTAAGGGCTTAAATTGGGAATGAACACGCTCGCCTTCGTGACTAAAGCTTTGCAAACAGTTGCGTAAGCCCCGCCGCCATAGTTAGACAATTTTAGGTTGAGAGAGTGGCTGGTTTGGTGCAAATCAATTTTGGCGCGTCCCAGTGTACCGTCAAGATAAATGGGGTGAGTAATCTGAGGGCCGATGTATGAAAAAGCAATGGTTTTACACCCTTGTGCAATCGATTCAGTGTTGATCAGCGTATCTATCCAGTTTTCCCAATCCTCGCCACCCATCACTTTCAGTGTACTTTCGATCTCTTCGTCATTTGCAGGAGCAATGGTGGTTTCTACCCACGTATCGTTTTCTAGTAATATCGTCGCACCAGAAACGGCCTCACCAATCGGTTTGATGGCGGAGCGCCAATACTGATCTGAATTGGGTTTTGGTCTCATGCCGCTGGCGATACTGTAAATGACTAAATCGACTTCCCCTTCAAAATAGGTCTCTATCGCTTCAATCACTTGCTCGCGTACTGATGATGAAAAAACATCCCCATCGATATTGACGGCGACTCGACCCGTTTGCTCGGCCTGTTGTTTAAAAAAGAGATTGTTGTACCAACCAGCACTACCAACCCCTTTTTCTGATGGCGTTTTTTCAAAGGAAACGCCAATCGTATCGGCTTCTGAACCACCAAAGGTTAGGGCAATGCGGGCGGCGAGCCCAAAGCCTGACGATGCGCCTAAAATGAGAACTCGTTTTGGCCCGTGAGTGATCGGTCTGCAAGATTTTACGTAATTAATCTGTTGTAACACAGCTTGTTCGCATCCGAGTGGATGAGCAGAGCGAGCGACCACACCTTTGATCACAGGTTCAATGTGCATAGTTTGTACCTTTGCGGTTAGGGGAATGGTCTAAAAAATATCGTAAAACTAGGTAAAGTTCATTGAGCTGAGGCATTAAAATCAGAGATGCTCTGCTAAATGTTGCGCAACAAAATTGGCGATCCACGGCTGAGCGTCGACCGTCGGATGTAAGCCATCAGCCATCATCCACTCTGGTTTAATGATCACTTGCTCTAAGAAAAAGGGCAGTAACGGCACAGTGTGTTGGAGGCTAAGCTCAGAATAGAGGCTATAAAAGGCATCGCTGTAGCGTTTGCCATAGTTTGGTGGAATGCGAATCTGCATCAAAAGAGGGGTTGAGCCTGCTTTTTTTATTTGGCCAATGATGGCGGTTAAATTGCTGCTGATCAATTGAGATGGAAAGCCACGCAATCCGTCGTTCGCACCAAGCTCAATAAGCACCGCATCAGGGGTATGTAGGGTGAGTAGTGACGGTAAGCGGGCTAGGCCATTGCCCGTTGTATCGCCAGAAATACTGGCATTAATGACATCAATGTCTGATTTACCTTCAGCTTGCAACGCATTAGGTAGCAAGCTAGGCCAAGCGTTTTCAATCGGCATTTGGTAACCAGCGCTTAAACTATCACCCAATATCAAGAGTGTGGTACTACTAGCGCTAGCCGAGAATAATAAAATACAAATCAAGGAAAGAAGTCGAGTCATGCAAACATCCGTTATTAGAGCACATTCATTATCTAAAACAGTCTCTACCAATCAAGAGCATTTAACAATCCTAAAAGAGGTAAACCTAGAGATCAAAAGTGGTGAAAGCGTGGCGATAGTCGGAACGTCTGGTGCGGGGAAATCAACCCTGATGACGCTGTTGGCTGGGCTTGATACGCCGACACGCGGAGAAGTAGAGCTATTGGGCCAGCCATTATCTCAACTGGACGATGAAGGACGCGCGGCGATCCGCAGTCAATCGGTTGGCTTTGTGTTTCAAAGCTTTTTGCTGATCCCAAGCTTGTCTGCGTTAGAGAACGTGACGCTACCTTGTTTGTTAAAAGGTGAAAAAGAGGATGTAGATCGTGCTAAATCCTTGTTGACGGCCGTTGGTTTATCGCATCGAATGCATCACTCTCCTGCACAACTTTCAGGGGGCGAGCAGCAACGAGTCGCGCTAGCAAGAGCCTTTATGATCAATCCGAAAGTGCTGTTTGCCGATGAGCCTACTGGCAACCTTGATCAAGAAACCGCGGCAAAAGTGGTTTCATTATTGTTTGAATTAAATAAGCAGCACGGAACGACCTTAGTGCTGGTTACCCATGATCCCGCTCTTGCGGCTCAATGTGATCGTATTTTCCACATGCAAGCTGGTATGTTGGAGGAGCGGTAATGAGCGAGATGTCGAGCCGTTCACTCAATAAACGATTAATTCGCTGGAGCTTAGGTGAAATCCGCCACGGACAGTTGTGGCCTATTTCAGTGGCGCTAACCTTGATCATTGCTTGTATTTTTGCGCTGACTGCCTTAGCTGAGCGTATGGAGCAAGTGATTGTTAAACAAGGTAAAGACGCACTCACTGCCGATAGTGTGTTTGTTTCCGCAAACCCACCCCCAGCGTCATTGCTCGATCAGATCGAGCGCTTGCAACTGCCGTCTTCACAACTTACGCGTTACGCGACAATGGCATTCAGTGAGCGCGGTATGCAGTTAGTCACTGTCAAAGCGGTGGATAGTGTTTATCCGCTACGCGGTGAAATGCGTCTTTCTGATGATGTGACGACATTTCAGCATCTTGCGCCGAATCAACTGTGGTTAGATGAACGAGTGTTTGCGCAATTAGACGTTCAAATTGGTGATCAGGTCACGCTGGGCGATGCCGACTTTACGGTATCGGGACGCATCCTCGAGGAGCCGGGACTCAGCTTTAATCCGTTTCAACAGATGCCCGCGGTGTTGATCCACCAAGACGATGTGGCTCGTACTGGTGCACTTCAATTGGGGAGCCGAGTGCAATTTAGCGTGTTCATTAATGGTGATGATGGACAGATTGAAGCAGTAAAACAGCCCGTTACTTTAACGCCTAGCGATCGTTGGCGCGACCGAAATAGCGCCAGCCGAACGAATGAGGTTTTTGAACGTACAGAGCAATATTTGTCGTTAACCGTAGCGATTGTGATCATCATGGCGGCAACCACATTAGTCCTGACTTGTCAGCACTATGTTTCTACGCGGCAAAAAACCATCGCCATGTTAAAAAGCCTTGGAGCGAGCAAACGTTGGATCCGCCAATGGTTGATCGTACAAGTGGTGATTTTGTTTGTTTCTGCTGCGGTGCTTGGGGTATTGATCGGCATTGGCCTAGAGTCTTTATTACGCGTGCCGCTGGTGGATTTATTGCCTACGCCTTTACCGAGTTATGGCGCTAAACCCGCTTTTATTGCGCTGATGGCGAGTATATTGATCGCTTTTCCTGCACTCGGCATTCCTTTACTGCATTTGCTAGATACCAGTGCGCTCAATGTCATGCAAACAGAGCGAGCGAAACCGAATCATCGCCGTAATGGGTTGCTCATCTTGATTCCGTTAGTACCGATGCTGTGGGCTTATTGGAATAATCTCTTAGTGTGGATTGTGTTGGCTGGGATAGTGACGCTTTTTGCAGTGCTTGCTGTGGTCAGTGTTTTGGTTGCTCGTAGTTTAGGACGTCTTCCGCTCTCTACCGCGCTTAAATTAGCGCTCAGCCGAATCAATCGTTCGGCAATCACGACCGGAGTCCAGTTCGGCGCGTTAGGACTATCGTTAATGTTATTGGCGATCATCTGGTTAGTGCGTACCGATTTACTCTCTGATTGGCAGCGAACCTTACCCAGCGATGCTCACAACGCATTTGCACTCAACATTTCACCAAATGAAGTTAATGATTACCTTAACAGGTTAGATAGCGCCAACATTGTGCGTTCGCAAGCCTATCCGATCATCCGAGGGCGTTTATCGACCATTAATGGCATAGAAGCCAAGCAACAAGCTCAAGGTGAAGAGGGGAGCGATGCGTTGAGGCGAGAGCTCAATTTCACTTGGGGAGAATCGCTACCCAGCAACAACCAACTGACGGCAGGAGCGTGGACAGAGCAAGGTGGCGTTTCGGTTGAATCGGACGTTGCTCGTGATTTGGGGCTGAAACTGGGTGATAGTTTGGGGTTTGTGATCAATAGCCAAACCGTGGAAGCGAAAGTAAATTCCATTCGCCAAGTCGAGTGGCGAGAAATGAAGCCTAACTTCTATTTCATTTTTACCCCAGACCTATTGCAGGAGATCCCTGCCACGTGGCTGGTGAGTTTCAGAGCGCAAGATCAAGATAACGCCTTGCTTGCCACCCTTGCTCGCACTTACCCTACGGTCAGTTTGATGGATATCCGGGCAATGGGCGATAAGATTCAAACTTTGCTGACGCAAATTATCTGGTCAGTGACAGTGCTGGCTGCAATGGGCGTGATTGCTGGTATTTTACTGATTTTTACCCTGTTGCGTTTAAGTTTAAGCCAGAGGCAACAAGAAATTCGCTTATACCGCACTTTAGGGGCCAGCAAGCGCCGCGTCGAGCAAACTATTTGGGCAGAATACGGTTTGATGGCGCTCATTGCCGGAGTTGTCGCAAGCCTTGGCTCTGACGCGGTGGTGGCCAGCGTCATGAAGTTCGGTTTTGAACTAGAACCTATGGCGCATTACAGCATGTGGTTGGTGCTACCCTTGGCGACGTTTTGCACATTATCGCTGGTCGTGAGTAGTTTAATTAAGCGGCTGCTAACCCCTATAAATAAAGAGTTTAACTAGCGATATCCATAATCCCAGACTGAGTTATCCACAAAAACAGTGGATAAAGTTTGGGATAACTCGACGGCTTGATAACGGCCTATTTGCGCTTAGCCCCGTAGTTACCTTGGGTTGCGCAGTTTTGTTATTCACAAGGTTGAAAAAACGTCGTTTTGGCTTTATTGAGTCAAGCAATTTTTTAAGTTATTTGTCGATTATGCGTATTGCTTGTTAGTCGTAAAACAGATAAGACCACGTGAAAAATGTGATTTTAATAACGCTTTACAAGCTTTAGAATGCATCCGGGTTTTCCAGAGTACTCGTATCTTATGTCATATAAAAAGTTCAATACAGATTCTCCATATGTCGCAATTATTGGTGGGGGTGTGGCTGGTGCCACTGCCGCCGTTCATATGGGAGAACTGGGGCTCAATGTGCTGCTTTTGGAAAAAAGCGCCGGTCTCGTTAATGGGCCGCCGATTTGCCATCTGCACGCGGGCGGTAACCTCTATCGCGAAATTTCGCAGCAGCAGTGTCTTGAGTTACTTAAGCAGTCGATTGAAACCGTCAGGCTCTACCCCCACACGCTGAATAAGCGACCTACTGTGATTGCTGTTCCGCATAGTGATGGCGGTGAGCCGCAAGCCTTATTACCAAGGCTAGAGCTTATTCAGCGCAGCTATCAACAATTGGTTGATGAAGACCCACGTAATCAGCAGCTTGGTCAACCCCAAGAGTATTTCAAACTCTACAGCCGTGAAGCACTGCAGGTATTAGCAACTCAGCAACAGAGTGATCAACCGACATCATTCGATGATTGGGTGATCCCTTTTGCTCAACATGCAGATTTAAATCAGTTGAAGTACCCAGTCATTGCGGTGCAAGAATACGGTTGGAGTGTTTTTCGGCTGGCGGCCAGTACTGAGCTTGCGTTAGCGGCGATGCCTCATTGCCAAGTTTTAACGCACGCTCAATTAATCAAATCTGATTTTATTGATGAGCAATGGCAGCTCGTTTATCTGGATGCTCAAAAGCATGAACACGTTATTCATGTCGATTATTTAGTCAATGCATGTGGTTATGAAACGGGAATAGTCGATGATTTGGCTAAGGCTCCGCGTCAACGCTTGGTGGAATTTAAAGCGGCCTACGTTACCCGTTGGGCAGAATGCGACCAGCAATGGCCAGAAGTGATTTTTCACGGGCCAAGAGGCACCCCACAAGGAATGGCTCAGCTAACACCGTATGCTGATGGTCTATTTCAGTTGCATGGTATGACCGAGGGAATCACGTTATTTAAAGATGGGTTAGTGGCCTCGCAAGCTGGATCATCACAGCCCGTATTGCCTGATTATCTCGAACGCAAAATTAAGAACGGCTGGCAACAGGACGCACTACAAGAGCGCAGTGAACGAGCCATACACCACATGAGTCAGTTCATCCCACAGTATATTCAAGCACAAGTGGCTGGTAAGCCACTGTTTGGTGCGCAGCAAATTCCTGGCCAAGATGCCACATTACGAGCCGCTGATGTTACGTTTGAAGCTCATAATTATGCGCGAATCGAAGTGGTCAAAGGTTCATCCGCGTTGGAAGCGGCAACTAAAATTGTTCAGCATTGGCAGTTAGTTAACGATGAAGACTTGCTACAATCGATAGAAGCTCGTCACCCAATCAGCATGAGTTTGGCTCTTGAACAGGTGGAAGAGAAAGCCATCGCGTTAGCTAAGGCACGCGCTTATCCTGAAGCATTGGCAAAAATTGTCGGTATGGTTTGATTGGTGACACCTTGCGGTTTTCTAAAGGAGCAAGGTGATAGTCGTTAGTAGCCGAAATAACGCGCCCATTG
The DNA here is from genome assembly GCF_963887575.1 of Vibrio sp. 3-2(1). Taxonomy (NCBI): domain Bacteria; kingdom Pseudomonadati; phylum Pseudomonadota; class Gammaproteobacteria; order Vibrionales; family Vibrionaceae; genus Vibrio; species Vibrio sp. 3-2(1). The sequence continues at coordinate 185,376 of NZ_CAWPGB010000044.1, read as the reverse complement.
GCACCAAACCTCTTGCAGGCCTTGTATATCACCTTTGACAAAACGTATTTTCTGCCCCGGTTTTGCTTGTGCCAAACGGGGCAGATCAATGCGAGCCACACACCCTAATTTAGGGTAACCGCCGATGGTTTGACGATCGTTGAGTAAAATGATCGGTTGGCCATCTGGCGGGATTTGAATCGCCCCCAAAGCAATTCCTTCCGATAAAATAGGTGTCGCGGGTGGGGTAACCGTATCGCCATTAAGACGATAGCCCATGCGATCGGCATGCTGACTGACAGTGAAGCTGGTTTGATAAAAGCGATCGAGTTGCTGCGATGAAAATTGCAGGGCTTGGTAGCCTTCAATGACGCGTAATTTAAGTGGCAGATTATAATCAGGCTTATAACGAAAAGTGATGTGTACGGGTTTGTTATCGATAGCGTGGGGATTAAAGTGCAGTGAATCGCCCGCTTGCAGTGGTACACCGTTTTGCGTTAACCCACCAAGCTGTTCTTTGGGTACGGTGGCAACACTACCTAAATGGTGAGGCACAATGAACCCTCCGCGCACGGCCAAATAAGCTCTTAAGCCATTTTTGGCTAGGCCAAATTTCAGTGTTTGCCCGGCTTGCACGCTAAAGCTTCGCCAATTACCAATAACTTTGCCATCTAACGTGGCCGATAAATCACCACCTGCAATTGCCAGCATACATGGATGTTTAACATGAAATTCCGCCTGACCAAGTGTGATTTCAAGCGTTGCTAAATTGACTCGGTTACCCAGTAAATGGTTGGCCCAACTGTAGGCGTAATCATCGACTGGTCCTGATTGAGTAACACCGATATGACTGAGACCAAAGCGGCCAAAATCTTGAATTAAGCTCAGTTGACCGGGTTTTATCACCTGTAGTAGGGGGCTCATGAATGGTGCTCCCACTGCGCGGCTAATTGAGGTATTTCACCTCCCAATGATAAAAATTCCTCGCGAGTCATCGCTGTAAACTTCACTTTAGTTCCAATTGAAAAAGGCGTCATCGCTGTTTGATGAGGAGAAAAGAGCGCATGGGGGCAATTGGCGATGATATTCCATCCTCCGGGAGAGTTGTTCGGATAGACGGCCGTTTGCTGTTCTGCAATCGCGACGCTGCCTTTGGCCACACTAAGGCGTGGGGTGGCATGGCGCGGTAAGCGTAATTGTTCATCTACTTCAGCCATAAAGGCAAAGCCTGGTGCAAAACCGACGGCACAAACGGTGTAGACCGTTTGAGTGTGCAGCGCGATAACTTGTTGCGTGGATAAACCAAGCGCATGGTAGCGCTTCAAATCTGGGCCGACACTTTCATCGTAGTAAGCGCTAAGCTCAACCAAATTGTGGGTGGCTTCCATAGGTAAAGATAAGGCCGCGATCGCTGTGATCAATTGCTGCTCTAGCTCCCTTTGACTTATACGATAAGGAAGGTAATCGATCAAAATGGTAGTGTAAGAAGGGGTGACATTCATCAGGTAAGCAGAAAACTGCACCATGATCTGTTGCGCAATTTGTCCGATATCGAGTGAGAGATCGGCCGATGGCGAATGGTTAAAACGCAGTAAGAGACTGCATTCCGCAACGGGTTCAATGCTGTAGTTCAATGGCACTTAACACTCCTTGTGATGACGTTGTGGCTGCTAGGAGATACACGAGTAATGGTTCAACGCTCTCGTAGACAAATTCGGATTTTCTCTATCAATTCAATCGCCGCCGGGTTATCGCCATGCACGCAAATTGTATCGGCTTCGATAGGGATCACAAAGCCATCCGAACTGGTCACTTTTCCGTAATCAACCAGTTGTTTAATTTGATTGATGATCGCCTCTTCATTAGTCAGCACTGCATTGGCTTGGCCTCTTGGAGTGAGCATACCATTAGCGAGATAAGTTCGGTCGGCAAAGGCTTCAAACAGCAATGGCACGTCATAAGCATCGGCGATATCAAGGTAATCTTGGTTATTGCCTGAAGCTAAGATCATCAAGGGCACATTGAAGCAAGAAACTGCATCGACCACTGCGCGAAAGACAGATTTGTCACGCATCATATCGTTATATAAAGCCCCATGAGGTTTGACGTAGCTTATCTCGGCATTTTTGCTCTCACATAATGCCTTGAGTGCGCCAATCTGGTAAATCAGTAACTCGCATATCTCTTCTTCGCTAAAACTCATTGAACGGCGACCAAAACCTTGCAAATCGGGGTAACCCGGGTGAGCGCCAATCATTACATCAAATTGAATCGCCAGCTCAATCGTTCGGCTCATCACGTGTGGGTCAGAGGCATGAAAGCCACACGCAATATTGGTCATGTCAATCCAAGGCATCACCAACTCATCAGCACCCATTTGCCATGCACCGAAGCTCTCGCCCATGTCACAATTGAGAGTGATTGTTCTTTTTGTCACAGGTTGCATCATCCTTGAGTGTCCATGTTGAGTAACTTGCCGTAATCAAAAGCAATATACAGTGATCCGATTCATTGTTTGGCGATAAGTACGGGCCGAAAGAGAGCGAATTGGCCTGATAGACAAACATTAAAGCAGATTGATTTATAAGTGAAGTTTAGGTTGAAAGTCGTTAAACTTGCACAACCAATGTCAGAAGGTAAAAACAATGAAAGTATTAGTGACAGGCGGGATGGGGTATATCGGCAGCCATACCTGCATTCAAATGATCCACGCCGGTATGACACCCGTAATTTTTGATAACTTATACAATAGTAAAGCATCGGTTTTAGAGCGCATCGAAAAAGTGTCTGGTGTGAAGCCGCTGTTCGTCCATGGTGATGTACGCAACCAAGCACAACTGGTTGAAGTGATGAAAGCGCAAAATATTCAAGCGGTGATCCATTTCGCAGGCTTAAAAGCAGTCGGTGAGTCAGTAGAAAAACCATTGGAATATTACGATAACAATGTTAATGGCACATTGGTACTGGTGGCGGCCATGCGTGAAGCTGGCGTGAAGGCACTTGTTTTTAGTTCATCTGCAACCGTATACGGTGACCCAGCCTCAGTGCCTATTACCGAAGATTTCCCAACCAGCGCGACCAACCCTTATGGCCGTAGTAAGTTAATGGTTGAAGAGTGCTTGGCCGATTTCCATAAAGCCAACCCAGATTGGAGCATTACACTGCTGCGCTATTTTAACCCTGTAGGTTCACATCCATCAGGCGAGTTAGGTGAAGATCCACAAGGCATTCCGAACAACCTAATGCCTTTTGTCTCTCAAGTGGCCGTGGGTCGAAGAGCATTTCTCTCTGTTTTTGGCAGTGATTACCCAACTAAAGACGGCACAGGGGTTCGCGATTATATTCACGTAATGGACCTAGCCGATGGTCATATTGCTGCGCTGGAAAAAGTAGGCCAACAAGCAGGCTTGCACATTTATAACCTAGGCACAGGAAATGGCTACAGTGTACTAGAGATGGTGAAAGCGTTTGAACAAGCGTCAGGTAAAAGCGTGCCGTACCAATTGGTCGAACGCCGCGCTGGTGATATTGCGGAGTGTTGGGCAGATCCAAGCAAAGCGATGGCGGATCTAGGTTGGAAAGCGACTCGCAGCCTAGAAGCGATGACACAAGATACGTGGCGTTGGCAGTCAAATAATCCACAAGGTTATCCTGAGTCTTAAGCTCTTGCTTCAACTTCTCTGCGATGAATGAAATAAATAGCCAGTCAAATGACTGGCTATTTTGATCTGACTTGGTTACTCAAGCAATCCAATGATCAGTTAGTCCGATAACGGCTTAAAATTTCACCAAGGTTGCGCGAAGCGTTTGCAAGGCTAGCGACACCTTGCGATGAGGTTTGCGCAACACTGCGAATCGCATTGGATTGTGTACGAATATCACTCAGCTCAGCAGCAATATCATTAGCAACGGCGCTTTGCTCTTCGGCTGAAGTTGAAATTTGAATACTCATGTCATTGATCATTTTTGCTGATTCAGCAATTTGATTGACGTTATTGCCGATGTTAGCGACTAAATCACTACTGGTTTGAGCTTGACTAACCGTTTGCTCAGTAGTGCGTGCGATATCTTGACTTTCGGTTTGCAGCTTCTCAATCATGGATTGAATTTCAACAGTAGCCGCTTGCGTGCGGCTAGCTAAGGTGCGAACTTCATCAGCTACCACGGCAAAACCGCGCCCTTGCTCACCAGCACGTGCCGCTTCTATTGCAGCGTTCAGTGCCAATAAGTTCGTCTGTTGCGAAATGGCATTGATGGTGGTGATCACATCATTAATCTGCGCCGTATTTTCATTCAATGTAGACACCGAATGAGAGGCTTGTTCAATGAACTTTGACAACTGGGAAATTTCATTAATCGCTTGCTGAACTAGCTGTGAGCTCTCTTCCGCTTGTTTTGAATCTTGATCGGCTTGCTGATTGGCTTGTTGGGAAATGGTGGAGACTTCTTGCGCCGAGGCCGTCATCTCTTCCATGGCCGTGGCGACGGAATCCAAGGAAGCGTATTGGCTACTGATTTGTTGCTCGCTCTCTTTCATCTCATGGGCAAAAGAGCTGGATGTCTCACCGAGAGTGGTGGCGTTTTGTTTTACTGAAACTACCAGTTCGGTCAAGGTGTCCATGGCGTTATCGAGCGCGCAGCCGATGGTACCAAACTCATCTCGACCGGGATGAAAACCTAATCGTGAAGTTAAATCACCTTTTGAAATTTTCAAGGTTGTTGTGTATAGCACCCACAATGCACCGCCAATAAAAGTAGCGACCCAATAGAGGAAAATAGCAAAAGGGATTGCCCACAAATAGCTCAACAGAAAAGTCGAGAGTGCCGATCGCTGAGCGTCTTTTTCAAGATAAGAGAGATTCTCTGTCAGTGCGTAAACTTTGCCATCGCTGTGTTTTGCTGTGGCGGTAATCACCCCTTTTTGATAACTAGTTGCGGCTAAAGAATGGCGAGTTTCAACCGCTGAAAGGGTTTGTGGATCTGCGCCGCTGGCAAGCAGACCTTGCAGTTTGTACTCAACGGCCAACTTCGATTGCGCTTCTATCTGGGCCAGTGAATCAACATAGCGATTTCCTGCGACAAAGCTTAAAGCGGTGAGGAATAAAGCGAAGATCACCCACATCTTGTCATTAATTGACATTTTAATGAACACGCGGTCAATCGTCCTGAACTGAACTTCTTTCATTGCTGCTCCGATATGCAAAAAAGTAATAGTAAATTTTATAAATATACTAAGGCTAAATGTGTGTGTTCGTGCAGAATTTTATGAAATGAATGTTGACTTAAATATCAAGATTGAGACTTTGATCTTATTTTAAGTTAAAAAAAGTGGGGAGAGTAATATTACTCTCCCCACTTTTAACTTTAATTGGTTAACCCAGAGCGGGTAGTACACCAAGGCTAATAAAGATTTGCGAAGTGACGATCATCAAACCAATGGTTGCTGTCATGGTCAGAGCCAGTTTGCCGCCTCTGACTTGATATTGTGTTCCACCCTGCGGTTGGAATACTTGGTTTGAACGCACTTTAATCACCATCACAATCGGTAAGAATATGGCCAAAATAGTCAACGCAATAGCCGCGTAACCGAGCGCCATAATAAAGCCTTGAGGGTAAAATAGCGCAAAGACTAATGGTGGCAGATAGGTGATGACGGAGGCAGCCATACGGTGCAATGGAATGTTCTTTTTCTTAATCGTATCGCCCATGAATTCAAACAAGCCCAAGCTTACGCCTAAGAATGACGTCAAAAGTGCAAGGTCGGCAAACACGCCAATAATGCTGCTTAAATTGGATTGATGAACGGTTTGCCCTAATGTCACAATTAGCGCACTCAGGCCGGAATTCTCAACCAGCTGAGGTTGGCTAACGACACCTAACGTGACGATCTGCCAAAAAATGTAAATAATCAACGGGATAGCAGAACCAATTAAGATGGCTTTGCGCAGCGAAGGGGTGTCGCCATCTAAGTAATTCACAATGGCCGGAATACTGCCATGGAAACCGAATGAGGTGAAAATGACGGGAATTGCAGCAACGATTAAGCCTTGCTCAAGTGGCATACTAAGCAAGTATGACTGAGAAACATTAGGTGCAAGAAATGAGAGCACTATAATCATCGCGACCATTTTACCGGCAAACAGCAGGCGGTTCACTTTATCAACCGTGCTGGTGCCGATCGTCACCACAAGTGCAACCAGTAAAGTAAAAAGCAAGGTGCCTAGCGGATTGCTGATCTCAATGCCAGCAAACTCTGTCAGGCGATGAGTGAATTGTGCGCCGCCACCGGCAATGTAAGCTGCACAAAGCGAATAGAACAAAAATAGCATAGCAAAGCTCGCTACCCACTTTCCTTTTTGCCCTAAGATCTGTTTAGCCAATGTATGTAAGGTGGCGTCTTTGTCTGCATATTGATGGATTTCAACCATTAACAATGCAGTGAAAGCCATTAATGCCCAGAGGGCGATCATAATCAGTAATGATGTGCCAAAGCCGATACCTGCAGAAGCGAGCGGTAGAGCTAGCATGCCTGCACCGATAGTGGTCCCTGCGATGATCAAAGTACTGCCGAAAATCTTTGATTGAGTCATGGTGTAAAGTTCTTTATACGTTATGTTGTGTTTCAGGGAGTGATATATATGAATACAACGGGGTGTTGACCATTAATCCACTTATTTTGGGCTATATTGTAGAACTTCGAGTTCATTTTCAACAGCTTTGTAAAAATAAAAATCCATGAGTGTATTTTTTTGTTTACATGGCGAGGTGGCGGCTAAATAAGAGTGGTCGAAATCGTTTCGCTGTGATAGATATTGTGGTGATGATTAATTTGACCATTCGCTTTCAAAAAACTGTCATATAAATCATTTAAAAAGGATCTTGCGACGTGATAATCCCGTCTCAGTCAATATCAAAGGAGGTCGATTAATGAGTGACCAATATAAAAACGATGAGTGCTTAGAGTGGCTCGACGCCATGGAGATCGGATTTGATTTATCCGATTATGACTCTGTATCTCATGAATGCTCTGAACAGAGCGCAGAATAGTACCAGCCAGCAGCCTATGCTGGCTATGCTCCTTACATTCCCCCTTCGTGTATCAATTCCCTAACACTATTGATTTCCGCTGATTTTGAATAGGCGATTACCTTGCGCTTTGTTACAATCCGCGCCCTGATTTCCAATAGGTAAGCTGCAATGTCTGATACTGTGCACCCATTCCAACGTTTAGGACTTTCAACCACATTAGTTAGCGCTCTGCAATCTTTAGGTTTTGAACAACCGACGGATGTTCAATCTCAAGCTATCCCGCATGTTTTGGCTGGTAAAGATGTCATGGCTGGGGCGCAAACGGGTACCGGCAAAACGGCAGCTTTCGGTTTACCTATTTTGCAACGTTTTCTTGATAACCAAGCCGAGCGAGAAGCCAATAGTAAAGTTGTGCGCGCGCTTGTTTTGGTTCCGACTCGTGAGCTGGCTCAACAAGTGTTTGATAGCTTAAGTGCTTATGCACAAAGTACTACATTGAAGATTGTCACCGCGTATGGTGGAACCAGCATGCAAGTGCAAACACGTAATTTGCGTGGCGGTGCGGATATTTTAATTGCGACGCCTGGGCGGTTAATTGACCATCTGTTTGTGCGCAACATTATCCTGACGCAAACCGAAGTGTTGGTGCTGGATGAAGCCGATCGCATGCTCGATATGGGTTTTTTGCCTGATATCCAACGTATTTTGAAACGCATGAATGATGAACGCCAAACGCTGTTTTTCTCGGCCACCTTTGATGACAAAATCAAAGCATTAGCACACAAAATGATGCGTGACCCTGTCGGCGTGCAAATTTCACCAGCCAATGCGACCGCTGATACTGTAAAACAGATCGTTTATCCAGTGGATAAAAAACGTAAAAGCGAGTTATTAGCTTATCTAATTGGTTCACGTAATTGGCAGCAAGTCTTGGTATTTACCAAAACTAAACAAGGTAGCGATGAGCTAGCCAAAGAACTGAAATTGGACGGCATCAAAGCGGCCTCGATCAATGGCGATAAAAGCCAAGGGGCGCGCCAAAAAGCATTGGATGATTTTAAATCAGGTAAAGTTAGAGCGTTGATCGCTACTGATGTTGCGGCTCGTGGAATTGACATTCAGCAACTTGAGCAAGTGGTTAACTACGACATGCCCTATAAAGCGGAAGATTACGTGCACCGTATTGGTCGCACAGGCCGGGCCGGGCTAACGGGTTTCGCGGTCTCTTTGATGAGCCGAGATGAAGAGTATCTGCTTGAAGCGATAGAGGTCTTACTCAATCAACGCCTGCCACAAGAGTGGTTAAAAGGGTTTGAGCCGAGTTTGTTGGAAGCCTTACCGACTGAGCGTAGCAGTCGTAAACCTAGCCGTTCAGCGGAAAAAAGAAAGATGAAAGCAAAACTAAACATCCATGCAGGTAGAGGTAAGCGATAAAGCGCCCGCTTTATCTGGCCCAGTCACATTCAATATCATACAGCAACTCATTGATGGAGTTCGGACAGAGCGTCTGAGCTTCGTCGATATGGAACTTGGCGATCATCAAGTCATTAAAGAGTTGCCAATGTTTTAGTAAGCATTGGTTCACATCTTGAGTTTCATCTGACCATGTTTCTTTTAAAAATGGCGTGAGGCTCGCCGCGCCGTGCGCGTACATGATCATCTGCCATTTTATCTCCCACACCTTTATTGGTGTGGCTGAAAATTCACGGTTGTATTGCTCGGCAAGTTGTTCGACGAGCTGCTCAATTTCACCTGCACTGTCGATAAAATAATCAAACAGAGCATCTTCTTGCCTTACCGCATCGGCGATCAGTTGAATCGGCTGTTTGACGGTCAGCATATGCGCGAGCAGCCGTACAATGAACAAATACAACTGCACGTTGGCGGGGGTGTTGGCTGGGATCTCTTTTAATATATGACGTAAATAATTCTCCATATAAAGATGGAGACCATCGCTGATACTGCGCCATATTTGCTCTTTACTACCGAAATGATGACGCAGCAAACTGTGCGAAACCCCAGCTTTTTCGCTGATCGTTCGTAATGACACTCGTGCATAACCTAGCTCGCAAAACAGATCCGCAGCGACCACTAGAATGTCTCTTTTGGTTTTTTGGGCATCAGTGGCACTTCGGCGGCCTTGTCTTTTGGTCATTTTTTAACTCGTCTCATTTTTTAACGAGCGCAGTTGTACCAGATTTGAGAGGCAGTTTCACGGAAAAAACGCGTTGGCAGTCATAACCGATGATAAGGTTATGACTGCACAATGTTAATTGGATCAGAGATAAAGGGAGAGTTTGCTGATTAGAAAATCAATATCATCGCGTGAGACGTCTTTATGGGTCACAAAACGTACCGGATTGCCTGGCGAAACTTTTATTCCATCTTGCGCCAACTGATTGGTAATTGTATGGATATCGATAGAATCAGCTAATTTGGCAAATACGATGTTAGTTTGCACTAAATCTGGATTGACGGAAAACCCGTTTAAGTCCGCTAATTTGCGCGCTAAATATTGGGCATTGTCGTGATCAGTCTTCAGCTGAGTGACTTGTTCAGTCAATGCAAGATGGCCTGCTGCGGCCAAAATGCCTGCTTGACGCATGCCGCCACCGAGCATTTTTCTTAAACGTCGAGCCTTGGCAATGTAGGTTTTTGAACCCAACAGCAGCGAGCCGATAGGAGCTGAAAGCCCTTTAGATAAACAGACCGTCATTGAGTCAAAGTATTGCGCAATCTCTTTAACATCCACATCCAGCGCTACAGCGGCGTTGTATACGCGCGCGCCATCTAAATGCAGTGCCAAATGGTGTTGATCAACAAACGTTCGCGCTTGCGCTAAATAGGCGAGTGGTAGAACTTTGCCATTGATGGTGTTTTCAAGGCTAAGTAATCGAGTGCGAGCAAAGTGGGCATCATCAGGTTTAATGGCCGCGCGCAGTTTATCGAAGTCTAACGTGCCATCAGGGTTATTTTCGATTGGCTGCGGCTGAATAGAGCCAAGAACCGCGGCGCCACCCGCTTCATATTTGTAGTTGTGCGCTTGTTGGCCACACAGGTACTCATCGCCACGCTCACAATGTGACATTAAACCCAGCAGGTTGGCTTGTGTGCCTGACGTGGTAAATAGCGCCGCTTCAAAACCGTGTCGCTGCGCGGCCCACTCTTCTAAGGCGTTGACGGTTGGGTCATCGCCATACACATCATCACCCACGTCGGCATTAGCCATTGCTTCACGCATCGCGGCGGTGGGTTTAGTAACGGTATCTGATCGAAAATCCATATAATCTCCTCATGCGTTTTTCTATTTTTGCTAGAAGCTTTTTCACTTCAATGCTTATCTGTGCCTGTACTTTATTGATAAATAAGCTCTTTATTGATGGCTAAGTATTTTATAGATAACCACACAGCTTCGCCTTACTTAGGCAGGCAATGGTTTTTGAATCTGTGATTTGCCCAGTGATGATTTTTTGCTCCAATTCCTGGATCGAAAGCGTCACCACCTCAATGACTTCATCATCGTCGCATGATAATCGTGCAGTTTTGCTCAACTGTTTAGCGACAAACAGGTGCTGTATTTCGTCACAAAATCCAGCTAATGGTGTGACTTGCCCTAAAGTGATCAGCTCACTTGCGCTGTACCCTGTCTCTTCTTCAAGCTCACGGTGCGCGCATTCGGCTGGAAGCTCCTCCTTTTCTAAAGTGCCTGCTGGGAGCTCTAACAACCACTTTTTGAGTGAGGGGCGAAACTGATTAATCAGAATAATATCGCCTTGTTCTGTGATCGGCAAAATCACGGCCGCGCCCGGATGGACGATGGTGGTGTGCTCAATGCTTTTGCCTGTAGGAAGGGTGACATCCTCTTGCACTAATGAAATGGTTTTCCATGTATGTATGGTTTTGCTCATGCAAACTCTTCTTTAATTGTGGCTAGCCAATGACTGATATGGTGATAAGGGTTCAACCTTACCGAGAATCTGTGGCTAAGACAAAGTAAAACGATAACCTAAGTATCAATATTGCTTGCACAATCAGTGATGTCAGTCTCATATATGCAAACATTGATTTCGAAGAATTTCACAGAAAAGAGATCTGCTATAAGTGGGCGCTTATACTAAAATCTATTTGTAACAAAACAATAACAGTCGTATAAAGTTATGTATACAAACCATTTGGAGCGCTTAAGTGATCAATTTTACTCCTGCATCTCATGCGCAAAAAGCGCTACTTTCAGAGCGCATAAATAAGCTTGCTAAGGCTTTATCGGATGGTGTTTATGAGCGTGAAGACACCATCAAACTTTGTCTACTGGCTGCTTTAGCGGGGGAAAGTGTTTTCCTACTCGGCCCTCCTGGCATTGCAAAAAGTTTGATTGCGAAACGTCTGATCCAAGCCTTCGATAACAGCAGTTATTTTGAATACCTCATGACGCGTTTCTCAACACCAGAAGAGGTATTTGGTCCATTAAGCATTCAAGAATTAAAAGATAATGGGCGCTATGTTCGCCTAACCAAAGGTTATCTTCCTACCGCACAAGTGGTTTTTCTTGATGAAATTTGGAAAGCAGGCCCCGCCATTTTGAACACCTTATTAACGGTTGTGAATGAAAAGACCTTCAAAAATGGGAGCGATATTGAACGTGTACCAATGCGTCTTCTGGTTTCGGCATCGAACGAATTACCGGATGAAGAGAGTGGTTTAGACGCCTTGTACGATCGCATGTTAGTGCGTGTGTTTGTCAACCGTATTCAAAATAAGCAGAATTTCAAATCGATGCTAACTGTCGGTACGCCACAAGAAGCGCGCATCCCTGAAGGGCTTGCGATTACCGATGAAGAGTATCACTCATGGCAGCGACAACTTGACGATTTACTGTTGACAGATGACGTGTTTGAAAAGTTATTTGAGCTGAAAAACATGCTAGAGCATGCCGTTGAAAACCAGCCCGCTGCGGCAAGTATTGATATGTACGTTTCAGACCGCCGTTGGAAAAAAGCGGTGAAGTTGCTCAAAGCGAGTGCGTTTTTTAATGGCCGCGACTCAATCAACCCGCTTGATTTACTGCTGCTGCAAGATTGTCTTTGGAATAGCCCCGATTCTCGCGATATTGTGCGCCGCGTTATCCGCGACTTTGCGTTGAAACATGCTTTTGACCAACAAGAAGTTGAACATCAAATCGTAGTGTGTCGTGAAGAGCTGGCTGAGATTCAAGAAGAGCTAGAGTCTGAATTTGGCATGTTGCTCTCGCTGGAAACATCATCCGGTTTGATTAAAAAGCAAGTGCATCAGTTTGATACCAAATCGGCAAAAACCTATCAGGTAGGCACCGCTCATGACTTGGTCAAATTGGTATTGCTGCAAAGCAATATGTCCGTCTCTGAGGCCGAAAAAGGCGATAGCCGCTGGGTTTATGTGCCTAAAAGCGAGCTTGAAAGAACGATCAAAGAGGGGCATGGCGATGTGTATGGTTATGTGAATCAAAATACCAATTTGTGCCGTTTAAGGTTTGATTTAGATGCTGGTAATAACCTCGTTCTTAAAGATATTGCTAATCGCTCGGTGTTGGTGAGTTTGGTGACTGAGCAAGGTTTAGACGAAAGTCTTTATCAAGAGTGGCTTACGAAAGCGGATCAAGCCGTTGCACAGTTGCAACATGCCGAACACCATTTGCGTAAAGTGCGTTCTAAGTTTCACGGCGCTTTGCCGCATAACTTCATTGATCCGGAGCTGCCCACCGCTATGGAAGCGACGCTGCAGCATCTGCAGCAATTACTTGAATCGACTCATACCGAATGCGAAAAAACGGTGCTTCGTTTTAAAAACCTAAACCAGTTTTTTGCGTAAGGAGAGAAGATGCTTGGTGCCGATGGTTTAAATTTAGCGTTAATGATTGCCGATTCGGGCATCATTGATACGGCAGTGAATGATTTGCTTGCGCGCTCGCAAGTGATGATGATGGCTGAAAACCGCGGCGTGGCGAATTCAGTTAAAAATCACCTAACTAAGTGGCGTGGTAGTGTCAAAAAACGCATTACAAAAGTGTGTGAAACTGAGCGTTTTCAACAAGAGCTGACCTTATACCAAGAAGTAATTCACTGGGATGAAGAGACCTTCTTTACCCGGATTAACGAGATAATCAAACAGTTGGAATGGCACTCAGCATTTTATCTCCAAGCACGTCGTTTAATCGAAAAAAACAAGGGGTTGCATAACCCCATGTTCCCTCATTTCTTTTGTGACCAATGGTATCAAAGCCTTTGCCATGCGATTAAACAAGCGCAAATCAACGAACTTGAAAGTAACAAAGAAAAAGTGTTGGCCGATTTGTACCAGCGTATGGAAACCATGAAAAACATGGATAAAGTCACGGAATCGGGTGATGAAAGCAGCGTCGGTCGCTTGTGGGATATGGCATCGGCGAAGCTCAGTAAAACAGACATTAGTGTCATGAAACGCCATGCAGAATTTTTGAAAAAGAACAAAGGATTGCAAGAGATTGCTGAACAGCTTGGGCGCATGGCTGGCGAAGTAGATGACCCGGATCTCAACCGCACTCCAGCCGAAGCGCTGCAAATGGTGGAGGAGAAATCGGACGAAGCGACGGATGACATCGTCGGCATCCACGAAAGTGATGATCTGAACAAGCTACTGCCCAACGAAACCATGTTTCTTGCCTATCCTGAACTTGAGGTGGTTTTCTACAAGCATTTAGTGGATAAGCGCTTGATGAACTATCGCATGCAAGGCAAGTCTCGCACCTTGCGTAAAGTCAAAGCGTACCAACCAGAACACAAACAGTTTGAGATTGAAAAAGGGCCGTTCATCGTATGTGTGGACGCTTCTGGTTCCATGAGTGGTTTCCCAGAACAGTGCGCAAAAGCGATGGCTTATGCTCTGATGCAGATCGCTCTCGCTGAGAGGCGCGAGTGCTACGTGATGCTGTTTTCTACTCAGCAAATTACCTATGAGCTGACCAAGCAAGATGGCTTGCGTGAAGCGAGTGATTTTTTAAGTTATTCATTTCACGGCGGAACGGATTTAGATCCTGTACTAGAACAATCGGTTGAACTGATGAACAGTGACAAATACCGCAATGCAGATTTGGTCGTATTGTCGGATTTCATCGCACCTAAACCGCCGGAAGCTCTGCTAGAAAAAATCGCGACCTTAAAACATCAAAAAAATCGTTTCCATGCGGTGAGTTTGTCTCGCTATGGTAATCCACAGTTGATGGCGATGTTTGATCACTGCTGGGCATACCATCCTAATCTCGTCGGGCGACTGATGAAAAAATGGTAACGATCACTTGATAAAAACTGATGGATTGTTGCTCTAATTGTTCGCCTTCTATCCTTTGCGGGTCGATTCTTAGTCACTTGATTCATAAGTGGAAAATTTATTGTTGACTCATTTTCTTAATCCGTTAAAGTACGCCTCGTTCTCACGGCAAAGCCCGAAAGAACAATGTCAGGAGTTAGTTGCTCAGCAAGATGAGCAGAGTTATTAAAAGCTGCAAAGCAATGTTTAATAACAAATGTTTTTAATAACCAAATGTTGTTAATAACAAAGCTAGCGAATGTACTTCAAAAAATTTTCGATGGTGTGTAACTGATTCAGTTGACGGCATCGCAATCCAGAATTGCGTGCCCTGGTGGTGAAATTGGTAGACACAAGGGATTTAAAATCCCTCGACTTTCGAGTCGTGCCGGTTCAAGTCCGGCCCGGGGCACCATCTATTCTTTGCTCATTAAGAGCAACAAAAAATTAAAGGCGCGATGGCAGACTGGTTATGCAGCGGATTGCAAATCCGTGGACCTCGGTTCGACTCCGGGTCGCGCCTCCAAAAACAAAAAAAGACGCTTTTTAGCGTCTTTTTTTGATCTATGTGATTAAGAATCAACAGCCTGCTTAGAAAATAACGCCATCGGTATGATGGCGTTAACATGACATTGACAGCAATGCACAGAGGTGAGTGTTAAGCCGCCTTTTCGGTTTGATAATTTCCCAGTAGGGCACTGTAAATTTCTTGGTCGCTTAAGACGCCGACGAGCTGATTATTTTCCATCAGAAGAATCGGATTTTGAGTTCGATGTTTCAACTCAATCGCGCTACGCATATCAATATCAGGTGTTGTAATAATCATCATCGATGAATCAATGTTCGACATATCGCTGACTTGGGTATCCCAGTGGATAAGAGCGGTCGACGTTGCTCCATATAGTGTCAGAGTTTTATCATGTTGTGCGACCCAAACATCCTGTTTTTTGCAGACCTGCCAACGTTCGTCTTGTTGCTTTAACTGTTCGATGGGCTGCATTAACGAACGTCCTTTTAGTACGTTAAGAGGGTTAGTGTGTGCCACAAACTCTTTAACGTAGTCCGTTTTGGGTGTAAGGACAATTTCTTCTGGTTTACCGTGCTGAATCAGTTTTCCTGACTCCATAATCGCGATGTTATTACCTATTTTTAGCGCTTCATCTAAGTCGTGGCTAACAAATAAGATGGTTTTGTTGAGTTTGCTTTGTAGCTCTAATAACTCATCTTGCAGTTGTGCACGAATCAGCGGATCAAGTGCTGAGAACGGTTCATCCATTAATAGGATGTCACTGTCCATTGCAAAAGCACGTGCTAAACCGACACGTTGCTGCATGCCGCCAGAAAGCTCATGGGGGAATTTATCTTCCCATTCAGCAAGGCCAACCATCGAGAGCTGAGCACGAGCACGTTGGTGGCGTTTTTTCTTACTCATTCCTTGCATTTCTAAGCCAAATGCCACGTTATCTAAAACCGATAACCAAGGCATAAGGGCAAACTTTTGAAACACCATCGAGACACGATTTGTTCTTAAATGCTGAAGCGTTGCTTTATCACAGCTGGCAAGGTCAACAAAGCGTTCGCCATCTTTTAATTCTAATGATCCTCGGCTGATGGTATTTAAGCCATTCACCGCGCGCAGCAAGCTCGATTTCCCTGAACCAGACAGCCCCATCAAGACGCAAATCTCGCCTTCTTTAACAGTAAGGCTGACATTGTCTACCCCTACGATTTGGCCGCAGGCATCGATAATCTCTTGGCGAGATTCACCCGTGTCGAGTCGTTGCAGTGCTTCATTTGGGTTTTGACCAAAGATAACATCGAGGTTTTTAATGGTAATTGCGTCCATGATTATGCGTCCTTATTATTTTGATGTGGGGTTTTGCATAAACGATCAAGAATGATGGCGACTAAAACGATGGCTAAACCAGCTTCAAAACCTTGAGAAATATTGACGGTGTTGAGTGCACGAATCACGGGTTTGCCAAGGCCGTCAGCCCCAACTAAGGCGGCAATCACAACCATTGAGAGTGATAACATAATGCACTGAGTGATCCCTGCCATTATGCTGGGTAGCGCTGCTGGCAACTCCACTTTGAGCAGTAAGTTCATACGGCTAGAGCCGAATGCTTTACCCGCTTCAACTAACTCTTCCGGTACCTTAGTAATCCCAAGATAGGTGAGGCGAATGGGGGCGGCGATGGCAAAGATAATGGTCGAAATGAGCCCCGGAACAATACCCAAACCGAACAGAACTAGCGTTGGAATGAGGTAAACAAAGGTTGGTACCGTTTGCATTAAGTCAAGAATTGGGCGCATCAGCGTATAAAGCCATGGTCGATGCGCGGCGATAATGCCCAATGGTACGCCAATTAATACGGAAATCGTTGTCGCGGCAAACACCAAGACAAAGGTTTCCAGCATTTCTTGCCAGTAGCCAAGGTTTAGAATAAGCAGTAGGGCAGCAATAACAAATACCACCAATGAAATCTGACGATGCAGATACCATGCAATGGCTGCGGTGACTAAAATTGGCACGGCAGGGGGCATCCATTTAAACACATCAACTAAAGATAAAATGATGGTCTCAAGTAAGTAGGAAACAGTATCAAAAAATGTGGCTGCATGGATGGTCAGCCAGTCAACGCCACTTTCCATCCAACGACCTAAGGGGATTTTGTTCTCTGTAATAAAATTCACGGTATAGCCTTTTGGAAGGTGAAATGCTCACCTCCTCCTTTAAATTAATTTATGCTTTAAATGGCGCTAAATAGTTGCTAATAGCTTGTTGTGCAGGTGCTCCAGCTTTGGTTTTTACATTCTTTAGCCATGGAACAATACTTTCTGGATGTTTGATTAACCATTGGCGAGCGGCTTGTTCTGGTAACACGCCTTGGTTGAGAATGGATTCCATCAGTTGGTTTTCCATTTCAAGCGAGAAGGATAGGTTTTTTAATAAATTACCGACATTTGGGCATTGTGCTAGGTAGTTTTGACGCACATTGGTGTAGACATTTGCACCACCGTAGTTTGGGCCAAAGTAATCGTCACCGCCATCAAGGTATTCCATTTCAACATTGCTGTTCATTGGGTGCGGAGCCCAACCTAGAAACACAATCCACTGATTACGACGTACCGAGCGTGCCACTTGTGACACCATGCCCGCTTCACTTGACTCAACAACGCTAAAATCTTTCAGCTCAAAAGCGTTTTCATCAACCATCGATTGGATCAAGCGATTACCGTCATTGCCCGGTTCAATACCATAGATTTTGCCGCGAAATTTATCTGAAAATTGAGCGATATCAGCAAACGATTGGACACCGGCATCATAAACGTACTTAGGCACAGCGAGTGTGTATTTTGCTCCTTCCAAGTTAGCGCGCAGAGTTTCAACCGTTCCAGCTTCACGGTATTTGGCAATATCGCCTTCCATGGTTGGCATCCAATTACCGAGGAATACATCAATGTCACCGTTCGCCATAGATGAGTAGGTCACCGGTACTGAGAGTAAATCGATTTTTGTCTGATAGCCTAACCCTTTGAGCAGCTCTGTGGTTATTGCCGTCGTGGCGGTAATGTCTGTCCAACCCACATCAGCAAAGCGCACCGTATCGCATTGATTGGCGTAAGCGTTGGCGCTGAGCAGAGTCGTCATTGCAAGTGTGAGCACGGTTTTTTTAGTAATAGACATGTTATTTCCTTGTATTTTTGACTGACTTTATAAATTTTATGAGTAAGCGTCCGGCTTTCTCATTGGTGGTTTTATTCTTTGTTTGGTTTGCCAGTCTGGTGCAATCCATACTGGAGCTTCAGTACTGGCTAATAGCGGTTTGCCTAAAATAAGATCGGCGGCGCGCTCTGCGACCATGATGGTTGGCGCATTCAGGTTCCCGTTGGGAATGCTTGGGAATATCGAGGAATCCACCACGCGTAAAGCTTGAATTCCGCGCACTTGGCATTGGTCATTCACCACGGCCATTGGGTCGTCATCTGCGCCCATTTTGCAGCTGCAAGAGGGGTGATAAGCGCTTTCCACATTCTGTTTGACCCATGAATCAATATCGTCATCGTTTTGGATCTCTTCCCCCGGTTGAATTTCTTCGCCCCGATAACTATCCAATGCTGGTTGCGCTAGAATTTCGCGGGTGAGACGAATGCAATCGCGCCAATCTTGGCGATCTTGTTCGGTTGATAGGTAATTAAATGCGATAGAGGGTGAAACCGTTGGATCGCGAGAGACAATTTGTACTTGTCCTCGGCTTTCTGGCTTATTGGGTCCCACATGAACTTGGAAGCCGTGACCATCAAAGGCCGCTTGGCCGTCGTAACGCATCGCAGCAGGTAAAAAGTGGTATTGAATATTTGGCCATTTGAGCCCTGCGCGAGAGCGAATAAACGCGCATGACTCGAAGTGGTTGGTTGCCCCTAATCCTTTACGAGTTAAGATCCATTCAGTGCCGATAAGCCCTTTGCTGATTAAACCGAGTTTACTGTTTAGTGTGATCGGCTGTTTACAATGGTATTGAAAATAGATCTCTAAGTGATCTTGCAGGTTTTGACCCACGCCAGGCAGGTCTTGCTTCAGTTTCACACCAACTTGTTCAAGCAACGCTTTAGGGCCAATACCCGAAAGTTGCAAAAGTTGAGGAGATCCTATAGAACCAGCACTTGATATCACTTCTCGCAAGCAAAACGCTTGTTGGATCTTGCCTGATTTTTCAAACTCAACGCCGATGGCCTTTTGCTCTTCAATCAAGATCTTATGTGCCACAATTCTTGTCTTTACGGTGAGGTTCGGTCGCTTCATCGCGCGGCGTAAATAGGCATTGGACGTTGAGGCGCGAACTCCAGAATCTACCGTCATATGCATTGGTCCGAAACCTTCCTGCTGATAAGCATTGTAATCGTCAGTTTCTGGATAACCGGCTTCTTTGCCCGCATCGATGAAGGCTTGATAAAGTGGGTTCAATTGCATGTCGTTACCGTTACAAGTACCGACGGGCCCATTGCCGCCACGATAAGCGTTCTCGCCACCTATCCAAGATTCAGCGCGGCGAAAATAGGGTAAACAATTTTGATAATTCCAACCTTTAGCGCCCAGTGATTCCCATTCATCAAAATCGCAAGCGTGACCACGAACATATACCATGCCATTAATAGACGAGCTGCCACCGAGTACTTTTCCCCGTGGGCAATGTAACTGACGCCCGTCAAGATCGGGCTCTGATTCGGTTTCAAATTGCCATGCGTATTTTTCGCTGTTCATCGGGTAAGAAAGGGCGGTTGGCATTTGAATAAAAATGCTTTTATCGCTATCACCTGCTTCGAGCAGTAAAACCTGATGCTCGCCAGACTCGGTTAAGCGATCGGCAAGAACACAACCTGCTGAGCCCGCACCGACGATAATGTAATCAAAGTGATTTAACATAGAAGGCTCCTTTGACGATTAAGCATATGGGCTAGAAAAATCATCTAGCTCCACTAAAATGCTTTTGGTTTGGGTATAGTGCTTCAGGGTTTCTATGCCATTTTCACGGCCAATCCCAGAATGCTTATAACCACCGACAGGCATTTCTGCTGGAGAGTCTCCCCAGGTATTTATCCAGCAGATCCCGGCTTGAAGTTGGTGAATTACTCGGTGTGCACGAGAAAGGTTCTGTGTGAACACTCCTGCCGCTAAACCATATTGTGTGTCATTCGCGCGCGCGATCACTTCGTCTTCATCGCTAAACTTAAGCACTGACATCACAGGGCCAAAGATTTCTTGCTGCACGTGAGGCATGTCATCAGTGCAATCAATGAAAACAGTTGGTGCAACAAAGTTGCCCTTATCTAGGTCGTTATCGGTAACTTGATAACCGCCAGTGAGTAAAGTTGCTTGGCTAGCTTTGGCTTGCTCAATCGCTGTGAGCACTTTGTTTAAATGAGGTTTGGAAATTAACGCGCCAATCTGGGTGTTGATATTCATAGGATCGCCAATCACTAATTGTTCAGTACGCAGCTTAAGCTGAGCGACAAACGCATCGTAGAGGCTGTCGTGCACGAAAACGCGTGTCCCATGGGTACACACTTCACCTTGGGTATAAAAGTTTGCCACCATGGCAGCGGAGACAGCTTGATCAAGCTTGGCATCATCAAAAATAATGAGCGGTGACTTTCCGCCCAATTCCATGGTGACAGACTTCAAGCTGCGAGCACTGTCTGCCATCACGGTTTTCCCGGTACCCGATTCACCGGTAAAAGAGACTTTGGCAATATCTGGGTGGGCCGTCAGCATTTGACCTACGCGGTAATCACCTTGAACCACGTTAAAGACGCCGTCTGGCACTCCGGCTTCACTGAAGATCTCTGCCAGTTTTAATGCGCTTAATGGCGTTTCCTCTGAGGGCTTGAAAATCATCACATTGCCGGCAGCCAGTGCTGGCGCTGATTTCCACATCGCGATTTGAATCGGATAATTCCATGCGCCAATGCCCGCGCAGATGCCTAATGGCTCGCGGCGAGTATAAAAAAACTGATGTTCATTGAGCGGCTGTTGCTCGCCTTGAAGCGATGGGGCTAAGTTTGCAAAGTACTCAATGACGTCTGCGCCAGTAGCAATATCAACGCAATTGGCTTCTTGAATCGGCTTACCGGTATCGAGAACTTCAAGTACAGCAAGTTCATCGTTTCGTTCTCTAAGTATTTTTACTGCTTTTAGCAAAATACGGCTGCGTTCTGTCGCGGTCATTCTTGACCATATCGCGAATCCTTGCTTGGCTGAGGTGATAGCTTGTTCAACGTCATTGGCACTGGCGTGCTGCAATCTTGCTATCACTTCACCTGTTGCTGGGTTGTAGGTATCGAAACGTTCTCCTGAAGTCGCAGATCGGAGCGTTCCGTTGATATAAAGCGATTGTATTTCCATTTTAAGGCCTGAAGTGAGTTGTTATTGCGCATAAAACGCTAATTGTTTATTGAGGTAATCGTTAATGATGGAATGTGCTTGAGCAGGGTCTATCCCTTTGGGGTTTAATGCTCCGCGTAGCCAAATGCCATCAATCAGTGACGCGATGCCATGAGCCACGAGGTTGACTTGTTCTGATGGGAGCAGCGGCTTGAGTTCAATCTTAAGATGAGAAAGTAAACGCTGTTCATTGACGTATTGCAGGCGATTTAACTGTGCGTCGTGCATGGAGTAAGCCCAAAACGCTAACCATGTTTTAACAACTTGGTTTTCCGCTTGGAACCCTTTGAAATTGCCGGTTACGATGGCATTAATGCGTTCGTAATGAGCCTCTTTTGGGAGTTGGTTTAAATGCTGAGTGATGGTGGTTGAAAGCTCACGTAAAACAACACGCATTGTCTCTTCCAATAATCCATGCTTGCCGCCAAAGTAGTGATTGATAATCCCTGTCGAGACCCCCGCTTCTTTGCTGATTAAAGCGATGCTTGCGCCATGTAATCCAACGCGCTCAATGACTGTCATTGTTGCGGCAACAAGTTGAGGTTTGCGTATGTCTGGCATCCCTACCTTTGGCATAATTGATCCTGATTATTTTATATTGAACGATTAGTTAAATATAAAATGCCACGATAATGTTTAGAGTTCAAATCTATTTTGAATGATAATTGCCATTAAATTTATATGGTTAATGATAAATATTGCTTTAATTCAATTGATTACAATTAATTTTTCATAATTGCTTAGTGTGAAAAATATTTGAAGTCACCGTGTTTTTTGTTCGGTGCTAGCTTCTATCGTTCATCGAAGAAATCCTTATTGCGGATGTATTTACTCATGAGGTGGTAAGAGAAGGGGCGAACTAGCCAGCTCAATAAAGACCTGCCTAATCGAATGAACGTTGGTGTGTTTTCGTAAATACGCCCATTGTAAAGCCACAGCAATTTACCCACATGCCAATAGATTAAAGGAATGGGTGGCATAAAGGTGACGATATCGAGGTCACAACAAATACGATAGGTTTTGTGGCTAAGCGCGTAGCGTTGACGAAAACGCCAATTACCAATCGCGGGTTGGCCGAATGTCACAATGCGTTTGATGCATTTTGGGTATTTCTTTTCGATGTAGTCAGCAAAAATACACCCAATAGCCCCACCCGAAGAGTGACCAGTGATGGCAATGCGTTTGCCGCTCTCGATCAGAGGAACAACGACGGCTTCCAGCCGTTGTAAAACCGATAGGCCGAGTTTATCTTCGTTGCGCGTTGGCAGGCTCTCTTGATGCAGGAGATGGTAAAAGCCCGCATGGATACGGTAATCCAATCCTAAGTGTTTGCAACTGCGTGTCCACATTGCAAAGTTCAAAAGCCAATCACTGACACTGTGCGAACCTTTGATGACCACCACGGCCTCTTCTTGGTTTTTACTCCACAGCACTCGAATCATGATTTTACCAAACTGGTTACGGATGATGTGCTGACCGTTCGGATCAAAACCGTAACGTGTCTGCCTAAACACTCTGGGATAAGCAAGGTTGCACAGCACGGCATAGCGTTCGTATTGATAGCGTTTAAGTGGTTTCACATGACAGCTCTCGAAGATATTGAGCTAACGTAGCGATTGAATGTGAATGCTTTATGAATGATGCAGTTTTGGGTGGGGGAGTATTTATATTTAAATGCTGTCAGCCATAAAGATGCGAAGGACAGAATGTCAAAATTCCCTCCCCTTCAAGGGGTAGGGCCTGCACACCCCCTCCTAACCTCCCCCTGAAAGGGGGAGGAACAGAACGGTTCAGCTTCCACTCTGGAGCATAATGGGGCAAAAATGAGCCAGCGAAGATCGGCCTGACAAAAGTTTGGACAAAACTGTTTCAGAAACTTTGCTAAATTAGCAATTAACGAATAACTACAGGTATCGCATATTGCTTTACTGAGTAACCTGTGTTGATGAGGCAAATCACAATCATAAAATCAATATGTATAGACATATAGACTGCGTTGTAAGCACACCATGCATAGCAAGGCCTAATGTGGCTTTTATGCGACAAAATCCATTTTGTAACCATTTTTTGGGGACGTGGCTTTAATTTTTTATATTTACAATGGATGTAATTATATAGTGTAAGAAATTGGAATATATGGACAATTTAATTATCACCGCCGCCGTTAATGGCGGAATCACCCCAAGAAGTAAGAACCCCGCCGTCCCACACACGCCAAAAGAAATTGCAGATGCTGTCGTTCAGTGCAGTCAGGCAGGCGCCAGTGTCGCACATATCCACGCCCGTGATGAAGCGGGTAAGCCAAGCTACGACAAAGACGTTTGGCGCGAGATCATCGAGCGTGTCCGCGAACGTTCCGACATTATCCTCAACCTGAGTACCTCGGGCCTCAACTTGCCACACGGCATGCCAGAAGAGGAAGCCTGGAATCATCTTCAGTACGGGCCAGACATCGCTTCCTTTAACTGTGGGTCAGTGAATCATGGCGACAAACCCTTCATCAACAGCCCCGCACTGGCAAAAAAACTCGCACTGGCGCTGAAGGAGCATCAGGTGACCCCTGAGATAGAAATTTACCATTCTGGGGTAATCCACGAGGCCATCACCCTTCAGCAACAAGGTTACTTGGACAAGAAGTTGGTCTTTGCGTTTGCGATGGGCATTCATGGTGGGGTCCGGCCGACCTGCAAAGACTTGCTGCACCTGGTGGACTGCCTTCCTGACAACAGCATCTGGTCAGCCATCGGGATTGGACAGGCGCAGTTGCCGCTGAACACATACTCGATTTTACTGGGTGGCCATGTCCGCACGGGGCTCGAAGACAACATTTATTACCGAAAAGGTGAGCTCGCCACCAGCAATGCCCAGTTGGTGGATCGCATCGTCAGACTGTCTCACGAATTGGGCAGGGACGTGGCCACTATCGATGAGGCCAGAACACTCTTAGGCCTAAACCCACAACCTGCCAAGCCCGACACCATCGCTGAGATAGCTGTGTAACCGCCTTCAAAACAAGGAATAGATAACGTGTTAACCCTCAAATCCCAATCTGACATTAGCCCGTACACCGTGGTTATTAAAGGCGCTGAACTGAGCGCCGGCAACCCTGTGGTGATCCTTTTGCATGGACGCCGCCAAACTACAGACGATATGACGAAACTGATCAACAAATTGAACTTGGCTGAGGCGACCTATTATCTGCCGAGTGCACCCGGCGCTACCTGGTATCCCCGAGGGTTCACCCGCGCTCTTGACGACAACCAGCCACAGTTAAATCAGGGGCTCGAGGTGATCGATCACGTCCTGCAAAACTTGCTTTCACAAGGCGTGAGCCGCGAACGCATCTGGATCATGGGCTTCTCGCAGGGCGCGTGCATGGCGGCCGAGTTCATCAGGCAGTCTCAACAGCCGATGGGGGGCGCCATTTTATTCACTGGTGGACTGTTTGGTCCTCAGTGCCCGACAGCATCGGCTCAAAAGCCCGTGTTTGATGGCATGACGATGTTGCTCTCGGGCAGTCATACCGATACTTGGGTCTCCGCAGAACGTGTCACTCAGACGGCCGACTATTTTGAGCAGTTAGGGGCGAATGTCCACCTTGAGATCTTTGCCGAGCGAGAGCACCGCATTGCCCGATCGGAAATCGATCTAGCCAGAGGATTGATCACCGCCAGCTTCGCGGCGTCTCACAAGGAGGTGGCGCATGTCTAACGCGTACCTGTGTGATTTCGTCAGAACCCCGATTGGCCGCTACGCCGGCGCATTGTCGTCGATCCGCGCGGACGATCTGGCCGCCATCACGTTAAAAGCACTCACAGAACGTTACCCAACGCTCGACTGGCGTCGCGTCGACGATGTGATTTTGGGGTGTGCGAACCAAGCGGGTGAAGACAACCGCAACGTGGCCCGAATGAGTTTGCTGCTGGCCGGACTGGACACCCAAGTGCCGGGGTCCACTGTCAACCGACTGTGTGCTTCTGGGATGGAAGCTGTGTCTAACGCCGCGCGGGCCATCAAAACGGGCGAAGCGCACCTGATCATTGCCGGCGGGGTGGAGTCGATGTCACGCGCACCGTACGTGCTTGGAAAAACCGACTTACCGTTTGCCCGCGACGCCGAATTCTATGACACCACCATGGGCTGGCGTTTTGTGAATGCCAGATTGGATGAGATGTACGGCACCTGCTCGATGCCAGAGACCGCGGAAAACCTGGCGGTCAAATTCGGCATTAGCCGAGATGAGCAGGACGCGTTTGCCCGGTGGAGTCAGACCAAATACGCCGCGGCGCAAGAACGGGGGTTCTTCCGTCACGAAATTGTCCCGGTCGAAGTCGCGCGCAAACGTCAGAGCCCGTTGGTTATCGAGACCGATGAGCACCCCAGACTCTCCAGTCTCGAGACCTTGGCCAAACTCAAACCCGTGGTGCACCCACAGGGCTCCGTAACAGCGGGAAATGCATCGGGCATTAACGATGGCTCGGCGGCACTCTTGGTCGCGTCGGAGCGGTCACTGACCGATCACCAACTGGTGCCCAAAGCGCGCATTGTGGCCACGGCGTGTGCCGGCGTTGCACCCAGCATCATGGGATTTGGCCCGGCGCCGGCGATCAAAAAGGTCCTGGAACTCGCTCAGTTGTCGCTGGATCAGATGGACGTGATTGAAATCAATGAAGCCTTCGCCTCACAGGTCCTCTCGGTGGTCAACCACCTGGGGATTGACGGCGACGATCCGCGCCTCAATCCTAATGGCGGCGCGATTGCGCTGGGCCACCCACTGGGCATGAGTGGCGCGAGGGTGATTGGTACGGCAATGAATCAACTCATCCAGCAACAGGGACGCTATGCGCTGTGCAGTTTGTGTATCGGAGTCGGCCAAGGCATGGCAATGATCATCGAGCGCGTGTAACACGCACCATCACGCCAGAGGGGCCCTGACTCGATAGTCTCGATCGAGGGCCACTCATCACCCTTTTAGACAACCCACTCTCAGGAGTACCACCCATGGAATTCCAATCCAACCACACCACCCAATCGGGTATCACCAAACGCCTGCGCCGTTTGCGGACTACCCCCATGATCAGAGCGCTCGTTCGGGAACATGAGGTTCAATTAAGCGATTTGATTTATCCGATATTTGTCGAAGAAACCATCACCAGTCCGGTACCGATCACCGGGCTGCCGGGGTTGGCCCGGCTCCCTGAAACTCAACTCGTCGATGAAATCCATGCGCTGGACGCGCTTGGGATCCGCTATGTAATGCCCTTTGGTATCAGTCATCACAAAGACGACATCGGGAGTGACACCTGGTGTCGAGACGGTCTGCTGAGTCGTATGATCAGCACGATTAAATCAGCGTGTCCGCACATGATGGTGATCCCCGATATCTGCTTTTGCGAGTACACCACGCACGGTCATTGCGGTGTCATGACCGATCAGGACGTTGACAATGATCAGACGGTTGCTCACTTGGTGAAGCAGTGTGTCAATGCCGCGCAAGCAGGGGCGGACATGCTCGCCCCCTCTTCCATGATGGACGGCCAGGTAAGGGCGATCCGCCAGGGCTTGGATGAAGCGGGATTTGAGCATGTCGCGATACTGGCACACAGCGCGAAATTTGCGTCGGCGTTTTACGGGCCATTTCGACAGGCAGTAGAGTGCGAACTCAAGGGCGACAGACGCACATATCAGCTCGACTACGCCAATGCCAGACAAGCGCTCAGTGAAGCATTGTTGGATGAACAAGAGGGTGCGGACATTTTGATGGTCAAACCCGGAACCCCTTATCTGGATATTTTGACCCAATTACGCCGTCAAACTCTACTTCCACTGGCAGCCTATCAAGTCAGCGGGGAGTATGCGGTCATCAAATGCGCAGCGCAAATGGGCATCTTAAACGAACAGGAAGCGGTGTTAGAAACTCTGATCGGCTTTAAACGGGCGGGGGCAGATCTCATCGTCACCTACTTTGCTAAACAGTTCGCGATCTGGCACCAAGCGGCGTCAGACACGATGCCAACAAAGGGATAACGCATGGGCTTGAAAGATTACATCCTGTGCGTGTTCATCATGGCGATCTGGGGACTAAATTTTTCCGTCGTCAAACTGGGGTTAGATACACTGGATCCGATGTTGCTGACCGCTTTGAGGTTTACCCTAGCGGCCATTCCTGCGGTCTTTTTTGTTAAAAAACCCGATGTACATTGGGGATACCCGGCAGCTTATGGCCTGACGTTTTCGGTCGGGGTTTGGGGGCTGTCCACCTGGGCTATCGGGGCGGGTTTATCCCCCGGCATGGCGGCGTTGCTTATTCAAACGAACGTGGTATTCAGTTTGGGACTGGGTTGGCTGTTACTCAAAGAGTCGGTGAGTCCCCTTCGAGCGTTCGGAGCATTGATCGCATTGTGTGGTTTAGCCTTGAGCCTGACGGTGTCAGACGGTTCTGTGACGCTGACCGGAGTGGGGCTGATTTTGGTGGCGGCGCTTTGTTGGTCGATATCGGGAGGGCTGTTAAAGCAATCCAACACTGAACACGTGTTCGCGTTCAGTGTGTGGTCGATGCTCTTTGCGCCGATCCCGTTGTGTCTTCTATCCTACCTTCAGGTTGGGACCCAGGGTTTTATGGCTTTGATGGACAATATGACCTTACCCGGTGTGTTTTCCATTATATACCAGGCATATATGACCACGTTATTTGGCTACTGGATCTGGAACAAATTAGTGATGTCTTACCATTTGTCGCATGTGTCCCCGTTTACGTTGCTTGTACCTCTTTTTGCTCTGTTGGGTTCAAGCATAATGTTTCATGAAGTCATTTCTTCACAAAAAGTGGTAAGCTGCGCTCTGATCGCATTAGGTTTGTTGATTGGCAGTATGCCTGCCGCCAAGTTCACCGCGCTAGCACAGCGTCTCAGATAGGCTCATCCCACGAGTACAACAAAGGAAGGTTCGTATTTTTATTCATCGCCAACCGTGTGTTCAGACCGCACGTAATTTTATGAATCGAGTTTGGAATGACAAAGTGACGGAGGCCGTGACGAATGTGATGACCTCCCGCACCGTGATAGAAAGTCCTCTTCAGCTGTCGGTAGGCTCTGACTCCTTTTGCGAGACGATCAGAGTGTGGCAGCGCGCCTTTCCTACATTAGAGTACAAAGAAAGTCACGTGATTATCTGTAAGAACGACATTGTGATTGAATGGAGTGTGAAAGGAAAACATTTGGGAGAGTTCTTAGGTGTGGCAGCAACGGGGAAAGATCTGGTCTATCAGGGCAGCTCACAACTGACGTTTGTCAATAATAAAGTCAGCTATTATGTTTCGGTCGTAGATACCCAAAGTATACTCAGCCAACTGATGGGCCGTTATACCACTCGTACGGAACCTCTCAAGCCAAGAAGCGCTTCAGAAGAGCTGTATGCGGTCATCCCACAATTGCTCTCCCCTTTCTTAACCCTGCGTCAAGTCGAGTGCCTCTCACTATCGACACTGAATTTGTCGGTCAAAGAAGTGGCGGCGACGTTGAACATCAAAGACAGCTCCGTACAGACACACCTCAAGCGTGCCTTCGAACTGCTGAACGTCAGCAATAAAAAAATGTTCATGGCGTACATCTGTGAGAACAACACAATTGAACTCTTAATCAGAATGGGGCTCTACCTGAAGCAAAGCATCTAGCACACAACTCAAACCCCAAAAATTAGCAGTAAAGTGAAGGAGTTATACCAATCTGGAAAAATAACTGGTCAGGCCTGTCCGCGCTCTTGAGTCTGTTTTCGCCCTATTGGTGCGCTCCAAGAAAGCCCTTCCATGCAAGACACACGTTCGACTCGATGTCGTCATAATAGGCTCATTTAGATCATATTTATTCTCAGATTGGTATTAGACTGTTCTGAGACATAACCTTGGATGTGCTGAATCAGGATAACTTTTAGTAAGACAAATACACGCTATTTAAGTAAATAGTAGTATTTATTCTAACCAACTTAGGGGCAAAAACATTCCAACAACCTATATCGCTCATCATAAATAGCATACCCAATACTCACGAAATTAATTCTCTCCCCCTAAAAGGGGGGAGGAACAACGCCGTCATAAGCTTCTACTCTAAAGCATAATGAGCGTGTTTAAGTTGTTTATATAACTTCTGCCAAGTGTTTTGACAGAGGAAAACTGACAAGTTTTGTTGTAAATGATCAGGTTTGATTGGAAGTGATCATACTATATAAATTATCTTCCTATACCTGTCGGCCCCTAGTATTCACGGTAAGGTGTTTATTTTTCTCTGATACTCCTCTTTATGGCTACCTCTTTAGGGTAGTTTGAGTTTGTAATTGATTTACATCAGTAATTCATTTTCTTTCATAATTAAAAATCTCGCTCAATGAAACGTTACCATAATTAGGAACCCATATGAGCAGGATGAAGCTGGTTGTCATCGGTAATGGCATGGTTGGCCATCGCTATATCGAAGATTTGGTCGAAAAAATGGAGGCATCGGCTGTTGATGTCACGGTTTTTTGTGAGGAACCGCGTGTTGCCTACGATCGCGTCCATCTTTCTTCCTACTTTTCACACCATACCGCTGAAGAGCTTTCGCTTGTTAAACCGGGTTTCTATCAAAAGCATGCGATTAATGTCTTGATGGGCGAGCGGGCGGTTAACATTAATCGCGAAAAGCGCGTGGTCTATTCAAATACTGGCCGTGAAGTGAGCTATGACAAATTAGTCTTGGCGACGGGCTCTTATCCCTTTGTACCGCCGATCAAAGGCAATGAAAGTAAAGACTGCTTTGTCTACCGCACCATTGAAGATCTAAAGGCCATCGAAACGTGCGCGAAAAAGAGCAAAAGTGGCGTAGTGATAGGCGGTGGTTTACTTGGCCTTGAAGCGGCTGGCGCGCTGAAAGCGTTGGGCGTACAAACCCATGTGATTGAGTTTGCTCCGGTATTAATGGCTGAGCAACTTGACTTGCAAGGCGGTTTACAACTGCGTAATAAAATTGAGCGGATGGGGGTGCAAGTTCACACTAGCAAAAATACGTTAGAGATCGTTGCTCAAGGCGAGACCGCTCGTAATACCATGAAGTTTGCCGACGGTTCGGATTTGGAAGTTGACTTCATCGTATTTTCCGCAGGGATACGTCCTCAGGACAAATTAGCTCGTGAAATGGGCCTAGACATCGCGCCGCGTGGTGGGGTTGCCATTAACGATCACTGCCAAACATCCGATCCTGATATTTATGCGATTGGCGAATGTGCTTCTTGGAATCAAACTTTCTTCGGTCTGGTCGCTCCTGGTTACAAAATGGCAACGGTTGCGGTTGATCATCTTGTGGGCAATGAGAGCCAATTTAGTGGTGCAGACATGAGCGCCAAGCTCAAACTGCTGGGTGTGAAGGTGGGATCGATTGGCGATGCCAATGGGCGAACTCCGGGTTGTAAAAGCTACGTCTATCAAAATGAAGAAGATGAAGTTTATAAGCGCATTATCGTTTCTGAAGATGGTAAAAAACTGCTTGGTGCAGTTTTAGTCGGCGACACGTCAGATTACGGCGATTTACTGCAACTCAAACTCAATGATATTGAGCTGCCCAAACACCCAGACACCTTGATTCTACCCGCGCATGCTGGCGCTGAAAAACCCGCATTAGGCGCGGATGCTCTACCTGATACTGCGGTGATCTGCTCTTGTTTTGATGTGACTAAAGCGAAAATTGCCCAAGCCGTGGCCGATGGTCATCATACGCTCGGCGCGATTAAAGCCGTGACAGGGGCAGGAACCGGTTGTGGTGGTTGCGTGCCTTTAGTGACGTCGGTTCTGAATGCTGAACTGGCTAAATCGGGTGTGGAAGTCAAAAACGACATTTGTGAACACTTTGCGTATTCACGCCAAGAGCTGTTCCATTTGATCCGCATTAACGGTATCAAACGTTTTGATGAGATGTTGGCAAAACATGGACGCGGTTATGGGTGCGAAGTCTGCAAGCCAACAATTGGTTCGATTCTGGCCTCGTGTTGGGGGGAGCATGTGCTCTCGCCATCGTTGGTCAGTTTGCAAGACACCAATGATAACTTCTTGGGCAACATGCAAAAAGACGGTACTTATTCGGTGATCCCACGCATGGCGGGTGGTGAAGTCACACCACAATCGCTTGCGGTGCTGGCGAATGTCGCTCAAGAATACAAACTTTACACCAAAGTGACGGGCGCGCAGCGCATTGGTCTGTTTGGTGCTCAAAAAGACGATTTACCTGAGATTTGGCGCAAACTGATTGATGCTGGATACGAGACAGGTCAAGCCTATGCCAAAGCTCTGCGCATGGCAAAAACGTGTGTCGGTAGTACGTGGTGTCGTTTTGGTGTGCAAGACAGCGTCGGTTTGGGTGTGCTGATTGAAAACCGCTACAAAGGTATCCGTACACCACACAAGATGAAGTTTGGTGTCTCAGGTTGCACCCGCGAATGTGCCGAAGCGCAAGGGAAAGATTTAGGCCTGATCGCGACCGATGCGGGTTGGAATATGTATGTCTGCGGTAATGGTGGTATGAAGCCTCGACATGCGGATCTGCTGGCCTCTGATTTAGATGAAGCAACACTACTGAAATACATCGACCGTTTCATGATGTTCTACATTCGCACAGCCGATAAATTACAACGCACCTCAGTTTGGCTAGACAACCTAGAAGGTGGCGTTGATTACCTGCGTGAAGTGATTGTGGACGATAAGTTGGGCATTAACGATCAACTCGAAGCAGATGTGGCGAAGCTTATTGCTGATTATCGCTGTGAATGGACAGAAACGCTTAATCATCCTGAGCAATTAACTCGTTTTACTCACTTCATTAATTCTGATTTACGCGATGAGAACGTCGTGTTCGTCAGCGCTCGTGAGCAGCACCGTCCTGCGACTTATAGCGAAAAACACCCAGCAGCGAAAGGCGATATATTCCACATTGCGCTTGCTGATTCGGCAATCTCTACCCCTGTTTTGGAGAAATAACCATGGCCAATAACACAGTATTTCAAGCCATCTGTGACATTAATGACATTGTTCCCGGAACGGGTGTGTGTGCACTGGTGAATGGTGAGCAAGTGGCTCTCTTCCGTCCGACTGAGGCGCAAGAAGTGATGGCGATAAGCAATATGGATCCCTTTGCTCGAGCCAATGTGTTGTCACGCGGTTTTATTTGCCAACATCAAGAGCAGTTCTGGGTAGCAAGCCCGCTTAAAAAGCAGCGTTTCAATCTCATAACAGGCCAATGTATGGAAGATGGACGCTTTAGCGTGAAAGCTTATGCCGCGCGAGTCACCGACGGTGTGGTCGAAGTCGCGGCTTAACAGCCGCTTTTGAGACGATGAGATTCAATAGCAAAAAGGTTCCTTGTTCATCGAGTTCTCTTGGTGATGCATTGATGGTTGGGAGCCTTTATCTATTCAATTTCCCTTTTTAATTTTAACTTTGGTGACAATAAGGACCATTATGTCTTATGTAAAACCTGCCGATTTTGTGCAAACAATGATTGACGCTGGCGAAAGCAAAATCTTCATGTCAACGCGCGATACCCTGATTCGCGGCATTATGGCGGGGGCGATTCTTGCTATCGCTGTCGCTGTGGCCATTACTGCGGCTGTGCAAACCGGAGTGCCTATTGTTGGTGCTCTGGTCTTCCCTGTGGGGTTTTGTATTTTGAACCTAATGGGTTTTGATTTATTAACGGGTGTTTTTGCTTTAGCACCTTTAGCTTTGTTTGAAAAACGCGCCGGAGTAACCAAAGCGGGCGTTCTACGGAATTGGGGCTTGGTTGGGCTGGGTAACTTAATCGGTGCCGTTGCCGTCGCCTTTTTAGTGGCGCTAACCTTCACCATGAATTTCAGTATCGAGCCGAGCGCGGTTGGGCAAGCGTTTATCAAAGCGTCTACTGCTCGCACTCTTGGCTTTGCCGAACACGGTATTAATGGCTGGATCACCGTGTTTGTGAAAGGCATCTTGTGTAACTGGATGGTGTGTCTAGGTGTTGTCGGTGCTATGACATCAACTACTGTGAGCGGCAAAGTGGTTGCAATGTGGTTACCTATTTTTATCTTCTTCGGTTTGGTTTTTGAACACGCCGTAGTGAACATGTATCTGTTCCCACTTGGCATGATGTTGGGCGCTAAATTCACCATCGTCGATTGGTTAGTATGGAACCAAATTCCGGCCACATTGGGTAACTTAGTGGGCGGCTTGTTATTTACCGGGTTAAGCCTTTACATGACTCACGGTAAAACCTTGCCACAACGTCACCTTGGCTAACCATTGTTAAGTGAGGTTTAACCTCGCTTAATGACGATATCCTTTTGTCGATAAGGTAGAGAATAATCATGGTAAGCAGTGTAACGAGTCGCGGTTTTGTCTCTTTAGTAGGGGCTGGGCCGGGCGATCCCGATCTACTGACGGTTAAGGGGCTACGTGTGATCAGCCAAGCGCAAGTGGTGGTGTATGATCGTTTAGTTTCGCAAGCGATTTTAGATCTGGCGCCAAGCTGCGCGGAGATGATCTACGTTGGCAAACAGTTGGATTTTCATTGTGTGCCGCAAGATCAGATCAACCAAATTCTGGTCGATAAAGCCAAACAAGGTAAAAAAGTTGTCCGTTTGAAAGGCGGTGATTCCTTTATTTTTGGCCGAGGTGGTGAAGAGCTCGAAACGCTGGCTGAACATCATATCGCTTATGAAGTGGTTCCGGGGATCACGGCAGCAGCAGGCTGCACGGCTTACGCGGGGATTCCGCTGACGCACCGTGATCACGCGCAAAGTGTGCAGTTCATTACGGGTCACTTACAAAAAGAAGGTAAAGCGATCAATTGGCGATGTTTAGCGCAAGACAACCAAACTTTGGTTTTTTATATGGGGTTAAAGCAGTGCCCGAACATCACACGAAACTTGTTGGATGCTGGCCTGAACGCAGAAACGCCTTGCGCGATTATCGAACGCGGCACTACAGATAAACAGAGAGTATTGACGGGCTCGCTTGACGATTTACCCCTTTTAGCGCAACAAGCACAAAGCCCAGCCTTGATTGTGGTCGGCAGTGTGACTCGCTTGCACGACAAATTGAAGTGGTTTGGCGTATACTAGGCGCAATTTGCAAAGCAGCGGCGAACAGGCCGCTGTTTTTGTTTCTATTTGAGAAGAGAGCTCATGGAAAAAGTTGCCATTCTTGTCGACGTTCAAAACGTCTATTACACCTGTAAAGAGAAGTACCGCCAGCATTTTGATTACAACCAATTTTGGTATGTAGCCACTCAAGGGCGAGAGGTGATTAAAGCCAATGCCTATGCGATTGCTAGCCAAGATCCTAAGCAGCGCCAGTTCCACCATATTTTGCGCGGTATTGGTTTTGAGGTTCAGCTTAAGCCCTTCATTCAGCGTCGTGATGGCAGTGCAAAAGGGGATTGGGATGTCGGTATTACTCTCGATGCGATTGAGCTGGCAGAGCAAGCGGATGTGATTGTTCTGGTATCAGGAGATGGTGATTTCGAGCTATTGGTCGAACGGATTAAACAGCGTTTTAACAAAAAAGTAGAAGTGTACGGAGTGCCAAGGCTGACGGCTCAAAGCCTTATTGATGTCGCCAGCCAGTTTGTTCCAATCGAGCAAGACTTACTGTTGTAGCTCACCTTCAGCAGGCACAATCTCACTATGTTGAGTATCTACCGTGCCGGTTGAAGCGGCTTGCTCTGCGTCTAATTTTTCACGTTCAGCTTTTGAAATATAACGAGGTTTGTTGCTGCCGTGCAGCTTGGCATGCTTCTTTTTAAGATGCTTTTGCAGTGTTTGGTTAATTTTCTTTTTGCGGTTCATAGTCGTCTGCTCTTTGACACAAAGTCTTGGGTACATGAGGAACAAGGTGGCGCAGGATACTTGTTTTTATCTGCGATCTCAATGGGAGTTATTGGCAATGGAAAAAATGCATAGCGATCTTTTAACGGGAGAGCTGCTCAGTGAGTTTCGCACCGTAGAGGCGATGGTGAATATTTATTGTCAGCGCCATCATCGTTGTCAATCTGGACTCTGTACGTGTTGCAAAACCTTGTTGGAATATGCGCAAGTACGTTTAGATCGCTGTCCTTATGGCCAACATAAACCCACCTGTAACCGTTGCCCAATTCATTGCTATAAGCCTGAGCCGAAAGAACAAATGAGATTGGTGATGCGTTACGCAGGGCCAAGAATGTTGCTCTCTCACCCTATATTGGCGATCCGCCATCTACTGCATGAAAAACGTGCACTACCAGAAAAACCAAAGGCGCATGCATCAAATCGCCATCAACGATTGAACCGTGCGCCTTGCGATAAAATATGATCCGCTTTGCTGCGACTTATTTCCCCGCCACCCATTGGCGTTTGGTTTTGAGGCTTGAAGCCAACATATAAATACAAGTCGCCAGTAAAGCAATAAAGAGATAGCCCATTAAGCCTTGCGATCTTTGCATAAACCAATCAGCGATCACGGGGCCAACCACAGAGCCGATACTGTAGCTAAACAGCATAACTTGTGTCGCTGAGACAATGTAATTGGCATCGAGCTTATCACAACCTAAGTTGATGGCGATTGGGTAAAGGGCAAACGTCGCCATGCCTAAAAAAAACAAGCTGGCAGCTAATATCATCATCGTTGAATCGAACAAGGTTATGGTAATCGCCGCAGAGCCAATCAAGCAAAACAGCGCCATTAATAGTGTTCGGCCCAAAAACTTTGATAGCCAAGGCACCATAGGTTGCACCGCCATGCCACCCAAAACTACAAGCGCCATTAAGCTGCCAATATCGGTATGGCTGATACCACGTTGTTCTAATTCAACAGGCATTAGACCGTAGATAGCCCCCAAAGTGAGCCCTGAAACTCCGCAACCGAGCAAGGCGGCATGGTTTAGTTTGAGTACCTGTTTCAGTGATAGGCTGACGGCATGCTGAGTTGACGGTTGGTCAGATTCGCCATAAATCAGCACCACACTGGCGATTAATAGCAAGGTAATGATGGCAATGAAAGGCACGCCGCCTGATACGCCTAAATAACCAATCCCTAATTGGCCCAATGCCGTACCGCCGTAAAGCGCCGCCATATAGATACCAAGGCGTTTTGCTCGGCCTTTTTCATCACCATGCAATAG
Source organism: Vibrio sp. 3-2(1) (assembly GCF_963887575.1). Taxonomy (NCBI): domain Bacteria; kingdom Pseudomonadati; phylum Pseudomonadota; class Gammaproteobacteria; order Vibrionales; family Vibrionaceae; genus Vibrio; species Vibrio sp. 3-2(1). Next base: position 148,956 of record NZ_CAWPGB010000044.1, on the reverse strand, counting down.
CCAAGACTCGACGACTACAAAGACACCAGCCACCGCAATACCAGCAACAAAACGTGCCACTAACCAAGCACTGGCATAGTGCAGAGCAGGTAAGGCAAAAATGGTTAACATGAGTAGCGCTAAGCACCATACAAAAGCGTTTCGGTGGCCAACGCGGTTGACAACAGGTTCAACGACTAATGCGCCGATCAATAAGCCAGCGTAAAAGGCACTGGCAAGCCAGCTTGCCAATGAACTCTCAAGCCCGTAGTGCGGCAACATCAATGGGATCAGGCTCATTAAATAGCCTGAGGCAATCGCATAAAGCGATAGCGCAATGACCGGAACGGAAATGCGAGGTGAAGACGCGTTCACAGTAATGTTGTCCATTGACTTTGCCTCAAAACCAGAATTGATGGGATATTTTGCGGCGAATATGGAGCTGATATTGAGAAAGGTAAAACGAAAAATTATGTTCTTAACGATTAATTTTATTAATCGAAAATAAAGCAAGAGAAATGAGCAGTAAAGTTGGCATAAATCGATAAAAAATGCCAACTTTATTATTGGTTATAATGATGGATTATTTCAATATGGCTTGGTTTAACCATTGATTAAATTGACTTTTTGGTAAAGCGCCATTGATCATATCGACTCGTTGACCATTTTTAAACACCATAATGGTTGGAATGCTGCGAATTTGAAATTTTGTGGCGAGGCTTTGTTCACTTTCAGTATCAATTTTTATAAAGCGAATGTTTCCTTTTCGTTCCGTCGCAGCATCACTGAATACCGGAGCAAAACCCACACACGGATTACACCAAGGTGCCCAGAAATCGACGACAACGGGTTGGCGACTATTAAGTAGTGCTTCGAAATTGGCTTCCGTTCCTTCAATGGGCGCTCCATCAAATAGGGGAGCTTGGCATTTACCGCAATTTGGGCTTTCTGTCACTCGTTCTATCGGAACTCGGTTCATTGCGTGACACGAAGGGCAACGAGTATTGAATGTTGACATGGTTTCCTCTCTTTATTTTTGTGTTTTGCTCCAGTCGCATTTAACGCACTAGACTTAACGTCGGAGCAAAAGCGCGTATACTGACTGACATCAAAAGGACCTTTTGAGTCTCATTTCTCTTTCATACGATGAGTTTTTAATTTTAGGTCTTTGGATTGCATTAGAAAATACAACAAAAACAGGTTAACAATGACAAAATTCTATGCCGAAATTACAGGTTGGGGTAAATGCCTACCACCTGCAACGCTCTCAAACCATGATCTTAGCACCTTTATTGAAACTTCCGATGAGTGGATTAAAACTCGCACCGGGATTGAACAGCGCCGCATTAGCCATGTGAATACCTCGGATTTAGCTACGGTGGCTGCCCAACACGCCATCGCTTGTGCTGGGATTGATGCAACTGAGATTGATCTCATCATCATCGCAACCTGTTCGCCTGATTCTCTTATCCCAAATATTGCCTCGAAAGTGCAGCAGAATCTTGGGATTAAAAATGCAGCCGCTTTTGACTTAAATGCAGCCTGTACCGGTTTTGTTTATGGATTAGAAACTGCGACGCGTTTAATGCAAGCAAGTCATTACCGCCATGCGTTAGTGGTGGGTGCTGAGCGTCTCTCTTTTTACATTGATTGGACCAAACGTGATACTGCCGTGTTGTTTGGTGACGGTGCTGGCGCTGTTGTTTTGAGTAAAACCGATAAAGTAGTGGGTTTGCAAGATGCACAAATCGGTTGTGATGCAGAAGGGCGTGATATTTTGGCGGTGCCTAAATTTGGCTCATCGATGGATCGTTTTGCCGCTGACAATGGGTATTGGGATTTTGATTTTGTTGGGAAAGAGATTTTTAAACGTGCGGTTCGAGGCATGGGCGCAGCGGCGCAAACTGTGCTGGCGCGTTCCGGTCTTTCAACCGAGCAAGTTGATGTGGTGATCCCGCATCAAGCGAATATTCGTATCATTCAAACCTTGTGTGACTTATCAGGTATTAGCCAAGATAAAGCATTCGTTAACATTCAACACTATGGTAATACGTCTGCCGCGACCGTACCTATTGCATTGTGTGAAGCGGTTGAACAAGGGAAAATCAAACCGAATGATAACCTGCTGGTGGCCGCTTTCGGGGCGGGCTTAACTTGGGGGGCTGGGCACATCAAATGGGGCGATCGTGTTACCGCGATTAGCCGTAGCCAAGCGCAGTTACCAGAGTGTCAGTCCAGTGCGTTAGAATTATTGGCCAATGCAATTGAGCACTGCCAGCAGCGCCCGCTATCTAAATAACGTTTAGAAAACGAATGTTCACACAGTACAAGCAGTATGAGAACAGGCCACAATGTGGCCTGTTTTACTCTCAATGCTAGGTGTGTAAACTAGGCAATCGCCATGGCGAGCAGGCTAATTGGATGAATGGTTTCTAACGCGGTATTTTCTTCAATTTGCCATTTACAGGTTTCACAATCGGTAATCGCATAGTCAGCTTGCGATGTTTTGATTGCATCAAACAGGTGCGCGCCAATTTTCATTGAAACGTCATAGTTCTCTTCTTTAAAACCGTAGGTTCCCGCTAAGCCGCAGCATTCGCTGTCTAAGACCACTAACTCCAATCCTGGGATCATTTTTAATAATTCAATGGTAAAAATGACATTACCGCTGCGTTCAAGGTGGCAAGGGGTGTGGTAAACCACTTTCAAGTTAACGGGTTTCATTTTAGGCGCATTACCGCTCATGAACTCTTTGAGTAGAAAGCGCGTGACGTACTCGATTTGTTTGACCACCTTACTATTATCAACCCCTAAAACATGAGGATATTCTTGTTGCAAGGTAAACGAACACGTTGATGAAGTGGAGAGGAGCGTCGTTTGACGATCAACTACCGCGGCTTCGATATTTTTCACATTCAATAGCGCATTTTTACGTGCTTTATCGTGAAAACCATTGGCAATCAGCGGTACACCACAGCATTTCTCGTTATCCAGTAACCGTACGCCGATATTCATCGCATTCATCACAGAGACAAAATCTTTACCCAACTGCGGGTGGTTATAGTTAACGTAGCAGCCGTGGAAATAGGTCACTTGCCGGTTATACAGGGGTTGGCGTGTGCAGTTCTGCTTAAACCAACGACGAAACGTGCCGTGTGAGTATTTGGGAAGTGATTTATGATCGTGCACACCAATGGTCTTGTGCATCAGTTTTTTTACCATCGGCATAGCCGTAGCAGCGTTCACTATCGGTGCAAATGGTGTGGCGATCGTGCCAAAAAGATCGGTATGGCTCAGCACGTAATCACGCACCAGCTTTGGACTCAGCGTTTTTTTACCATGTTTGCCACGTGCCACAGCAATGATATCGCCAATTTTCACTCCGGAAGGACAGGCGGTTTCACACCGTTTGCAGTTGGTGCAGAGCTTGAGTAGGTCGTCATAATACTCTGCGCTTTTAATCCTCAAGCGTTCGCCATCCGGTCCGCACTGTTTTGGCCCCGGATAGAGTGGGTTTGCTTTAGCAACCGGGCAATAAACGGTACAAACAGTGCATTTGATGCATTGATCAAAAGAGGTATTTTTGGGTGCGGCTTCAACAAAAGAGGTGCTCATGCTAATACCTCCTGAATGACGGGTCGAGATTGAGTTTGAGCCATAATTTGAGAGGTCGCGTGGTAAGCGCTGGCAATAGCAACGCCTCCACCGCTGCCTTCAAAGACAGGATCATAACCCGCGAGCATCGAACCACAGCAGTATAAATTGGTAATGATATTACCTTGATGAGTTGGGTTCAGTGACGTGTTGGTCAGCACACCAAAGGTCATGAAAGGGTGAGAGTTTGCTGAGAAAAAGGCATGGTTTCGCCATAGAGCGCGATCATGACAGCTCTCCGTCTCTAATTGGAACACGGGTTCGCTAATACCGTGATGAGAAGCCTGTAAACCTTGGCTGAAATAGCTCCCTGTAGCCATCACGAAATGGTCAGCTTGAATCGGCATATCATTGAGATTTTGAGTATGAATGGCGGTCAAACGGTTACCATCAAATTCACCACTGATGACTTTATCGCCTTTTAAATGGGTACCACCCATAGTTAAAAAAGCTCGGCTGAGTGTCTCTTCAATGCGGATGCCCATTAATGATGGCGGCATGGTCGGGACTTCATGCAACTGCAAGTTGGTTTCCAATTTAAGTTTGTTCAGTAAGGTTAACCCATCACCATTGCCCATGATGGCAGGTAGGATCACTAGATCTTGCACAGTGGCATGACGGATCAGTTGATCACAAAAACTGCGCCATGCATGTGGTTGTTTGAGCAAACGAGCAATATCGATGGATCGCAGTTCGTTGGGATTATGGCGAAGTGCTTCGAAACCCGGAATCGTGATATTGATGATCTCACTTGGGATAGCCGAAAATGCAGGTAGAGCGCGTAAGTTATCTTGCAGCATGTGTGGTTGAAAATCTCGGTAACCATCGATGGCGAGCAGCACAATACGCTTGAAATCAGCATTTGCTTTATGTTGATAAACATAAGGTTGTGATAACCAAGTGGCTTTCAATGTCCCCATCGGAGTAATGCGATAGTGGTTACTGTTGTCCGCTTGGTGTGTCAGCGGCATGCCGCGCTGCTGCAGCGTTTTTTGAAACCACATTAACCCTTGCGAAATAGTGTCAGCGCCAATTTTACTGTAAGGGTGATTCGGGGCTTGTTGACGTAATGCTTCAATGGCGAGCAAAGGGGATTCAACCGCTTCGCCGCTAGGCAGTTTACCCAGAACATCGATGGAACCGGATGAAAAATGCAGAGCACTTTGGCCTTGACTGATCAGTGCAGTTTTTAGACCCGCTTGTAAGCAGCGAAGACCTGCACTGTAACCTGCAATTCCACCACCGATAATTGTGACGTCGTATTTCATCATAACGTCTCCTCACTTTCATTTTGCTTGTGTTGCGTTGGAATGTCATTGGCTCCGAACAAGCCTTCGTAAATCCAGTAACTGAATTCAGCCTCGCGCAGTGCATCTCCCCAGAAAATCGGTTTAATGCCTTTCCAGCGCTCTTCTAAAAACTCAACCAACAGTTGGCTCGATTGGTTTCCCGAAACGTGACCATATTCTTGAAATAAGCTGGCGGCGCGATAGCTGCAAAGCTCTCCTTGGCACGGCCCCATACCTAAACGAGTGCGGCGACGTAAATCGACCAAGTTATTTACATCGAGTTGTTTAATTGCGTATTCAATTTCGCCCGCGGTCACCATTTCACATTCACAAATAACCGCTTGGCTCTTTGCATCATCAGATAAGAAATTTTGTGCGCGCTCACCATGGCGATAAATAGCCGATTCATAGACGGGCTTGGCAATGCTGGCGGTTTTTTTCACCTGTTTTGGGGTTTCGTTGGAGCCGGGTAGGGCGCGAGTATGAGTTTCGCAAGGGGTATTATTGCCCAGTTTTTTAGCGACTAAATCGGTCGCCCATTCTGCCATTAGGCGGTAAGTCATTAATTTACCGCCTGTAATAGTGGTGAGGCCTTTCAATCCATCGCGTTGTTCGTGGTCAAGTAATACGATGCCGCGACTGATGTTTCGGCCGCTGCCATCATCATTAATAGAGACCAATGGACGCACACCCGCATAAGCGCGTAATACACGAGTATTCGCCATGATGGGGGCCAGTTTCGCGCCTTCGGCCAGTAGTATATCGACCTCTTTTTCAGTCACGTGCAGGTTGTCAATTTGGTCATAGTCAATGTGTTCAGAGGTAGTACCGATCAGTGAAATGGTATCACCAGGGACAAGAATATCGGCATCAGAAGGCTTGCGACAGCGGTTGATCACAAGGTTGTTGATACGATAATCAAGGATCAACAATGAGCCTTTCGCGGGGAACATTTTGATGTTGAGATCGGCGTATTCACAGATGTTTTGTCCCCATATTCCAGCTGCGTTAATCACTTCTTTGGCGAAAATCTCATACTGTTGATGAGTGCTGAGCTGTAAACAGCGTACGCCTAATACTGTGTCACCTTGGCGGATCAGCGACGTCACAATGGTTTTGTTCATGATCCGCGCACCATGCTCTTTGGCGTCTAGCACATTGGAAGCGCATAAACGAAAAGGATCGAGTGTGCCATCGGGTACTTTGACCGCGCCAACAAGGTTTGGGTTAACGTGAGGCTCTAAACGCAGTGCTTCTTTGGCAGAAAGCGGCTCGGTTGTAATCCCAGCTTGAGCGCACGCGTCGATAAACGTGCTCTGAAAAGCAAGATCGTCTTCGGGCAGAGTAATGAACAGGCCGTCGGTTTTCTCTACACAATGTCTGGCGATATTTTTTAAAATTTGATTCTCTTGGATGCACTCTTTGGCCGATTCAGGATCGGTAACTGCGTAACGTGCCCCTGAGTGTAATAAACCGTGATTTCGCCCGGTGGTACCAGAAGCAATATCATCCTTTTCTAGCAAAATACACGCAATGCCGCGCAGTGCGCAGTCGCGCATGATCCCAGTACCGGTTGCTCCGCCACCAATGATAACAACATCGGTTTCAAATCGTGTGGTTGTGGTCATGGTGAAACCTTATTCGATGAAAAACTTATATTTAGTGTGGCATTTTCAATAGAAAATGTTCGATATGTTGCTCACAAAAGCGCGAATGAGCGAAATTGTGTTTCATTTTGGCGGTAATTTTATCTTTGTATGTTATTTCATATCAAAATGATGAACGGTTTAACAATTTAGGTTGTGTTAATTTAACAACTGGAGTGGATTTTAGAGAACAAATGCGCTTACGAGCTGATCCGATGACTTCATCATCATGCCTCTCTTAGCAGTATGAAATCATATCTCTATCCGTTATTGCACTTGATTATGTCGTTGTTTATAGAGACACCCTTAGTTTCCTATCATTTGTTAAGCTCTGCGTTAATGAGCAGAAGATCAAAATAATGAGTTAATTAACAAAAAACGATATTGCAAGTAACAAAATTGTGTTCGAACGCTCATAAATGCGGTTTTTTAATTTTCGTGGGAAGAAAAATGTGCAAAATTTGCCACACACAAACATTGTGTACACAAAAAATAAACAAGGACACTTACTATGACTCGAACAAAACAACATACTCTTCTCGGAGAGTGTATCGCGGAGTTTATCGGCACCGGATTGCTGATTTTTTTCGGTGTAGGCTGTGTTGCTGCCTTAGTTCTTACTGGCGCACAATTTGGTCAGTGGGAAATCAGCATCATGTGGGGCTTAGGTGTGGCAATTGCCATCTATTGTACTGCGGGTGTTTCTGGAGCTCACATTAATCCGGCGGTGACCATTGCACTGGCCGCCTTCCACGGCTTCAACAAAGCAAAAGTACTTCCCTATATTGCGGCGCAAATGCTCGGTGCATTCTGCTCTGCTGCTCTGGTTTACGGCTTGTACAGCAACCTTTTTACTGATTATGAAATCGCACACAATTTTGTACGTAGCAGCCAAGAAGCGTTAGCCACAGCGGGTATTTTTTCTACCTACCCTAATGCTTCATTATCATTTGTTGGTGCATTGGCGGTCGAATTTGTCATCACAGCAGTATTAATGTTCGCTATTTTGGCACTAGGTGATGAAAATAACGGCGCACATCGCAATGCAATGAACCCATTGCTGATTGGTATTCTGATTGCGGTTATCGGTGGTTCACTTGGCCCATTGACTGGCTTTGCGATGAACCCTGCGCGTGATTTTGGCCCTAAATTGTTTGCCTACTTAGCTGGCTGGGACTACGCACTAACAGGTGCAAAAGATATCCCATACTTCATCGTACCTATCATTGCTCCTATTGCTGGTGCCTGTTTTGGGGCATGGGCTTACCCTAAATTTATTGGCGCGTACTTACCCACTGTCGGCGTAGGCTGCACCATTCCAAACCAGTGTGATGACGTAGAAGAAAGTGAGCAAGCTCACGTCTAAAATAACGACAACACTTCATAAAACGATTAACGTGAAAGATAAGGAAAAGACCATGACTGAGCAGAAATATATTGTTGCCCTTGACCAAGGAACAACAAGCTCACGTGCTGTAGTGTTAGATCATGATGCTAACATTGTCAGTGTTTCTCAGCGTGAATTTACCCAGATCTACCCTCAAGCTGGCTGGGTTGAACATGATCCACTGGAAATTTATGCGACGCAAAGTTCGACGCTAGTAGAAGCACTTGGCAAAGCTGGTATTCGCAGTGATGAAATTGCGGCGATTGGTATTACCAACCAACGTGAAACTACGGTGGTGTGGAACAAAGAAACGGGTAAACCAGTCTACAATGCGATTGTATGGCAATGTCGACGTACCGCATCCATTTGTGAAGAATTGAAAGCACGCCCAGGGCTAGAAGAGTACATTCGCGAGAATACAGGCCTAGTGCTTGACCCTTACTTCTCTGGCACCAAAATCAAATGGATTTTGGATAATGTCGAAGGGGCTCGTGAAGACGCCGAGGCTGGAAAACTGCTGTTTGGTACAATTGACTCGTGGCTCGTTTGGAACATGACACAAGGCCGTGTTCACGTTACGGATTATACCAATGCATCTCGCACTATGCTTTTCAATATCAACAACTTGCATTGGGATGAGAAAATCCTAAAAGAGTTTGATATTCCTTTGTCTATGATGCCTGAAGTGAAGAAATCTTCCGAAGTTTACGGCCAAACCAACATTGGTGGTAAAGGCGGGACACGTATTCCTATTGCTGGAATTGCGGGTGACCAGCAAGCTGCGCTTTATGGGCAGATGTGTGTTGAGGCGGGCCAAGCAAAAAATACTTACGGCACTGGCTGTTTCTTATTGATGAACACAGGTAAAGAGAAAGTCACCTCACATAATGGCTTGCTAACAACTCTAGCTTGTGGCCCTGCTGGTGAACCTCACTACGCGCTTGAAGGTGCAGTCTTTATGGGCGGTGCATCGATTCAATGGTTGCGTGATGAATTGAAACTGATTTCAGATGCGCATGACTCAGAATATTTCGCTACGAAAGTTGATACGGCCAACGGCGTTTATGTTGTGCCAGCGTTTACTGGTTTAGGCGCGCCGTATTGGGATGCTTATGCCCGTGGTACGATTGTTGGTTTAACGCGTGGCGTGAATTCGAACCATATTATTCGTGCGACCTTGGAAAGTGTTGCTTACCAAACACGTGATGTACTTGATGCAATGCAAGCTGATTCTGGCATCAAACTGTCAGCATTACGCGTAGACGGTGGCGCGGTAGCCAATAATTTCTTAATGCAATTCCAATCAGATGTGCTTGATACCGAAGTACACCGTCCTAAAGTGACGGAAGTGACCGCGCTAGGAGCAGCCTATTTAGCTGGTCTTGCGGTTGGCTTTTGGGGAAGCTTGGATGAGCTTGCTGATAAAGCCGTGATCGATAAAACATTCGTTCCTCATCAAGATGAAGAGAAGCGCGATCGTCGCTATAAAGGTTGGAAACGTGCGGTGAAATGTGCTCAAGCTTGGGCAACTATGCACGATGACGAAGAGTAATACTTAGCCTTATGGCCTCTATGTATCCCCCTGCTAGAGGCTTTTTGCTTGGCTATTTATGCTTTTGCTCTCTGATTTATCGATAAAAAATGCTCTGTCATCGTGGCAGAGCATTTTTTTACACGTCAATTTTTATTATTTTGGGTTTATCATGCAGCGCTTTTGGCGTCAGCCGTTTTTTTTTCTCGTTGCATCTTGGCTAAAAAGTAGATGTTTACGCAGGCGATAAAACCGTTGGTGAGCACTACAGGCCATGAATCAATCATGAGTCCGTAAGCGGTAAACAGTGCACAACCAACAAAATTAAGAATACGCAGTTTAACGATATCTTTCATTGTCAGCGAGATTGCCACCATGATCGAAGCTGCATAGCCCAAAATTTCAACCACATTCATTTCCATAATTTGACCCTCTTAATATATGCCGAACGATGTCGGTACCAATCTTCTCGCCGTGAGATAAGTGAGGAAGCTCCGTGCCTCGAATGGTCATAATTGATTTACTGTGTATAAATATAACAATAGCTAATATGTGATAAAAGACTCAAAACTAGGTTCGGTGAAGGTTAGCGATTACGCAAACGTTTAATGTCTATCACATAAAATTTATCGCACTTTTTGTTGATAGAAATATTGATTTGTTTTGTGAATGTTTTGGCCATAAAAAAACCCGTCTTAAGACGGGTTTCGAAGATGGTCGGCATCAATTTTACTTTTTGCCTTGAGTCATTTGTTTATCTTTATCGGTCAGCTCGCGAATACGACGGCTAATATCACGGCGCTCTTTTGAAATTTCTGCGCTTTTGATGATGTGATCATCGACGCGATCTTCGTAATCGGCTTTCATGTTATTGATGATCGCCATGACTTCTTCGTGGGTCATATCCGGTTTCATGTAATCGAGTAAGTTTTCAAGCAATTCAACTCTTTTACGGTTATCACGAACTTTTTTCTCGTTATCTAGCAGTTCACGTTTCAGTTTATTTTTACGGCGAGCTTGGTTAACAATTTCAAATACGATACTCATAGGTTCCTTTTCCCAACTTGAATGTCAATGCCATTGATTAAATCATATCGAGCTGATTCATAACAGCCTTTAGATCAATCCTGATTCACTCTTGATTAAGAAATAATCACTCTAGTCATGAGTGATTGTATTGGTACGGATAGGCGCTATATCATGTACCTTTCAAATCGCTATCTTATGGTATTTAGAGATGCAACTTTCAGAAATTTTAGTACCTAAAAGAAAGGATGTACCTGCAAACGCTGAACTGCATCACAGTGTTAAATTGCGTGAAGCTTATATTAGCGAACGTGAGAAGCTGGAGATGACCGAGTTAGAGTTAAACCGTGCAAAGATTGTGATGATTGATAGCAATGGGAAAATCATCCGAATTTCACTGTTGTTAGAACACTAATGCAACATCGATTGTGGCCTCGATTAGGAAACTCCGCTTAGAAAAAAGGAAATTATAATGAACATTGAGCTCTCTCCCCTAGAAGCACGAATTATTGGCTGCTTAATTGAAAAAGAAGTGACCACGCCTGATTACTACCCATTAACGCTCAACAGCTTGACCACCGCATGTAACCAAAAAAGTAACCGTGAGCCAGTGCTGTCATTAACCGAAGCTGAGGTTCAAGATGCCGCTGAGGGCTTGATCTCTCGTCGCCTGATGAGTGATGAAAGTGGTTTTAATAGCCGAGTGAGCAAATATCAGCACCGTTTCTGCAACACCGAATTTGGCGATTTAAAGCTGTCAAATCAAGAGCTTGGTTTGGTGTGCTGCATGCTGCTGCGTGGGCCACAAACGCCGGGAGAGTTGCGCACTCGCACTAACCGATTATGCAGTTTTACCGATGTAAAAGAAGTCGAAACTATTTTAGACGGTTTAGCCAACCGTGAATCAGGCCCGCTGGTGGTGAAGCTGCCGCGTGAACCGGGTAAGCGAGAGTCGCGTTATCAACATCTCTTTTCTGGAGAGGTTGACGTTGAAAGTTTAGAGCAAACTTTTGCTCATGCTCCGGAAGGTGGGGCGACTGCTCGTATTGATCAGCTTGAACAGGAGGTTCACGCATTAAAAAATGAAGTCGCCGAGTTACGCGCTTTGGTGGAAAGCTTACTGTAAGTGAATAAGGTTCCCCACAAAGATAGCCCGGACTGGTGGGTTTATTTGGTTCGAACCCGCCATCAAGCACTGTATTGCGGTATTACAACGGATGTTGAACGACGCTTTGTACAACACCAAACAGGGAAGGGTGCAAAAGCGTTACGAGGTAAAGGGCCGTTATTATTGGTTTGGTCTCAACGTGTAGAAGGCGGTAAAAGCCTCGCTTTAAAAACTGAGCTAGCGATTAAAAAACTGACCAAATTGCAAAAAGAACAGTTGGTGGCAGCGCAAGAGAATTTTCATTTCTCTGTTAGTGGTATGGATGATTTTGGTGACGATTAGGTTTGGTCAGCGGCATTATTCGCCAATTTCATGTGCAATGTAAAAAATTGTATTAACCTTGTTTAGGGAATAATAACAACAAGGTTGGTTGCAATATGAACAGTTACAACAAATGGTCAGTGGTCTCGTTGCTCTTGTTGGCTTGTGCTTCTGCGCAAGCGGCGAACACGATAGCTGACGCACGTGGTAATGGAATGGGGAATACTGGCGTAACAACGGCCGATTATCTGCTAGCCCCATTCTATAATCCTGCTTTGGTGGCCGTGTATCGGAATAATGACACGTTTGGCGTGCTTTTCCCTGCGGTAGGTGGTGCGGCTAGAGACCCAGACAAAAGCCTAAAATCCATTGATGACCTGCAAGATAGCATCAAAGCGTTTGAAAATTCCGGTACACCCAATCAAAGTGATATTGATAAGCTCAATCAGTATTTGGACCAGCTTGCCGATGACAAACCTCTTGCTGCATCGGCGGGCATTGGTATGGCGATAGCAATTCCTCTCGATCTAGTTTCACTTAATATTTTTGCGCGTGGGCACGCGGAGGTGATTGCGCGTTCTGATATTGCGGCAAATACAGGCAGTAGCGGCACCGACGTTGAGAATCGTTATAAAAATTCAACCGTTGATCTGATTGCATTTGGTTACTCAGAATTTGGCCTAGCACTGGCCAAAATATACAACATTCGTGGTCAACAATTTTCATTTGGCATTACGCCAAAAATTCAACAATTAAGAACCTATAAGCAAAATGTTTCGGTAAAAGAATTCGATCTTGCTGATTATGACAAAAGCGAAACGAACGATAATGCCTTCAATCTTGATTTAGGGGCTGTGTGGTTAATTAACGATTTTCGAGTGGGTGTTGCGGTAAAGGATCTTTTTGCTCAAGAATTAAAAACCATTGACGGTTTAAGCTCATATGATTTGGATACGCAAGTCACAATCTCGGGTGGATATGTCACTGAGTTTTTCACTGCTGCAATTGATTTAGATGCAACAAAGCAGAGTCGTTTCCAAGACCAAAAAGATGATACACAATACCTACGCTTTGGCTTAGAAGGTAATGCTTGGGGATGGGCACAGCTTCGTGCGGGTTATGAAATCGATTCAGAAGACACTTTGGACAACGCCGTGACGTTTGGCATTGGCATCAGCCCCGGAGATCTTGTCAGTTTCGATCTTGCAGGAAACTATGCTGGAGATAATCAATTTGGCATTTCTGGAAATTTAGCTTTCACCTTTTAAGTATAGGAAAGCATTCTGATGCTTTTGTTTAGTAAATGAGCGGTTATGAGTGCAAGTCAGCTTTTTTAGTGGTTTGCACTATCATTTATGAGGAACATACTTAATAATCAAGATGATATACGGGCTACTTGTTTGATCCTTCATTGGGTAGTCCGAGAATATGATGAGTGCGAAATCAGCCATTGTGTGTCATTAAATCCAGAAGTTAGTGTAATGAGAATGCCATGAGAAAAATCCTGCTCCTTTCATTTGTGTTCAGTGTCAGTTTGGCAGCCTCCACTCAGGCTGCAGCGCAAGTTTTAAATGGTTATTGGCGATATCAAGAGTTTTTAGATCTTCATCCTGCGCAACAGGCTCTTACCGACCAGATGATACAGGCAGTGCGTCAACCTCCCGCTGTACTCTCAATAGAGCAAGATAAACCTATTCATATTTCTGTTGTTTATCCAGGTCAACAAGTTTCCGATTATTGGGCGCACAATATCAAAGCCTTTGAGATGCGTTTAGACGAACTTGGGATTAGATACCAAATTAACCAAGTCTTCACTCGTCCGAATGTCGATATTCGCCAACAAAGTTTATCGTTGATGGAAGCGATCAGAAACAAATCCGATTACTTGGTGTTTACGCTTGATACCATCCGCCACCGTAAATTTATCGAGCAGTTGTTAAGTTCAAATCAAACCAAAATTATTCTGCAAAATATCACTACGCCGGTAAAAAGTTGGGGAGATCGCCAGCCTTTTATGTACGTGGGGTTTGATCATGAAATTGGCACAATGAAACTGGTGGATTACTACAAAAAGTCGGCGCCAAAGAATAGTGCTTATTCCGTACTCTATTATTCTGAAGGCTATGTTAGCGATGCTCGCGGTGATAGTTTTATCCAAGAAATGAGTCGAGACAGCAAATATCACTTGGCCTCTTCGTTTTATACAAAAGCGACACGAGATAGTGCATTTGATGCAACTTTGCGTATTCTTAAACAAACACCAGATATTAATTTTATTTACGCATGCTCTACTGATGTTGCTCTCGGTGCCATGGATGCGTTGCAGCAGCAAAATAGAGAAGATATTACGTTAAACGGCTGGGGCGGTGGTGAGGCTGAATTGGACGCGCTGCAAAATAGCACACTTGATGTGACTATCATGCGTGTCAATGATGATGCCGGTGTTGCTATGGCGGAAGCCATTAAGTGGGATCTTGAAGGAAAGCCGGTACCTACGGTTTACTCAGGTGATTTTGAGTTGGTAACCAAAGAGGTCTCTTCAGCGGATATTGAAAAGCTCAAAAAACGAGCATTTCGTTACTCTGACCATTGATATATCGAGTCATTAATGAGTTTAAGGTCAAGCACCGTCAAGAAAAAACAAAAGATAGCTACCGTGATCACCAAATCAATGATTGCGGTGATTGGCGCATTGACGCTCAGCGTTTTATTTCAAAGTTATCAGATCAGTAGCAAAATCATTGCTCAAGAAGTGCAACGTACGGCTTCTCAAACCTCTAGTCTCATCCAGAACCTCTTTAACTTCCGTCTTTCATTACTGCAGATAAACCAAGATAGCAGCGCAAAAAATGCAGGTTTAGTTAAAGCAATTCGTAAGGGCGATAATGACAGCATTGATCAGTTCTTTTTTGGAGTTGACCAGCTAGAAGTAGCCAACACACCTGACATTCGTTTCATTTCTGATTCTGACAGCCTGATGTGGGAAGATGGCAATGCTCAGTTTTATGGTATTGAACAAAACGAGCTGGTAAACATGTCTCGTAAAGTCGCGTTAAGTAATAACTGGCATATGATCAAATCGCCCTCTCAATTGGGCTATGCCTACCTAATGGTCAGACGTACTCCCGTGATTGACTCGCAGTCCGGAGAGGTGATTGGTTTTTTGCATCTTGCTACCGTACTTAACAACAATTACGTGCTGGCAGAAACATTACGTGAAGGGAGTAACTCAGAAAATCTCGTGATGACGACGGGTGAAAAGGTCTTAGCCTCAACAATTAATGGTGATGAGACCTACACGGAACGTGATGTTTTAGAAGATAATTTTGACGCCTATAGTTTTGCCGATTACATGGTAAGCCGTACCGCGTTAACCATAGAAGGCGTACCAATTTATATTAACGTCCTCAGTGTGCAGAGCAATGAGAACGTATTGCAATTACGTGAAAATTATTTTTTTTGGATGATTTTTGCCCTTTTTGCGATGGTGATAGTCTCTATTTTGACTCGTTGGTGGTTACAGCAGCGTGTCAAAAATGAAATCAGTAGCTTGATGAATTACACCCACAAAGCTGCAGAAGCTGGGAGTTATGAGCTTTTTTCTGGTTCTAAAATCTATGAATTTGATCACTTCGGCAGAACGCTAGAACACACATTTCAACGTTTATCTGAGCAAGAAAAACAATTTGAAGATCTGTTCAATTTTTCACTTTCGCCCATCATAGTATGGAGTATCGACGGTGATATCATCAAAATGAACCCATCAGCAAAGAAATATTTCATGCGTCGCAATGATCAACAGCAGTGCATTCTTGATGCATTAAAGCAAGAACTGCAGCCAAAGATACGCCTTGCGGTTGAACAAGAAACGTTCCGAGAGATAAACGTTGAAGTTTGCAACAAGGTTTTCCGCTGGAATTTATCGCCCATTATTTTTGAGCAGAGAATTGAGTCAATCATCACTCAAGGACAAGATATTACGACAATCGCTGAGGCGGCCAAACAGAGCCGACTCGCAAGACAAGAAGCGGAAGAGTCGGCGCGTATTCGTGCTGAATTTCTTGCAAAAATGAGTCATGAGCTGAGAACACCATTGAATGGAATTTTAGGGGTCTCTCAATTACTTAAGCGTGAAATCAGTGACCATGAGCAACTTGAACAAGTGAATGTGTTATGCAGCAGTGGTGAACATTTATTGGCGGTACTGAATGATATCCTTGATTTTTCAAAGATAGAGCAGGGACAGTTTAGAATTCAAGAGTCTGACTTTAAGCTGGTTGAGGTCATCTCTGCCGTGGAAAGTATCTATCGGCCATTATGTGCCGAAAAAGAGATTGAGTTCAGCCTAAAGAGCAATATTCCGCCTGATATGATGATCCATAGCGATCAAGTTCGCCTGAACCAAATTCTGTTTAATTTATTAAATAATGCGACTAAGTTTACCCATCATGGGTTGATTAGCATTGAGTTCCAGCAAAAGAATAACCACCAATTGTTTATTTCGATTAGTGATACAGGTATCGGCATCAGAGAGCAAGATCTCGCGCTTATTTTTGAGCCTTTTACTCAAGTAGAATCAAACACCACACGAGAATACGGCGGTAGTGGTTTGGGGCTTGCGATTGTCAAAAGCTTAATTGAGATGCTTGGTGGTGCCGTAAACGTGAAAAGCCAATTTGGAGTAGGTACTACATTTTCTGTTGAACTCCCGCTGGTTGTCGTCAGTGACTGCGGGAAGGATATACCATCTTATGAGCGCGCGCCGCCACATGAAATGTTTGAAAAACCAATCAAAGTGTTGCTAGTCGAAGATAATCATACCAACGCTTTTATTGCTCAAGCATTTTGCAAAAAATACGGTATGGAAGTGACAAGAGTAGAGGATGGTCTACAGGCGATTGATTATGTGAAAGATCATCCAGTGGATCTTATCTTAATGGATAACCAACTGCCTTACTTAGGTGGGGTTGAAACAACACATTTGATCAAACATGAGATGATGATGGATGTACCTATTTATGCGTGTACAGCTGATGGTATGCAATCGACTAACGAAGCATTTATGGCCGCAGGTGCAGAGTATGTGATAGTTAAACCTATCAAAGAGAAAGCATTGCATGAGGCTTTTTGTCACTTCCAAAAACGGCAGAAATAAAGCACCGCGCAACATTCTTATACGCTACCAGCCATAAAAGCGCGTTCTAATATTTCTTTTTTCAATGCAGCTGTCATTGCAATTGATTCAAGAAATTTAACGCCTACTAACATTCCTTTACCTTGTTGACGCACACTGACGATTTGGCAAGCGAGATCTTGTGGTAGAAGTGGGGAGAGTGTGGACTTTATCTCAATAAACATATCTTTTTCTAAATGGTGCAAGCCAGGAATAAATAGCGCGCAGCCAGAAATAGAAAAGTCGATCAATTTCCCTTTAAATTGATGCTCTCCTTCATGCATAACGGCTGGCAAAGAGAGTTTATAGCGCTCGTGCTCACGGATTGGTTTGGTCACAAAGTGCTTAGGAAACTTGATAAACAGTAATCCGAACGGTTTAGAAATACTACGAATAATCGAGGTTTTGAACGCGAGTATATGACCTAATTCAGTGTCACAAATCCCACGCAAAATGATTTGGATATTAACTATTTTTCGCATCACCAAGTCTTCACGAGCTTTAACGGGCATATCGATCAGTACGTATCTTTCACGTTTGCATCCGACAATTGTCGTTGAAAAGCTGTAAGAATCCTCAGGTCCGAATTCAATAGTGACGAGGATTTTCATGCATGGCTTAAGGAGTTTGATGAGATCGTCGCTGTTAGTATTCGGAATTGGCATTGAGTGGCATCGTCGTTACGGAAATATAGCTTTACTATACCCCGTGATTTTTACGTCACCTACTAAGAAAAAGTAAAAAACTCTCAGAAGATCATATTTCTAAGAGCTTTTCTCAAGTTTAATTCTAGTGGCTACATCTTGTGTTAAGCACTGATGCGTTGACATTCGCAAGTTGATGATTGGTCGATATAATCATTTAACTGATCAATTTGTTCAGTGTTAAATGTTAAGCCGAGTTTACTTCTGCGCCATAGTATATCTTCACATGAAGAAGCAAATTCATAATGTAAGAGATAATCGACTTCGCATTGATAGAGCCCAAACGCAAAATGTTTACCCAGATCAGCACTACTTTGAACATTATCGAGCATCACCGAAACTCGGCTACCATAATTAGTGATCCAGCGGTTAATGGTCGCTTTATCAAGATCTGGGAAGCGCTGCTCAAGCTGCTGTTTGAGCTGTGCTGGATAAAAGGCTTCTCCACCAGGCAGTGGTTTGTTTGCAGTCCAACTGTCAGACATTTGATTAAAAAATGGTTTTAATTGACCCATAGCAGATTCAGCTAACTTGCGATAAGTGGTTAACTTTCCACCAAAAATAGAAAGTAGTGGCGCATTATCAGCTTGTTGATCCAATGAGAGTGTATAGTCCCGAGTAATGGCTTGTGGTGAGTCAGACTCGTCATCACAAAGCGGGCGTACACCGCTGAAGTCAGCCACAATATCATCTAATGTGAGCTGATGGATAAAGTGCTTATTCACCACATCCAATAAGTACTGTTTTTCTTCGACGCTAATTTTCACTTGACGAGGATCACCTCGGTATTCGACATCGGTGGTGCCTATCATTGAATAGTGATCAAGATAGGGGATCACAAAGACGATCCGTTTATCTTCGTTTTGTAAAATATACGCCTGCTCTTCATCGTGAATTTTCGGCACGATAATATGTGATCCTTTGATAAGCCGGATACCGTAGGGAGAAGTAATTTCAATCTGCTCATCAATGAACTGTTTAACCCAGGGACCTGTTGCGTTGACAAGCGCGTGACTGCGGCGAGTAAAACGAGTTTGTGTTTTTTCATCAAACAAAGTCACATGCCATAACTCGTCAACACGACGAGCTGATTCAACGCGGCAATAGTTTTTTACTTCGGAACCGAGTTCACGTGCTTGCATCGCATTCAGTATCACTAAACGAGCATCATCGACCCAGCAGTCTGAGTATTCGAAACCCATTTTCATCTCATTTTTAGTCACCACACCCGCGTTAAGGGCTATTTTTTTGCTGGCAGGTAGTGAGGTGCGTTTGCCTAAATGGTCATAAAGAAAAAGTCCGGCACGAATCATCCAAGCAGGTCTTAGAAAAGGGCGGTGTGGTAGACGAAATCGCATTGGTTTTGCAATGTGAGGCGCTTTGCGCAACAGTACTTCGCGTTCAGCCAATGACTCACCGACTAAACGAAATTCATAATGTTCTAGGTATCTCAACCCACCATGAATTAATTTTGAGCTCGCAGAAGAGGTAGCGCTAGCAAAGTCTTTTGCTTCATACAGGCCAACTTTCAGCCCTCGGCCAGCAGCATCTACGGCGATGCCTGCCCCATTGATACCGCCACCGACAACAATAATGTCGAGCACATTGTTTTCGGCTTCAATCGAGTTGCAAACAGAATGGTTGTTCATTGAGCGTACCTATTTCGTTTTTGTTCTGTAATGTTCGTATGAAACCATTTTTTAGTCGAAATAGTTAGTTTTTTGTTTTTTTATTTTGATCTCGATCATTATTTTCTAATGCATATGCTCACTTAACCAATAAAAAAGGCGTTACGTGAATACGTAGCGCCTTTTTTATTGTGAGAGGCAATACCTTAACGAGCGAGTTTGCGATGGGCGCGTGAAAAATGGCCAGCGCAGAACGCACCGACAATAGAAAGTTCACCAGCCAGACAGAGTGATGCTGCCACTTCGGCTAACGCTTGCGAATGACCAGTACCGTGCAGACCGAGAATATCCAAACATGCTTTTTGACTCGGTAACCCTGTACCGCCACCAACGGTCCCTAACATTAAATTGGGTAAGGTTACACTGGCGTACAAACCACCATTTTTGTCCACTTCCATGCGTGTCATACCAATTGCCGATTCAGCAACGCAAGCGGCGTCTTGCCCACAGGCAATATACAAAGCAGCGAGTGCATTAGCGTAATGCGCGTTAATGCCTATCGAGCCGCTTAATGCCCCACCAACAGTCGTCATTTGGCCAAATTGCATCATAGACTGTGGCGTCGTATGCAGATGTTTATGGATGAGTTCGGCAGATAAATGCACCTCGGCAGTCACTTTTTTTCCTCTCACACTACGCAGTGTTTGGCTAGTGGCTTTTTTATCACCCGATAGGTTGCCATCAAGGAATGCGTATTCAGGCTGCACAGGAGTATTCGCCAGAATGGTTTGGAACACGGCATTGGTGGCAATAGTGACCATGTTTTGCCCTGATGCATCGCCAGTTAAAAACTCAAACACGAGGTAGACATGGTTCCCTTCAATATTGACATTAATGTCTGACAGTTTTCCGTGTGCTGTCGTGTTTTCTGCAACTTGTTTAAAGTGGTCATATTGAGTCACTATCCACGCAACAAACTGCCCAGCTTCGATTAAGTTATAAAATGCAAAGCCTGGCGTGCGAGTAACGCCTTCATTTAACAACATGGCGCTTGCACCTCCTGCCGCAGTGAGCAGTTTTGCACCACGATGATAAGAGGCAACCAAAGCGGCTTCGGTTGTAGCTAGCGGGACGAGATAATCACCTTTGGCAAACAGTCCGTTGACTCGTAATGGCCCTGCGATCCCAACTGGAACTTTGACTGTGCCAATAAAATGCTCAATATTTTTGTGGTAGCTGAGCATATCTTGCTCTGTTGAGTCATCTAAAAGCGCACTTTTGTTCGTTCGCGTGTTAAGTACTTGCCAACGGCGTTCTACATTTTTTGCGGTTAAATACGGACTTGGTGTTAATTTGAGCGTTGGAGAAGTGAGCTTGGGTTGGAGTATTTGCTCTAGCTGCTGGGCTGATATATCACCACCCAAAATAGAAACATAATCTCTTCGATGCAGGTTTAGCTTAGGCATAGCGAATCATGGTAAAGAATTTGCGGGCATTGTACTAACCATGCACATAAACACAATATTTGCTTGTGTTGCAAGTTGTGTGAAGAGTTAGGCTTGGATATCCAATATTGAACCCAGCATGTCTTGATCTCGTTGGATAATATTGGTGCCAATGCGGTTGTATTGTGTAGCTTGGTTCAATTTTAGTAGGCTATCAATTTCTTCAGGTTTTTCTTCAGCTTTAGCAACAACTTTATCAAACTCAACTTTATTAAAAGCAAGCGCTTTGTCCGTTTTATCAACAGGAGAGATGTCTTTTTCCATATTGAGCTCACGAGCCGCATCCTCAGCCATTTTATTTGACTGATTGATCAGTTGATAGCCAGAATGAACACCAGATATAGACATAAGCTTACCCTCGTCGATGTCTAAAGTTTAGGCTCCGTTTACTTTTTGCACAAGAAGAAATTCGTGACTAGGAAAAGAGGCTCGAAAGTACATTCAGCTCATCATCAGTGAGTAAGTTATTCGATTCATTTTCCAAAGAGTGCTTTATCTCGCCTTGTAATAAACGCAGTTGTTGAGGTGTTAAATGCTGTAATTGTGATTTTAAAGACTCAAATTGATTATGCGTCATCGACTCATGCCTCAGTAAAAAATGCGCTGCCTTCTCACCGCGGTAAGTTTGATGTCCTTTCATGGCCTTACACCTGTAAGAAAATACTTAATCTGAGATTATTCTCGATGTGGCGATTTTTTGTCCGAAAAATGTCAAGTTATAACAAGAGAAAGGTGAGAGCCGCCCGAAATTGAGCCGCTCTCATTATTACGACAATTGCTAGTTTACACGGACGGCAAACTTACTGGCGAGAGAGTGAAGCTCAGGTAGCATGCGATAAATAAGGTGCAGCTGTTGTAAGACCATTCTTACCGAGCTTTCATCTTCTTCACGCCATTCGGCTAAGCGTTTCTCTAAGCCTGCGTCGTCAATGTCGCTGGTATCGCATTCATCACAATGTTCATAAAGTTGTTTGTGCAACACCTCTAGGTGTTGGTGGATCACTCGGTGAGTTTCAAGCACCAGTTGGTGCGTTGCTTCATCTTCGATGCGTGTCCGATGGGCTCCAAGAGCAGAGATATAGCTGAGCAGTGCATGGTTCAGTGTCAGAAAACGGAAACTTTCATCGATTGCCGCGCGATATTTACCCGGTTCTGCCAGCATATTACTGATCGCTGCGGTTAAATTTGCGTCTTGGTTGTGGGCATTGCGCCGTGAGATGCGATAGCTCAAGTTGTCTTTTTTACCGATGCGGTACTGACCAATAATCTGTCCCAAATAGGCTTTGTTGGCATCGATCGCATCCGCCATGACTTTATGTAATCGTTTTGATTGCCAGTCAGGGAGGATCAGCACTACCGCTGCGACGGCCAATGCGCAGCCAATCAGAGTATCGGCAAGCCGAGGCAGTACCACGGCGTAACCTTCACCCAATTGATTAAAGCAAAACAGCACTAAAAGAGTAATAAAGCCAGTCGCATAGCCGTAGTTGTTTAGTCTAAAGGCGAAAAACATCACACCTGATAGTACGATAAAGACCAATTGGCTTTCTGGCGATGGGAACAAGGTTAAGAGCAGCACGCCTAAAAACAGCCCCGATAACGTGCCAATGATTCGGGCCGTCAGTTTTTGCCGAGTGGCTGAGTAGTTTGGCTGACAAACAAACAGTGTCGTGAGTAAAATCCAATAGCCTCGTTCAATACCAAAACCTTGGATGATTCCGTAACCGATAGTGAGTGCGATAGACATACGCAGCGCATGACGAAATAGCATGGAATCTTTATGCAGATTTGCCTTCACCCGTAACCACATGGCTTTAAGAGTGTGGGCTTCTGTATCATACAACATGCCCTCTTCGAGCTTGTTAGCATCAGGGTTGTTAACGTTATTAAGTTGCTTTTCTACTGTTGCTAAGTTATTGAAAAGATAGCCTAATTGTGCTAATGACACCCGCCAGTCAGGGCGTTGTTGTTGTTGTAGGTAGTTTAATGAGCTTTGCAATTCATCCAGAGCCATGATTGACTCTGAATGGTGCTGATAGCTTCGCCCTAACTGAATCGACTGGGCTATTTCACGGCAGGCTTTAGCCTGTGTTTCTAATAAATGTTTAAAGCGAAACAGCACATCTGAGCGGCCAAAGTGTTCAGCAAGCTCTTGATAGCGATAATGACTTGAATTGACACGTTCATGGATATCTTGTGCCATAAAATAGATGTTGAGAAATCGGTCACTGGCACCATCAATATGGCCTCTTTTTGAACGACTCAACAAAGTAGCTTTACATTGATTGAGTGCGGTAACCGTTGCCGCGTTTAAATTGGCTTCAGCAATTCGATATGGCTGAGGGACTAAGTTCGATACGGGATGGAAGAGATGGCTTTTGGACTCAAGATAATTGGCCAATTGCAAAAAAACATTCGCTAAGCTTTGCTGTACTGGTTGCATTGGCCAAAACATATGCCAAATCATCGACATGAAGTAATACCAAGCGGCACCCGTCAGGAGCAAAACGGGTTGAAACCACAAATTCACGCTTTGGTGTGCACCCAACATGGTGTAGATGGCGATAAGTAAGGAGCCAAAGGCGATGCTGGCATAACGTGGGCCAATTGCGCCAAGAATGATAAAACCAAACGAGGAGATAAATAACCCAATCGCAAACAGTGGCGGGGTATGGAAAAGTAGTTCGATGGAAAATGCAGCGATAGCAAAGCAGATAAATGTCAGAGTGAGGGATTTTAACCGTCCACTGAAACTGTCATCACTTTCAGCCAGTGCTGCGGCAATCACGCCAAGGATCAGTGGCGTAATCCAAGTATTGAGGTTGTAGTGCCACGCAGGAATGACCACACCTAATAGAGTGATCAAAATGAGAATGCTGTAATTGACAGTTTTATTCGCCCAATAAAGGCGAATTTTGCTAGAGAGCGGCACGATACTTCAACATCCAAAAAGAAAACCATAGTGTAGCAGAAGCGTTGATTAACACTCTGATCAAGATAAAGAAAAACGTCTACTTGATTACAAAATCAACAACAGTAATCTTGACATTAATTTTTCAATGCCCACTGTGATTGGTATATCATATTCACATTCTTATAAAAGAGCATAAAACCATGCAGCTGAGCGCAAATAAGCCTGCACAATTTCTCATTCAAGACGAATATAACCAAGTTGAACTTGACCAACAGCGTTTGATTATCTCCTCGGCTGTCAGCGAAGAGCGGATCCCGTTCACGGTTTGGAACGGTAAAGTCCGTGTTAAGCGTGGTTTGTTTTGGGGAGCATTGCAGTTTTTTGCGCATGAAGATGAAGGTGTTCAACAATCATGGTTGGTGCAAGGTTTGCCTTGGCCCGAGTGCCGACAGTTTGCCCATACGGCGGTAGCGGCTTATCAACAATGGCACAATCGTCAATGTGTGCAGTTGAGTCAGTATCTGCCTCGCTGGGAGCAAGAGCTCAATCGCTTGAAGCGTTTACCCTCTTTTTTGCCGCACTCCTTATTGGATGTTTGGGCTTTGCAAGTGGAAGCTGATTTTTCGACGATGGACATGAAATTAGCCGAAGCACGTCAACGGCTACCTGATGCTATTGCTCAGCTCTCGCCTTGGCTTACGGATCGCTCGGCGTCCCTTGCCCAGCGAAATCAACACTGGCTTGAATTGGAACGTCAAAACTGGGAAGTCTTATTCTCTCAAGTTGAAAGTTCTCCACTTAATTTGTCGCAGCAACACGCAGTGCTACTCAATGATGATCACAACCTCATCCTCGCGGGTGCAGGTTCGGGCAAAACCAGCGTTTTGACGGCGCGTGTTGCGTATCTACTCCAAAGTCACCTTGCACAGGCCCACGAAATTCTACTGGTGGCTTTTGGTCGCGATGCGTCGAAAGAGATGGAACAGCGATTAGATAGCAAAATCGGCATGGCGGCGGAGCACGTTCGCGTTAATACCTTCCATCAGTTAGGGCTGAAAATTTTAAACGAGGTCGAAGGGCGAGAAGCGATCATTTCGCCTGTAGCTCTAGACAGTAACTTAAAGTTGGCATGGTGTATTGATTGGTTGAAGAAACATTGGATGACGCCGACCAATTTTAAGCGTTGGCAGAAGCATTTATCTAAATGGCCAATTGCTTATTTAGCTGGTGATGATGAACTGGGCAGCCATGTTGAAAACCCAAAGCTGATTGCATGGTTGGAAAAGCAGCTTGAGCAACTGGCTATGCTTGGTCTTGGGAAAAAGGAGCTGCAACAACGTTTGATTGACCATCCAGACTATTCACGGCTGAACAGTGAGCTCTCTTTGTGCTGGCCATGTTACCAAGCTTGGTTACAAATGCTCAAAGAGCAAAATCAAATCGATTTTAATATGATGATCAGCCGCGCAACGGAATATGTTGAAAAGGGCAAATTTAAATCGAATTGGAAATTCATCATGATCGATGAATACCAAGATATTTCACCACAGCGATTGGCGTTGATCCAATCTTTGTGTGAGCAGCAGCCAGGAGCGTGTAACTTGTTTGCAGTGGGTGATGATTGGCAGTCAATCTATCAATTTGCTGGTTCTGACGTTGATCTTACGACTGGGTTTAGTGAACGCTTCCCACACTCGACGGTTCATTATCTGGATACGACTTATCGTTTTAATGATCAGTTGGGTGCGGTGGCTAACCAGTTTATTCAAGCCAATCCGAATCAGTTACCAAAAACACTTAACAGCTTCAAGCAGCAAAAACAAAAATCAGTTTTTATTGCACCAAGTAACAACATTGAAAAGATCTTGGATCAGCTCAATCGCCAAGCGAATGGTACACAATCTGTGCTATTGCTTGGACGAAACCATTATCATAAACCAGAGCTGCTTAACGACTGGAAAAAGCATTACCGCTCACTCAATATAGAATTTATGACTTGTCACGCCAGTAAAGGTAAAGAAGCCGATTTTGTGATTGTGCTCGGTGTTGATGAGGGACAGTTTCCGGCTCGAGTGAAAGCACTGCATATCGATAGTGCATTGAGCCAATCGAATGATGATTTCCCCTATGCCGAAGAGCGCCGTTTATTCTACGTTGCAATGACCCGCGCTAAAGAGAAAGTGTGGATCACGCACTCGGGCAGTGGCTCGGTTTTTGTTCGCGAATTGCTATCAGGGGATTACCCAGTGGTGAAGCAGAAATAACGCATCCTTTGAAAGGGGATGCGTTCACGCAGGCGATCAAGTTGTTTTATGTGGTGATTTGGATGTTGACTGTGTGTCTCTGTGCGTATGTAAAGGTTATAGGTTACATGCGTTCAGCTAGATAAGCTTGGTAATCAGGGATCTCGATATCGACCTCTTGCTCTATCAACTGTGAAGAGAACAAAAATTTAGCACTGGCGCGGTTTGTGGCAACTGGAATGTTCCAAACGCTGGCAATTCGTAGCAGAGCTTTTACATCGGGATCATGCGGTACGGCATTGAGTGGGTCCCAGAAGAAGATCAACACATCAATTTTGCCTTCAGAAATCAACGCACCAATTTGTTGGTCGCCACCCATCGGACCGCTGATCATGCTTTTTATAGCAAGGCCAGTCTCTTTGCTGAGCATGTTGCCAGTGGTTCCTGTCGCGTATAAAAAATGGCGCTGTAGTTTTTCTTTATTTTCTTTTACCCAGCGAAGTAGTTCTGGTTTGCAGTTGTCGTGAGCGACGAGAGCGACATGCTTATGCGCAGGCATAGTCCGAGTCGTTGTTTGCATTGAAGAGTTCCTATGATTCAAATCAGTATGTTAAATAGCGAAATCGCCACTTTTATTCAATCTCTTTTACGCTAAAAGTCGGCCTATATTCAGATGGAGATAACGAATCTGCAATTATCTGCGGATTGAGTGACATAGGCGTTAAGGATTCGATAATCGGTGCGGCTTTTTTTTCATAAGGTTGCTGATTGAAAAAAGCCGCAGCTTGTTGAATGGAAAGCCTGCCTTGCTCGACCATTTTATCCGTTGGCGCAAATTCGACTCGGCCACGCAGCAGCCCGCGGTAGACGCCATGACTTAAATAGGTTGCCACCAAACCGATGTGGTTTGTCATCCCTGAGGTTCTCAATTCGCTGATCGCCGCTTCAATCGCGACGGCGCTGCCCACAATATAGCGAAGGTCAGCTCGCTCCAGCGCTTGTTGTACTAAATTACGCTGCAGTTCTTTATCATTATCTGCCCATAGGCTTTCCACTACGTTGATATCGCTGTCTTGTATTGCGCGATAAAAACCTTGGCTAACGGGTTGAGTACCACCACTGGTTTTCGGGCCAAGTAGCAAAGCTATATTGGTTTTTCCACTGCCTTGTGGGTGCTTATCAGCAAGATATTTTCCCGCGTAGTATCCCATCCAATACCAATCGACACCCACTTGACCTTGTAGCCGCGCAGCCTGCTGCTGATTGAGAATGAGCTGATTAACCGTTGCAAACACAGGCGTAGAAGCGACGTATGTGCTTAAGTCCGTTGTGTAAAGATCAGGCGCAACAGTACCGAGAATGATCGCATC
This sequence comes from Vibrio sp. 3-2(1), assembly GCF_963887575.1. Lineage (NCBI taxonomy): Bacteria > Pseudomonadati > Pseudomonadota > Gammaproteobacteria > Vibrionales > Vibrionaceae > Vibrio > Vibrio sp. 3-2(1). The sequence goes on along the minus strand of NZ_CAWPGB010000044.1, from coordinate 121,478 downwards.
AGCGCCCCAACGAACGCACAATGAAAGCTGTTCTTTTTGTCGTTCATGATTAGGATAACCACCTGATTCTAACACGCGTAAATTCAATTTCTGTTTTCTCGCCTCGTCAACCATTCCATAGTTGACTGATAACCAATAGGAATCTTTGAGGTGAGGGTATAAAGCGCAGACTTTCTTATGGGGTTCGGCGAATGTTGTGCTGCTAACCAAGCTTAAAATCAGCAGTAAAAGCGTTGGGGAAATAAGGTTTAAGATCAATTGCATTCGCTATTCGTTGGCATAACGTGAGTAAACACTGCAAAATATAGCCCATTCCGTGTTGCTTAAGAAGTAATGTTTGAGGTTGGGTGCCATGTTGTTAGCCAAAGCCAGTATTGGCCGAAAATTAATGTTGTCCTTTTCGGCAATGGCCCTGCTCGTGTTGTTATCGGCGTTGATCGGTGTGTTTGGTTTTTCGCTGGTGGCTAAAACCGAACGTAATGTGGTGAATTCTGCCATTCCTTCGATGCTGGAAGCGCGTCAAGTGTCGGAGTTAAGCACACGAATCATTACGTCTGTGCAAATGTTAACCAACTCAAAAACAGAGCAAGAGCGCCAGCAGTATGGCAAAGCGCTTTTCGATCAGCTTCAATCTTTGCTTAATCACATCAAGCAGTTGGGTGCCGATTCCTTTGATTCAGAACTGCTGACGCGCCTAGAAAATGATGTTCAAAGCGTTATCGATACACTGGCTCAGCTTGGTATTACGGTTGAGCGTAAGTTGTATCTGGCACATGATTTAAGTGTTCGAGTGGAAGAGATGCGACAACTGGCGCTGCAATTGGAAGAGCTGACGCGCACTCAAGTGCTCAATACCAGTACCATCGCAGTGGCGAATGTGACGCACATTTATGACTTGCTGCAAGCCGATAAAACGTCACAAGCGTACAAAGCGTTAGACGCTTTAGTGGAAGTGGACCTCGATCTTTCAGAGCGCTTGCATGAGCTTCATTTGCTGGCGTTCAAAATGCTCAGCCACATCGAAGAGACACGCACGGTTACCGATGTTGAGCGAATCCAACAAATCCAAACAGAGTTTTTGCATAACCTCACCATCATGCAGCGCAGAGTACGCGCGGTAGAAGACCCGACGCGTTCGAAGCAAATGACAGAGCTGCTTAATGAGTTAGAAAAGCGCAAAGTGGTTTTTAGTGTTTTGCAGCAACGTTATGATAACGAACAGGTCGCGAAATCGCTCACACAAAACACCTTAGTACAGTTTTCAGATCTCAATACTACCGTCAGCCGCTTAGTGGATGACTCCAATCGTACAACGACTCACGCTGTTGCGCAGCTCTCTACAACCTTGAACATGGCACAGTATACATTGACCTTATTAACCTTGGTTGGCCTTCTCATTGCAGCTTTCATTATGTGGAAGGTCGTCTATCTGTCGGTGGTAAAACGTTTAGCTGAATATTCATCGGCACTGTTATCCATCGCAAAAGGGCAACTGCAGGTGGAAGTAGCAGTTCAAGGAGAGGATGAACTGGCGCAAATGGGGCAGGCGATCATCACGGCTCGCAATACCGCGCAGTCTCTTAAAGTGGTGGCGGAAAGTGAAGCGCAGGCGAGAGAGGCGTTACAAGAACACAAAGAGCACTTAGAGGAAGTGGTTACCGAGCGAACAGAACAATTACAACACACCAATGAGAAACTCAATATGGAAGTGTTGAATCATGCCAAAGCTCGCAACTTAGCCGAGCAAGCCAACCGCGCTAAATCGGCATTTTTGGCTACCATGAGCCATGAAATCCGCACACCAATGAATGGCGTATTAGGCACGGCTCGTTTATTACAAGAGATGCCATTAACCGTTCAACAGCGCCAGTATGTGGACGTGATTAACCGCAGCGGCCACACCTTGTTGTCCATTTTGAATGATGTGCTGGATTATTCAAAAATTGAGGCCGGACACTTAGAAATTCGCAATGCCAACTTTAATTTGCATCAAATGGTAGACGATGTTTACCAACTGATGAAAGGACGTGCTGAAGAAAAGTCGCTTGAATTTACCAAGCAGATTGAACTGGATGTTGCTCCTTTTTGGGTGGGTGATATGACTCGCTTAGGTCAAGTGCTGACTAACCTTGTGGGTAATGCCATCAAATTTACCGATCAAGGTTATGTGGATATTTATGTCAGTCTTGATGCTGAAATGCCTAATCAAGTGACATTTGAAGTGTCGGATTCCGGTGTTGGAGTCAGTGAACAGGATCAAATCAGGCTGTTTGATGCGTTTACTCAAGCTTCCAGTGAGCAAAGTTACAAAGGCGGTACTGGGCTTGGTTTGGCTATCAGCAAACGGCTTGTTGAAGCCATGGGCGGCGAGCTTAAGCTTGAATCAGATTTAGGCAAAGGAAGCCGTTTTGAGTTTACTGTTCCTTTACAGCGAGGAGAGGCAGTGAATGAAGTGGTTAAAAGGCCGATAGCCGCGACGCGAGAGGCCAACATCTTGCTGGTAGAGGATAACCCTGTTAACTGCATGGTTGCTGAAGGGTTTTTGACCAGTCTCGGTCATAATGTGCTCACCGCGAAAACAGGCGCTGAAGCTCGGGTTCTGTTTAGTGAACACCGGTTTGATATCGCACTGCTCGATATTAATCTACCTGACGTTAATGGTGTTGAGCTGTTGGCGCAGCTCAAACTTATCGAAAATGAACAGTATTCGCATCTACGCCCCACACCGATGATTTCTATTTCGGCGCATGTGTTTAATGAAGAGGTGGAAAGCTATTTAGCGGCTGGTTTTGATGGCTATTTGCCCAAACCTTTAGTCAAAGAAGATCTTGCACAACTTGTCCAGCAACGTATTGAACACAATACCTTACCCGTTGAGTTGATTGTGCCTACGCACGTAATCTCTGATAGCCAAAAATCCGCTCGTCCGATTATGGACGAGCGGATCCTACTCGCGGATATTGAAGTGCTAGGGCGTGGCAAGATGAATGAAATCATTGAGCTGTTCGCCGATTGCACGCATGAATACCTACACGAGTTTCGTCAATCGAGGGAACAGGCTCAGGTCGTTAAGTCGTTAGCACACAAATTGAAAGGTTCAGCTGGCAGCTTAGGTTTGCATGCCTTGTTTGATCTGTGTTTAGTCATTGAGAAAAGTGCTGACTCTGCGCAAACTTATCAAGAGCTACAAGCGGAATTAGAAGCCTTAGCTGCTCAATCCATTCATTCACTCAGGTTACTGTTTATATAAATAATTGGCTGTTGGCATCATTAAAAAGGGCCTGCGACAAGCGCAGGCCAAGTTCCCTGTGGAGCAAGGTTTTTTAGGGGGAGGTGTTGAGATCACTGAATAATTTTAATGATCTCATGATTAGCGGCGCAGAACCCTACATTCTACGCGGCTAATTCTTTTACTACTGGCAACGTCAATAAACGACAGACGTTAATATTACCCACGCCTTCGATCGATTCTAATTGTGTCATCAAAATGGATGAAATATGGCGATTAGCTGCGTCTTGTGCCAGAGCGTTAAGCACTTGCTGAGACAGCAAATCCGCTTGTGTCGCTAATGATGGAATATAGGTTGGTGTAACGCCGCGCAAAATGGTTAATTTACGCAGCAGTTCAGGCCTGTCGGAGAGTGCCCAAATGGTAGCTTGGCTTTGACAGCGAGACATCAACAGGGGTGTTTCTCCCTGTTGAGTTAAAATGGCGACCCCAAGATCTTTATGAACCTTAGTCGCCGATATCATGGAGGAAAGCGCGAAGCTTTTGCCCGCATCGCTGCACAAATGATGCAGTTTATCCCATGAATTTTGCGCACAGCCTAACTCTTGTTCTGCACCGTGAGCGATACGCACCATCGCTTCTACTGCTTCAATGGGATAGCTTCCCGCCGCTGATTCTGCTGATAGCATAATAGCGTCAGTGCCATCAATAATCGCGTTTGCTACATCAAGCACTTCTGCGCGTGTTGGCAGCGGGTTGTCAATCATCGACTCCAGCATCTGTGTTGCGGTGATAACGGGTTTGCCTAAATAGTTTGAGCGCGCAATCAACGCTTTTTGTACGCCAGGTAGGCGAGCATCACCGATTTCAACGCCTAAATCACCACGAGCAACCATCACAACGTCGGATGCATTGATGACCGCGTCCATATTTTTTTGATCGCTCACCACTTCGGCTCGCTCTACTTTGGCGACAATGTGTGCATGACAGCCGGCTTGTACCGCTAACCGGCGCGCTTCATGTAAATCCTGGGCATTACGTGGAAATGAGACGGCTAGAAAATCGGCTTGGAGTTTCGCGGCAGTGATGATGTCTCGTTTGTCTTTGTCCGTCAGTGCCGGCGCGGAGAGGCCACCACCGAGCAAATTAATGCCTTTGCGATTAGACAGCTTACCGTTGTTTATGACGCGAGTTTTTACCCACTGCTGTGGTTTGTTGAGTTCTTCGACCCGGAGTTGTACTCGGCCATCATCAAGCAGTAAAGTATCACCCAACTTCAAGTCTTGAATCAGCTGCGGGTAATCTAAGCCTACACGTTCTTGGTTACCAGCCATTGTGGGGTGAAGCCCATCGAGAATAAATGAGTCACCCGCTTTTAGAGTGATCGCACCGTCTTCAAAACAGGAAATACGGATCTTAGGTCCTTGTAAATCGACTAATATGCCGACACTGACACCAAGCTTTTGTGAAATGTCACGTACTAACATCGCGCGTTCAATATGCTCGTCAGCGGTGCCGTGAGAAAAGTTTAAACGTACAACGTTAACACCAGCATTAATGAGCTTGGTGATCATCTCACGGCTTTGGCTTGCAGGGCCAAGCGTTGCAACGATTTTTGTTTTACACATAGTGGTATCCTATAACGACACTCGCTATAGCCATTTTACTTGAAGTTATGGTGGTGCTAATTGCACTTGTCCATTGCTCTCGGCCGACATTTGGTCGATTTTTCAAGTGATTTGGATATAGAAAATAAGAATGAAAATAAGAAAATAACAGGGAGGATTATCCTCCCTGTATCAAGGGTGTTATAGATTAGAGACTTGGTTTCGTTTCCAGTATCTGGCCCGTAGGAGCATCAATATCCGTTACTTTCTTGGCATTCCATACCGTAGTCGCAAGCAGTAAAGAAATCACGCCAGCGGCCAACCAGAAATATTGTGCTTGAGTAAAGTCATATTTGGTTACGCCATCCACTTCCGTCATTTTAATCAGTGATGAAGACACCAGTTCTTGAGCCGAAGCAGCTAAGTAAGAGAACAAACCAATAAAGCCCTTTACGGCACCGACGGCATTTTTAGGCATTAAGTCACAAGCCGTTAGGCCAGCAAGAAATACGACAAGCCCACCAATCGCAAAGCCAATTAAGCCTAGAGCAACAGCATCTACCATACGGTTATCGGGGCCGAAGAACATCAAGCACATACCTGCAATGTTGGCAAATCCGTAAAGTAGCGTTGGGATATGACGGTTAGCGTTGAATACTTTATCTGAAATGATACCAGACAAAATAGCGCCCGCGAGGCCTGCAATAGGGTAAGTGGACATTGCAAAACCAGCATCAATCAGTGAATAGCCTTTGGTTTCTTGTAGGTATAACACCGCCCAAGAAGACATCGCATAGCGAGAGATATACATCGCGGCACAAGCAGCGGCAATCAGCCAGACAGTCGGCTGCTTCAAAATGAACAGTTGAGCGCGACGTGTTTCCTTTGGATCGTTGGCTTTTTTGAACTCGGGCTCTTCACCAAATGCTGTTGCAACATCAGGTAAACCATAGGTCTGCGGACGATCTTTCAGTACAAAGAACATAATCAATGCAGCGATGATGGCAGCAATGCCCGCACCGATGAAACCTGCTTGCCAGCCTAAATAACTCACGAGCGTTGCTGTTAGGATCCAAGTGATGCCTTCGCCGATATTTCGAGATCCTCCCCAAATTGAATAACGGCTTCCGCGTTGTTTAGGTGAGAACCATTGGAAAAGCGAGACGCAAGAAGGCGCAGAACCCACCGATTGGAACCAACCATTGACGGCCCAAAGTAACACAAAGAAGAATGCCGTGGTGTTCAACCCCATGAATATGGCAGTGGCACCGGAAAGCAGTAGTGAGAACGACATAAATCGGCCGATGTTGGCGTAGTCAGAAAGGAAACCGTTCGAAAACTTACCAAATGCGTAGGTGAAGAAGAAGGCTGATCCCATGATCCCGAGTTCTTCTATCGATACGATGCCCGCATCAAGCATCGGTTTTTTAACGACGCCTAAACTCATACGAACCACATAGAACATGGCGTATCCAAAGACTAAGCCTAAGAATACTTGCCATTGAAAACTTTTGAAACGCGATTGCATTGCGCCCTGAGAGCTATCCGATAGCGGTAGATCTGGGCGAGTTTTAAAAAAGTTAAGCATGGAGCTCTCCATTCATCAAATACTAAATAGGGTTATTACTAAATAGGGTTGTTTCGTTGTCGGAATGCATCTTCAAACAAATGGGTATGGGGCTCAAAAGTGCCAATTTGAGGCAGAAATGACTCAAATTGAGAGTGTGAATGGGTCAAAAATGGGAATTCAGCGAAGGGTAAATTATGTTTTGCTGATAAAATTGAAATTGTAATACGCTGTTTTGCGTCATAACTGACACAAATGTTTAATAATTTATTTTTAGCTAAACGGTAGAGTTTTGAGTGAACGCACAATTTTTAGGGTTTTGTGATTTAAAAGCGGTTTCCCGTTCTTGTACCTTATTACGCTGGTGCAAATGGATGGTGCTACTAGGATCGATAGCGGCGGCTATCAATACCGCTTATGCAAAAGAGAATGAGTTAGTCATACTGACCACATTTTCACGTGAACCCTTGCTACCTCTTATTGAAGAGTTCAGCAAACAGTATCAAGGGGTTGATGTGCAAGTTGTCCACCGTAGAGCACAATCGAGTATTCAACTGCTTAATAAAAGCTATATCCAGAATATTGATGTAGTGCTGAGCTCATCGCCTTTTTTAATGCAGCATTTAGCAAATAGCAATAAGCTCGCAACCTTACCTGCCCATTTGCAACCACCAGAATGGTTAAAACCCTACATGTTACCGCCAACTGATAAAGTCGTGACGATAGGCTATTCTGGCGCTGGTTTGGTATGGAATCGTGACTATCTCAGCTTACATCATTTACCGACGCCTACGTCGTTCACCGATCTGGCTAATTTTATCTATTTTGACCACATCACGATGAGTACCCCAACACGTTCGGGTACTACTCAGTTAATGGTCGAGAGCATTCTTGCTAAATATGGTTGGCAACAAGGGTGGCGGATTTTACTGAACGTGGGGGCAAATTTAGGGACAATTTCCTCACGCAGTTTTGGTGTGAGTGATTATGTAGCCAAAGGGCAATTTGGGATAGGCCCAACGATTGATAGCTATGCCAGCATATTAGAACGAAAATTTGAGCACGTGCAATTTCGCTATGATGAAAGTTTTACCCTAATGCCCACATACGTCGCCCAAGTGAGCCTGCGTGAAAATGATCAATATGCGAAGGCATTCATCGATTTATTGATGTCAAAAGCGGTACAAACGAATATGGATAGCAATGATTTTTCTAAACATGCGATAAACGATAAATCCCTGTTTAATGAGGCATATACACAGTTGTCCATGGCATCCATTACACATCGTGAGGAGTTAGTTAACTTATTGTTTGAAATTGCGATTACCAAACGCTTACCTCAGTTAAAAGACACTTGGCTCGCAATCAATCATGCTAAAACCAAGTACGCACACAATGGACCAGCTCTGAAGCTCATTGAAAATATTGAAACTCGAGTGTTCTCTTTACCTGTGACCGAAACAGAGTTAGCCGTGGTATATCAGTCATGGCAAAAAATCAGTGTTGATGATGTGCAGTATGAGACACACTCCGCCGCCATTTCTATGCAAGTAGCGGAACTGACGCATCGTTGGAAGATGCAGTTGGCATTAACCTTAGAAGAAGCTTTGTCCGATCTAAAAAACTTGGACCGGGTCGATACGCCATGATTTTTCCGAAATACAACACGATTGGCGCGAGACTGGTTTTGGCCTTTGCTTGTAGTACCTTGCTGTTGACGATTGTCAGCATCGTCGCATGGGGAACATGGAATAGTTTAGATAATCAAGTGAGCGAGCTGCTTGATAAAAGTGTTCCTAAATATAATGCCAGTTATCTGCTCGAAAGCAGTAGTTCGGAAATTAAAAGACGGATCGAAATCATCTCAAATACGCGTAACAAAGTTGAGTTGGATGAGCAACGGCAACGTTTGGATAACAATTTAACGACGATCAGCAAAATATTAAGCGAGATTGAATTGAACAGCGAGCAGCAACGGCTGCTTGCTGGGTATCAACGGCTACGTAATCTTAGTGAGCAATTTGGTCTTCTGGTCGGGCAACGGATTGATCAAAGTCGTCAAATTGAGTTACTTCAAGAGCAGATCCAATGGCTACATCAAGATATTGGTTCTGAGTTGACTCCGCTGCGCCAAGAAATACAGTGGCAGCTAGAGCGTAAAATGAAAGGTAATGAAAGCGACATGCTGTTTGCGAGTTTAGGGGCTGTCCAGTCTATCCTAGATGGTGAGGCTCAAACGTTTATGTTCGCAAAAGAGCTCATCCAATCTAAGCATATTAGCCAAGTGAATAATGGCATGAAAGTACTACAGTACCGCCTTGAAGAACTGTACGCACAGAGTGCGCCGATTTTTTCACAACCTGCAACCATCGCCTATCAACAATTACTCAGTGAGCTAATGGATGTATTGAGTTTGAATGGCTCTTTCCATCAAAACTTACGTTCTATGGTGCGTTTAAATGCCCAGCTTGATGATATTCGAGCTGAAGTTCAGCAGCAGCTTCTCCACCAACATACTGATATTGCTATGTTGGTAGCCAACGCCGATGAGTCGTTTGTTCAAGCGAAAAAAGAGACCACGGAACTGGTTTCTCATGGTAACCGTATTCTGTTTGTCTGCTTTAGCTTATCGATCATTATCAGTTTGTTTTTGACTTACTATTTCATCAATCGTCGGATTGTGGGCCGACTTAACCGCCTTAGCGACAGTTTAGATGCCATCATTCATAACGATCTTTCACACCCTATTGTGGTAGACGGCAGAGATGAAATTGGCCGGATCAGTGAAAAATTGGTTCAGTATGGTAAAAAAGTGGAGGAAATGGACCGAACCAACGCACTGAGTTTGATTAACAATACGCAAGCGAGTTTAATCACTTGTGATTTGGATGGTTATATTGAATCGGCTAACTTAAGCGCTCGTGTTCGCTTGAATATAGACCAGAATGAGGACCCGAAAGCCTTTTGGCTCTGTTTTTCAACGTCAACTCAATCGCAGTTGCAAGCACTGTTTAACCCAGAGGCTAAGTTGATCGAAAATGGTGCAGATGTCATTACGCTATCGTTAGGCGATGTGGATAAACCTTATTACTTGCGCTTGTATTTACGTAAGTATACCCACGGTTTAAGCGATAAAGTTATCATCACGATTACGGATGTTACCGATCAAGAGCACGCTAATCGATTATTAGAAGAGCGAGTTCGAGCAAAAACTCATTCATTACGTGAAAAAAATCATCAGTTACTCGCTGAAATTGAGCAGCACCACCGGACCGAAAACCATCTTAAAAAAACACAAAGTGAGTTAGTACAAGCCGCTAAAATGGCGGTGGTCGGGCAAACGATGACCAGTTTAGCGCACGAATTGAATCAACCATTAAGCGCAATGTCGACTTATCTCTATAGCGTAAACCTTGCTTTAGAGCAGAAGAAAACAGAGCAAATCAGACATTCCATCGATCATATTGAACATTTAACAGAGCGAATGGGCAAAATCATCAATGGGCTACGTCATTTTTCTCGTAAAAGTAGCAGTGATGAAACCCTTACCCCTGTCTTGATTACTGATGTTATCGGTCAGGCTATGTTGTTGGTTGAAACGAAAGCGAAACGTCAACAAATAGTATTGCAAAGCCATATTCATCAACCAATTCAAGTCATTGCAGATCAAATCGGCTTGGAACAGGTATTGATTAATTTGTTGGTAAATGGCTGTGAAGCGGTTGTGGGATGTGAGCACAAAAAAGTTGACGTGATATTGCTGTCGAGTACGCCAACGCATCACGTTGTTGCAGTATGCGATTCAGGGGCTGGATTTGCTCATGATGTCGTTGAAAAACTCTTTACGCCCTTTACCACGACCAAAGAAGTAGGGTTGGGCTTAGGGCTGAATATTTGCCGCTCGCTCATAGGAAAAATAAAGGGTCAAATTTATCTTGCCTCGACAGTCAGCCGAGGTGCAATGGTCGTGCTGGAGTTGCCTTATGAATCATAATTATTCTGTTTTATTGATTGATGATGACCAAGATGTCCTTGACTCATATTCGCATCTTATGTCGATAGCTAATTTGCCGTCAAAAGCACTTCTTAATCCCACCAAAGCGTGTGAGTTTATCCATTCTGATTGGGCTGGAGTGATATTGCTTGATGTCTATATGCCACAAATGAACGGCATTGAATTGCTTAAAGCGATTAAATCGATTGATGAGCATATTCCTGTGATTGTCATTACTGGCCACGGAGACATTCCTATGGCGGTAGAGGCGGTCAAAATAGGGGCATGCGATTTTCTTGAAAAGCCAATCAATCCTGCGGAGTTATTGAGCTTAGTGAAGAAAAATCTCGATATTCGTCGTCATTTTGTACAACAAAAAACGGCTATGGCCAACTCAATCAAATGCGAACTCATCGGAAAATCCGCTCAAATGGGGCAAATTCGCCACCATGTTGCTCAGTATTCAATGCTCAACAGTCATGTTGTTATTTGTGGAGAATCGGGTGTTGGAAGGCATACTATTGCATATCTCATCCACCAACTGACACAGGGTAATCATGCTTCATCGCTGGTGGAATTAACCGTTTCATCAGCGACCACGCTCGCACAGATTGAACAAAAATTAGATGCAAGTGAAAACGGTACATTGCTAATAGACCACATCGAATTACTTTCTGAAGAATTGCAGCGTTATTTGACTCAGAGGATGCTTAACCAAGAACGCCTAAGCAAAGCTCGAACGCGCGTGATTGCTATTTTAGGTACGGAACCTGAAGCCTTGATTACGGCTAATCGGTTGCAGCCAGAACTCTATTATTTGCTAAACCAAGGCGTGATAGAGGTGCCTGTACTTCGACATCGTCCCGATGATATCGCTACTTTGTTCCATTATTTTCTCAAGCAGAGTTGTAATAAATTGGCGAAACCTTTGCCAGCGGTAGAACTGAGTTATTTGTCGCTACTGCGTGCACATCAATGGCCGGGAAATGTACGAGAGCTGAGAAATGTAGCTGAATTATATGCGATAGGTATTGTAAAACTGACGGGAAAAGAGCGTTTGTACAATCAGTCTGATCTTTTATCACCGCTTGATGAATTGGTGGATGATTACGAAAAGCAAATTATTGAAGATGCATTATTTCTCCATTCTGGTCGCGTCGCTGATGCCGCAAATTATCTGCAAGTACCGCGTAAAAAGCTCTACTTACGAATGAAAAAACATGGTTTAGAAAAGGATGACTTTAAAAGTCGTTATTAGTTTTTCAATTTTAGGTGGTGGATCAGTTTGATAATGCTGGCATGGTAATGAAAGGCCGCTACATAAAGTATCCAATACAAAAAAAGTACAAAAAAAGCAGCGCTCAATTGCGCTGCTTGATGTAGCTGAATCTATGCTATTGGAATGTGGAAATCACTATTCACTCGTCTAAAAAATGAGGCTAAATGATAGCTTGTTCCAAAATTTCCCGTGATTTTTCAAGCGTGATGGCTTGCTGTTCACCCAAAACAAGCATTCCATGTGCGTTCAGTTGAGCGATAACTGCGTCTATGGCCGCTTGCTTACTGCTATTATGATCCGCAAACTGGGTTGGAACATTCAAGCTGTGGTAGAAGGCTTCAATCGCATCGATTGTGCGTAAGGCAAGATCGCTAGTTTGATTGAGTCCAAAGACATTTTTGCCCATTTGCTCAAGTTTCGCGCGTTTGTTCTCAAGTTGATTGCGCAGTAGGGAAGGCTGCACAATCGCTAGCGAACGGGCGTGATCAACATGCCATAATGCGGTGAACTCGTGACCAATCATATGAGTCGCCCAATCTTGTGGAACGCCAGTACCGATCAGGCCATTTAGTGCTTGGTTCGCTGTCCACATCAGGTTTGCTCGCCATCCATCATTATCACGCTGGTCATATTGTTGACCCAATACCAGCAAGTTTTTAAGTAAAGTTTCGGCATAGCCGTCTTGAACCATCGCATTGGTTGGCAAGGTTAAATATTGCTCACAGACGTGTACCCAAGCATCAACAATACCGTTGATCAACTGGCGCTCAGGCAGTGATTTCATTACATCTGGATCAAGCACTGCGAACTTAGGCTGTACCGCTGGAGCCATAAAGGCCAGTTTGTCTTGTGTTTGTGCTTTGGTAATGACCGCGCCCATGTTGGATTCAGAACCGGTTGCAGGCAGAGTCAGAATTGCACCGATAGGCGTAGCTTCAGTAACTTGATGTTTACCCACCATGATGTCCCAGCCATCCCCATCATACTTAGCCGCCGCGGCAACGTATTTTGAACCATCGATAACCGAACCACCACCCACGGCAAGAATAAAGTCGATGTCCTGTTCTTTGACGATAGCAACCGCTTTATCTAAGGTTTCTTTGGTTGGGTTTGCTTCTACACCTGAAAACTCGACCCATTGGTGGTCAGTGAGTGCACTCACGACTTGGTCATAAACACCATTTTTTTTGATCGAACCGCCACCGTAGATCACCAGTACTTTTTGGTCAGTTGGAATCGCCTGACTGATTGCCGAGATTTGGCCTTGGCCGAAGTGAATTAGAGTAGGGTTAACATAAGTAAATTTCATTATTCTCACCTTTGCTTATAGAAAAGGAGGCGGCGCCTCCAAGGCAGTGTTTTACGATGTGCATATTAGTATTAATTATCCAGTCAATATAGACCAATTTCTCGAAATTAATTGCCTAATTCTCTAATTGTCGTATTCTTCCTTCAGTTTTGATAAGGGGGCATTATGAGTAAACTGGCGCAACTGATGCAGCAATACATTGAAAAACAATCTTTAGATCATTTGGAAGGTATTCACCAAACGGCAGTGCCGAGCGTATTGTTTTATCGCAGCAGCCGCGGTAATGGTAGACAACCCCTTGTGTATCAATCCGGTATCATATTATTGGGGCAAGGACATAAACGCATTCATATTGGTAGCCAACCCGTAAATTATGGCCCTAATGATTACTTGGTTGTTGGGGTACCTTTACCACTTGAGTGCGAAGCTTTTGCGTCTGAAAGTGAACCGTTATTGGGCTTGACTATTAATATCGATCACTCACTTCTCCTTAAGCAGGTTGATCGACTTGAGGCTTCTGGTTTTTTATCTGATTGCATAGACAAATCAAAATGCGGGCTGAAATCAGTAGAAATGGGCGCAAAGATGCAAGCAAGTGCGATTCGTTTGATGTCTGCATTGGTTGATGATCTTGAAGCTAAAGTGCTTGGCGAAAGCTTAGTCGAGGAGATTGTGTTTCGGGCATTAACCAGCGAGCACGGTTATGTGCTTTTTGATCTCGCTCATCAAGAAGGGCACTACGCCCGGATAGCCAAAGCGTTGAGTAAAGTACATCAAGAATATGATCAGTCCATTACCGTTCAGTTGCTCGCCGAAGAAGCCAATATGAGTGTTTCGGCGTTTCACCACGCCTTTAGGCTGGTGACGTTAGAATCTCCTTTACAATATTTAAAAAAAGTCAGGCTTAACAGAGCGAAAGAGCTGATTCGTGTGGAAGGCAAGCGTGTGAACGATGCCGCTCGCTTAGTTGGTTATGCCAGCGCATCTCAGTTTAGTCGAGAATATAAGCGACATTTTAATGAAACCCCAAGAGGAGTACAGCGTTAGAAATCGCGCATAAAGTTAAACTCTACATTTTTGTAACAATTAGTGTTGTTGCATATTTTTTGCTCTTTTTGATAGTGTGTAAGTTAAATAACCGGCAGGCAGTCCGTACATTGTTCTGATTTCGGCGCTTTTTTTAGAATCGGAAAATTAACCAATAATTAGTTGTTGATGCAAAATAACGATGCCTCTTTTGCAGAAATAGTGCAACTTGTTGCGAGTGATTTTTGATATTTGAACAAATTGAGGTGCTTATTTATCGCTCTGTCCTACAGTTGTTTCACGTGAGAATTAAAGTCTGGTTTCTTCTTGATACGAGGCTTTTTATAGTGAAACAATAACTTAAGGAATGAGCAGCTATGCATTTAAACAACAGGACAGTGGCAAAGGGTGTTTTTACACTGAGCACTTTAACGGCCTCTTGCTTGATGGCTTTTAACAGCTATGCAGCCGTTGATTGCACGACACTAAGCCCTTGGGAATCGTCAAAAGTTTATACTGGCGGTAACAAGGTTCAGCACAGTGGTACCGCCTACCAAGCTAACTATTGGACTCAAGGTAACGATCCAGCCAACTTTTCCGGTGATTATGCCCAGTGGAAAGTGTTGGATGTTTGCGCCACTTCCGGTGGTGAGAACCTGCTACCGACCGCGAATCTCTCTTCACCTTCCGCAGCAGATGTGATTGCTGTCGGTGATACCGTAATATTAAGTGCGAACGCAACCGATAGTGACGGCAGCGTTGCTCGAGTCGAGTTTTCTGTCGATGGTGCAATTGTGGGTATAGTCACCACGGCACCTTATAAAGCCACGTGGGTCGCAACCGCTGGTCAGCATGAATTCAGTGTTGTAGCCATCGATGATAAAGGTGATGCCAGCGTGAAAAGTGCAACGACCTTAACGGTGAAAGAGGCACAACAACCAGGCAACCAGGCTCCAACTGTTGATATTACGCTCTCTGCGGTCTCCGTTGACGTGGGGGCTTTAGTCACCTTAACCGCAAACGCTGCTGATACTGATGGAAGCGTCGATAAAGTTGATTTCTTCGTTGCGGGAACGCTGGTTGGAACAGCTGTTAGTGCTCCGTATACCTTAGAATACACCGCGACAAAAGCGGGTAACTTGGCGGTGTTTGCACGCGCCACTGATAACCTTGGTGCGACGACAGATTCCACGTTAGCGACTTTAACAGTCAATGGCGCGCCAATAGCTAATAATTGTCGTCCTGATGGTTTATATCAAACCGAAGGTGTGAATGTACCTTATTGCACTGTTTACGATGCGGAAGGTCGTGAGATCATGGGGGCGGATCATCCACGTCGTGTTATCGGTTATTTCACCAGTTGGCGTGCGGGTGATGATCCGCAATCGGCTTACCTTGTAAAAGACATCCCGTGGGAGCAGCTCACGCACATTAACTATGCCTTCGTCAGCATAGGTTCCGATGGCAAAGTGAATGTAGGCGATGTGAACGATCCCAATAATGCGGCAGTGGGCAAAGAGTGGCCAGGGGTTGAGATTGATCCTGCATTAGGCTTTAAAGGTCATTTTGGTGCGTTGGCAACAGCGAAGAAAAAATTTGATGTTAAGACCTTAATTTCTATCGGAGGCTGGGCTGAAACTGGCGGGCACTTTGATACGGCAGGCAACCGTGTCGCCGATGGTGGTTTTTATACGATGACAACCAACGCGGATGGCTCTATCAACCACGCTGGTATTGAAAAATTTGCAACATCGGCTGTTGAAATGATTCGTAAATATCAATTCGATGGTGTCGATATCGACTATGAATATCCAACCTCAATGGCGGGCGCAGGTAATCCAGATGATAAAGCGATTATGGAACCTCGCCGTGCTTATTTATGGGCGTCGTACCAAGAGTTAATGAAGGTACTACGTCAGAAGCTTGATCAAGCATCGGCACAAGATGGCCACCATTACATGCTGACGATTGCAGCACCATCTTCTGGTTATCTATTGCGTGGTATGGAGACGTTTGATGTCACTCAGTATCTTGATTATGTGAACATCATGTCTTATGACTTACACGGCGCATGGAATGATCACGTGGGTCACAACGCGGCTTTGTATGACACTGGTAAAGATTCAGAGTTAGCACAGTGGAACGTATATGGTACGGCTCAATACGGTGGTATTGGTTACCTCAACACCGACTGGGCTTATCACTATTTCCGCGGCTCTATGCCCGCAGGGCGCATCAACATCGGCGTTCCTTACTACACGCGTGGCTGGCAAGGTGTCACGGGTGGAGAGAATGGTTTATGGGGGCGAGCGGCATTACCTAACCAAGCTGAATGTGCTCCGGGCACTGGTGAGGGTGAGAAAAACAACTGTGGCCACGGCGCGGTGGGTATTGACAACATGTGGCACGACACCGATCCGAAAGGAAACGAGATGGGCGCAGGTTCAAACCCAATGTGGCATGCCAAAAACCTAGAGAAGGGGATTTGGGGCTCTTACGCCCAAGCTTATAACCTTGATTCAGTGAATGAGCCTGCCGATCAACTTGTCGGTCTTTACCAACGTCACTATGACAGCGTTGCCGTCGCGCCTTGGCTGTGGAATGCCGATAAAGGGGTGTTCTTATCAACTGAAGATAAAGAGTCTATCAACACCAAAGCCGATTATGTCATCGATAAAGAGATCGGCGGCATCATGTTTTGGGAGTTAGCGGGCGATTATAACTGTTATGTCTTGGACGCTAATGGTCAACGCACTCAAGTGGATTCAACAGAGCAAGCTTGTGCAAGCGGAAATGGCGAATACCACATGGGTAATACCATGACGAAAGCAATTTATGACAAGTTTAAGTCGGCAACGCCTTATGGTAACACGCTTGCAACAGGAACGATTGCCAGTGAAACTGTAGACATCGCGGTCTCCGTTGGTGGATTTAAGGTGGGTGATCAAAACTACCCAATCAATCCGAAAATCAGCTTTACTAACAACACAGGTCAAGAGATCCCAGGTGGTACTGAGTTCCAGTTTGATATCCCCGTATCTGCACCTGATAATGCTAAAGACCAATCTGGTGGTGGTTTGAAGGTGATTGCTTCTGGCCATACTCGCGCCAACAACGTCGGTGGCTTAGACGGTGTCATGCACCGCGTAGCGTTTAGTTTGCCGAACTGGAAAGCTCTGCCCGCAGGCGGCGTGTATGAGTTGGATATGGTTTACTACCTCCCTATTTCTGGGCCTGCAAATTACAGCGTAAACATTAATGGTGTCGATTACGCCTTCAAGTTTGAACAACCGGATCTTCCACTTGCTGACCTATCTTCTGGTGGCAGTGACGGTGGAGATACTGGCGGTGGCGATACCGGTGGTACCACGAATCCTAGCAATGTCATTACTTGGGTTCCCGGATCCACACAGGTGAAAACTGGCGATGTTGTGATTTACAACGGGAAATGTTTTATTGCCAAAAACAACCCCGGCGTTTGGGAGTCACCGACTCAGTCAAATTGGTTTTGGGATGCAACAACGTGCCCATAACCGAGCGTGATTAATCGGTATGTTTTGAACTCAGTGTAAAGTAAGAAGCCTTAGCGTGTGCTAAGGCTTCATTTTAATGAGGGATAAATTGAGTGGGCAAAAAAATCTAGGTTTAGAATTGATAACTTTCGGGTACCACAACAATGCCATTTTCTGAAATACGGAAACGCTGGGCATCTTCAACTGGGTTTAAGCCAATTTGAGTATGTGGAGGGATTTTTACATGTTTATCAATAATACATCTCATGAGCTGACACCCTGCGCCGACTTCAACATCATCAAATAAAATGCTATCGACCACTGTTGCACCATTATCAATTCTGACGTTTGAAGAAATAATGGAGTGTTGTACAGAACCTCCAGAGTTAATCACACCGTTTGAAATGATCGAATTAATGAATATACCTTCGTTACCTGTTGCAGAAGAAACCGTGCGCGCAGGTGGGTATTGCGCTTCGTAGGTACGAATGGCCCAGTTTTTTTGGTATAAGTTCATTGGTGGAACGGGTTCGAGTAAATCCATGTTAGCGTTATAAAAAGAATCAAGTGTACCGACATCACGCCAGTAACAATCTTTAGCGACTCGCCCCCGGTCACCGCAAAACTCATACGCATAAACAGCATGGCTTTCAATCAATTTGGGAATGATGTCATTGCCAAAATCGTGACTCGAGTTTTCCCGTTCTGCATCGTGAACCAAAGCACTTTTTAATACTTCCATATCAAAAATGTAGATCCCCATAGAAACTAAGCTGCGATGAGGATTATTGGGCATGGAGGGTGGGTCACTTGGTTTTTCGATGAATGAGGTGATCTTGAAGTCATTATCTACATTCATCACGCCAAAGGCAGAAGCTTGTTCTCTTGGGACATCCATGCAAGCGATAGTCAGTGCAGCATTTTTTTGCTTATGAGCTTCGAGCATAGACGCATAGTCCATCCGGTAGATATGATCACCAGATAAAACAACGACGTGTTTGGCATCACTGCGTGAAAGTAGCCACATATTGTGGTAGATAGCGTCCGCCGTTCCTTCGTACCATTTTCCGCCTTTTCTCATCTGCGGGGGGATCACAGAAATGAATTCGCCGAGTTCTGGATTGAAAATAGACCAGCCATCACGTAAATGTTTTTGTAATGAATGAGATTTATATTGAGTCAGGACCAAAATCTTTCGCAGCCCTGAGTGTAGGCAGTTGGTGAGTGTAAAATCAATGATTCGATATTTTCCACCAAAGGGTACAGCCGGTTTTGCTCTGTCATCAGTTAGCGGAGATAGCCGCGAACCGACGCCACCTGCTAACACAACGGTTAGTGTTTCTTGCATCTTATTTCTCCCTAAATATGTGCAATCTATTTACCATATTAGAGAGTAGTACAAGTTTTAAGCCAAAAGTAAAAATGATAGCGAACAATACGTTACAAACTAAGTTTGCGATAATTGCACGAAAATAAACCCATTTTATTTCTCGATGCACTTAAATGGTGCTAATTGTTAAGCAAATTCTTCCATCTCGACACTGGTCAATACCGAGACAAGATTACGCCCCGAAGCTTTTGACTCATACAATGCAATATCGGCCCGTTTATACACTTCTTCTGGTTTTTCTGTAATGTCAGTGATGCCACCGCTGATCGACACTTCTAAACGATGATTTAAGTGAACGGCTACTCGTAAACGGTGCATGACCAACTCAGCTTCTGCCAGTGGTGTATGAGGCATAATGATGGCAAACTCTTCGCCTCCGATGCGAGCTAAAAAGTCCGTTTCTCTTAGGTGCTCACTTAATTGTGTTGCGACAGAGCGAATGATTTTATCGCCTTCTGCGTGGCCTAATTTATCATTAATGCGTTTAAAATGGTCGATATCAATAATCGCTAAGCACGACTGCACTTGAGCTTGGTAACGTTTTACGCGTAAGCATTCTGAACGCATTTCTTGATCAAATTTCCTGCGGTTCCAAATGTTGGTGAGCGCATCTTTCTCGCTGAGCTCACGCAGGCGATTTTCTAGCTCTTTGCGATGACTAATATCAACAAAGGAGGCCACATAAAACTGAATAATTCCGTCTGAATCACGGATGGTTTGAATACGTAAGATCTCGGTTTGCATTGAGCCATCTTTACGCTTATTAATGACTTCACCTTCCCATAGCCCTTCGTCTTGCAGCACTTTCCACATATTCATGTAAAAAGCTTGATTGTGCTTACCGGAGGAAAAAACGGAAGGTTGTTTACCTCTTACCTCGGCTAAGGTGTAGCCGCTGATCCGGGTAAACTCATTGTTTACTTTGATAATGCGGTTATTACGATCGGTAATCACCATAGCGGACATACCATTCATCGCCGCCCTAGCCAGTTTGCTCTCGATACTGTTTTTATCGTGGTTTGCGTTCCAACGAATAAAACCGGCGGCAATCGTCATTACTAATAGCGCGATGCCAACCGCTTGAAAGCCAATTTTTAGCTCTGTGGCAGAAAGCAATTTATTGAGCGCATCACCATTTAATGACTGAATTAGGTAAATTGGCTCCATTTCTGGGAATATGGATTGCAAAGGAACTTGAGTAAAACTATACCAGCAGTTGTTATCCCATACCGTGCCAGAAGCTTGCTCTTGCATACTTTTCCAGAGTATAGGGGCGACACTGTTCACATTCATCAGGTGGTATTTCGACGGGTTTTCTTGTTGAGATAAGATCTCATTTTCATGATGAATATACTGCCCCTTGAAACTGATGATGTCTGGGCGACTCAGTGAATTTAACCTCTGGTTAAATTTTTTGTACAACTGGGTTAAATTAAGATTTGCTACAAAATAGCCTTGCCTTTTTCCATCAAAATCTATTGGTGCAATAATCCTAAATACTGCGGTTATCTGGGAAGTAGTACCATAATTTTCTTCTTCTCTTTCACTATCAACACCGAAGATCCCAATTTGGTTTGGGGAAAGGTTTTGCGCATACTGAAAATAGTCTCGGTGCAATTTGTTTTTTAGTTGTGATCTTGGTACTGCTTCTGTTGATCCATTACTCTGATTCACGCGAATTAATTCGTTACCCGCTATATCAAAAAGCCTGAGCCGAGAATAAAGGGTTTGAATACGAGCTGCTAATAACCAAAACGCCTGTACCGCTTCGATATTTTCGGTGGAGGGAAGACGTAATGCGCTGTACAACATGGTGTTGTTTGACAATATTTGAGTGGAATTGTAAACGTCATTAAACGCAGTAAGCAGTTCGTGCTTATTGTATTCGAGTTGAGAATGGCTTTTTTGTTCGATCATTTGCACAGTTTGTTCGTGAGCTTTGTCGAATTCTTTGACGAAATAAAGAAAGGGCACAACCCCAAGCACGACACTAACAAATAGCCATTGAGCTAAGTATTTATAGAAAGAGCGAAACATAGCGGCACATATAAGTTATTGAGTGCATAGTATATCGCTGATATATGAGAAGTCGCTTCCAAATATCTGATATCGTGGAGTACATCAAATTTGTGGGGTAATTCTGTTGATACAAAGAGTAAAAAGAAGCGCACAAGTAGCGAAGAAGCATCATGCGCTTAAACCTGAAGGCCGTTTTACGTTTTAGAACTGAAAACGAACATTCATGACGATCTGTGGGCCGTAAACGCCGTTGTTTTTGGTTTCAGCTCCTAACGATAATTGTTCAGTAGAGTGAAAACGTAATCCAGCGCAAAATACCGAGTGTTCATCGTTCTTACCCAGTTTAATATTGGCTTCAATTTGGCTCGATAACCAGATCCGGCTGCCAATATTAAACTCCAACTGGGTTTCGCTTTTGCCACCCTGTTCATCGGTAGGTCTAATGTGGTGAACAAGCATTTGTCCGTAGACATCAGCAAATTGGTTTATTGGACCGTTAAAGCCAATTCCGCCAGCGGCATCCCAATCTCCGTCAAATCTCGAATCGTAACGAGCGACAAGGTGTGTGTTATCGGTTAAATAAGTACTAAATTCTGCACCTGAGGATTCAGGGCTGATAGCGGTTCTGACTTCAAAGAAGTTATAATTAAAATTGTTAGCTTGCGCAGAGAAAGAAAGAACGCATGACAAACCGACTAGGCCTAGTGAGTACGCTTTTTTATACATGTACGCTTCGTCCTGAAAAGATGAAAATTAAGCTGAATAAGATACAGCAATGGCCTGCAAATTACAGGCCATTTTCACAAAAAAATCCATCTTATTTTTTGTGTTTTACCATCAAGAGAGCAATAAACAGTAATGATTATAGAACTTGGATCTGATCCACTTCGATTTCAGGTGTCAGTCCTCCTTCATATTCGCCATAAAGACGAACCTTAGTCTCGGCATTGAGTGGCGCTGTGAAGTGGATGTCATCATCCAGTTCTACTTGAATCTCACCGTTGCCATCACTGAATACGAATGTGTCTTTTCTGATTTGACGAATCAACTTTCCTTCAACCACAACATGCTTTTCTGTAAACATATTGGTGTCTTTTAGCAACGATTCCACAGACGTAAGTTCGATAGGACCATTGTAATTGATGGTATTACTGTTTTGGTTATGGTTACCTGCAAAAGCGAAAACAGGAGCAATAATCATCGAAGCTGCTAGGGCTAGTGTTGTACGTTTCATTTTTAATTCCTCTATGGGTTTGTTGTTTTGATGAAGCGATTTAAACACTAAGATGTTGAACACACTCTGAGCGGAACATTAATATTCCATTCATTTTATTGAGTGAGTAGCAGCTGTGACGGTATGATTACCAGCAAACGCCTATCGTAGAGTTAATATGGAATCAACATTAAGGTCATTGATGGTGCAGGGCACCACTTCCGACGCTGGAAAAAGTGTACTAGTTGCAGGCTTATGCCGAGTGTTAGCACGTCGAGGAATAAAAGTAGCCCCTTTTAAGCCGCAAAACATGGCGCTCAATAGTGCGGTGACGGCCGATGGTGGCGAAATCGGGAGAGCGCAAGCTGTTCAGGCTCAAGCGTGTGGCGTTGAGCCATCGGTACACATGAACCCTGTATTACTCAAGCCAAATTCAGACACGGGTGCGCAGGTTATCCTGCAAGGCAGAGCGCTCTCTAATATGGAAGCAACGGGTTATCACGATTATAAGAAAGTCGCGATGAATACTGTGCTTGATTCCTACGCTCGGTTACAAGCCGAGTATCAAAGTGTCATGATTGAAGGGGCGGGAAGCCCGGCTGAAATCAACCTACGCGAAAACGACATTGCTAACATGGGGTTTGCTGAAGCGGCCGATGTACCTGTAATTATCATTGCCGATATTGATAGAGGCGGTGTATTTGCTCATCTGTATGGCACGTTAGCACTGCTTTCTGAATCGGAACAGCTACGTGTAAAAGGGTTTGTGATTAACCGCTTTCGAGGTGATATTGCGTTACTGCAATCTGGCCTTGATTGGTTAGAAGCAAAAACGGGTAAACCCGTTATTGGTGTGCTGCCTTATTTACATGGCTTTGATTTAGAAGCTGAAGATGCGATCACTCAAGCGCAAACCCTCAGCAGCAACAGTAAATTGAATATTGTGGTGCCAGTGTTGACTCGCATTAGTAACCATACTGATTTTGATGCGTTGCGTTTAAATCCTGATGTTGACTTACGTTATGTGGGAAAGGGTGAACGGATCGAAAATGCGGATCTGATTCTGCTTCCGGGCAGTAAATCTGTAAGGGACGATCTTGCGTATCTTCGCTCGCAAGGTTGGGATCAGGATATCAAACGTCACTTGCGTTTCGGAGGCAAAGTGATGGGCATTTGTGGTGGTTACCAAATGTTAGGTCGGGTAATTCGCGACCCACTCGGCGTTGAAGGTGAAGCGGGCGAAAGTGAAGGGCTGGGGTTGTTGGACGTCAGTACAGAACTCACCGCTGAAAAAACGCTCAGGAATGTTCAAGGCGAGCTTATTTTACCGCAAGGTAAAGCGAAGGTCTCAGGCTACGAGATCCACGTTGGACGCACAACGCTCGATGATGCATCATCCTCAGCAATCATCACGTTAGACAATGGCAACCGTGACGGTTTATTAAGTGATTGCCAGCAAGTGTTGGGGACTTACATGCACGGAATTTTTGATAGTTTTCCTGCAACTGAGCTTATCTGTCGCTGGGCTGGTGCCGCTGATATAAGTTATTACGATCATGTGGCGCAAAAAGAACAAGCCATTAACCGCATTGCGGATGCGATTGAAGAGCATTTGAACTTGGCCTTATTATGGCCAGAATTAACGGAGCGTTAACATGAGAAAAATACTGCTCTCTATCGTCGCCATGCTGTGCTGCACGGCGGTTTATGCACAAGAGAAAATCACTGTTTATGCAGCGTCATCCATGACGAATGCGGTTAATGAATTGATTGCGGCTTACCAGCCGAAACAACCGTTAGACATTGTGCCCGTTTATGCGGGTTCATCCGCGCTTGCTCGTCAAATTGAGCAAGGTGCACCAGCGGATATTTTCATTTCAGCCAATGATAACTGGGTTACTCACTTGCTTAACAAGAACATTGTGACGAGCGATAAGGTCACATTGTTGGCTGGAAATCAGCTGGTGCTTATCGCCCCTCAATCGTCGAAGCTCAATTCGCTGGTAGTAAATGATGTTGCGGCATGGCTTGACGCCTTGAACGGTTCACGTTTAGCGATAGGTAACACAATGGCAGTGCCTGTGGGAATGTATGCTAAAGAGACACTAGAAAAGTTAAAAGTGTGGTCGTCGCTCGCCCCTATGCTGGCTCAAACCAATAACGTACGTTTAGCGCTTGCGCTAGTGGAACGTCAAGAAGCCGCACTTGGTATTGTATATAAGACGGATACATTGATGAGCAATAAGGTCAAAGTGGTACACGAATTTGATTCAAGCCTACACAGCGCCATCCATTATCCTTTAGTGCAGCTAACTGAGCGTGATACGGTGAATCAATTCATGCTTTTTTTACGCAGCGATCAAGCAAAAAGTATCTTACAGAACTACGGTTTTAGCGTGATAACAGGAACGGATTCCTTTGCTTTCTGAATATGAATGGGTTGCACTGCAACTGAGCTTAAAAGTCGCGATTTATACCGTGCTTTGGCTCTTACCGCTGGGAATGTTTTTTGCGTGGCTACTCGCCAGAAAGCAGTTTTGGGGTAAAAGTATATTGGATAGCCTAGTGCATTTGCCGCTCGTTTTACCGCCAGTGGTCGTGGGGTATCTTCTGTTGATCACCATGGGTAAACAAGGCGTAATTGGGCAGTGGTTTGATAATATGTTTGGCTTGCGTTTCAGCTTCAGTTGGCGTGGAGCCGTGTTGGCGTGTGTCATCATCGCACTGCCCTTGATGGTTCGTGCGATTCGTTTAAGCCTTGAAAGCGTCGATCCTAAGTTAGAGCAAGCGGCTCGAACCTTAGGCGCTTCACCACTCAAAGTTTTTTTGACCATTACATTACCCTTAACGATACCCGGGCTGATCACTGGCGCGATGCTCTCTTTTGCTCGCAGCCTAGGTGAGTTTGGAGCCACCATTAGCTTTGTGTCCAATATTCCCGGTGAAACACAAACGCTTCCTCTTGCGATGTATAACTTTTTAGAAACGCCAGGAGCCGAAATGGAAGCGATGCGTTTGTGTATTATCTCCATCGCGATTGCCTTGGCTTCGTTATTCATTTCTGAAGTGATTAGCCGCCGAATGACGCGGCGCTTAGGGAATCAATGATGAGTGGGTTAAAGATTCAATTTGAAAAACAGTTAGGTGATATCAAGCTTAATGCGGATTTGGTTTTACCAAGCCGTGGTATTTGTGCGGTTTTCGGGCGTTCAGGGGCGGGGAAAACCTCCTTCATCAATATTATTAGTGGATTGGTGAAGCCTGAACTTGGTGAAATCGAGATCAATGGCCGCATCCTATTTAGCCAACGAAAAAAGATTAACTTGCCTGTTGAAAAGCGCAACGTTGGTTACGTTTTTCAAGATGCTCGATTGTTTCCACATTACACCGTTCATGGCAATTTAAACTATGGTGTCAAAAAAAAGGATGCTGACCACTTCGCCGCCATCGTAAAATTATTGGCTTTAGCGCCATTACTTACACGTTATCCGCATGATTTATCGGGTGGGGAGAAACAGCGAGTAGCGATTGGCCGAGCCTTACTATCCAAGCCAGATATTTTATTGATGGATGAGCCGTTGGCATCGCTCGATATGCCGCGCAAACGTGAAGTGATGCCTTTTTTGGAAGAGCTGGCTCATAGCGTGCACATTCCAATTCTCTATGTGACGCACAGCATGAATGAAATTTTGCGTCTGGCTAATCATTTAGTTGTGTTAGAGCAGGGCGCTGTGCTGATAAACGGTGAGCTAGAGCAAGTGTGGTCTTCAAATTATATGCGTCCTTGGCAATCATTTGCTGACCAAAGTAGTCTGTTTTCTGCCCACATCTGCCAGCACAACAAAGATTATGCGCTCACACAGGTCTCGCTTGCAGATGATGTCAAACTTTGGGTGCAATATGTGGAAGGCGAGGTAGGCTCTGCACTGCGATTACAGATCCGTGCAAATGATGTTTCGGTGGCGCTTGATAAGCCAAACCGGACGTCAATTCGTAATATTCTGCCTGCGCAGATTTGTCAGATTGAAAAGCAGCCTCAAGGTACTGATAAACAGAGTGTGGGGATAAAACTCAAGTTAGGCGAAGGGTGTTACCTGTGGGCTACGGTAACCAAATGGGCGGCCGATGAGCTACAACTGGATGTTGGTGATTCGCTGTATGTGCAAATTAAAGGCGTGAGCGTGTCGCAGCGTGATATCGTCTTAACGCATTAATATTTTTCATTATTAATGTATTGATTCAATAACCTAAGCCTCTCTTATCCCGAGTTCAGGTTCAATAGAAAAAGCCGTCATATAAAATTGACGGCTTTATGCTCAATGGTGTGCGTTTTATTTTGCAAACACGTCTTTAAAATCGCGTTTTAGAATCGGGTCGCGGCGTGCTTTTTTGATCTGTTTAACCATATCTTTCACACAGTTATGCAGCACTTGATCAAGAAGCTCTGCTCGGTATTCTTCTTTATCTTGGTCTGTCATCTCTTTCGGTAAATTCAATGTTGGGAACTCCTCCATGACATTGACACCGGCAAAAGCTTGGCTAACAGAGATCAACGCATGAAACTGTTCAAAATTATCCAACACATTTTGCGCACTGGCTGGTAGAGAGTTCCAAGACTCGCGTACCGCTTCTTCAGAGACTTCATGTATAGACACGACCATGTAGTACATCTCTTGTGGCACTTGATCAAATTCAATTACTTGGCGCAATTCTGGCGAGATGGCGTCTAAGTCCACTACAGGTTGTTCGGTTTGCTTTACTTCAGACATGAAGATATCTCTTTAGGGGAAAAGCTACATGCTAAAAATTTATAGCGAAAAGTCAATATTGTGCGCAAAATTAAACAAAGAAAGTGAATAAATCTATGTTATACGTAAGCATATGATTGAAATTTAAAGGGGTTACAGATGGTAAGTTCGGGCTCTTCTATGAGGATCTTGCTGGTCGATGACGTACAACTGGATCGAATGCAACTCACCATTCGTCTTAAACAGCTCGGTCATCACGTGGAGGCGGTTGCCAGTGGGCAAGCGGCATTGGATAGCTATTGCCAATTTGATCCAGAACTGATTCTGATGGATATTTCGATGCCCGGCATGAATGGTTTTGAATTATCGAAAAAAATACGTCAGCAATACCATGAATGGGTGCCGATTATCTTTTTAAGTGGGCATGATGAACCGTCGATGATCGCGCAAGCGATAGAGGCAGGCGGTGATGATTACTTAACCAAGCCAGTCGATAAACTGGTACTCAACTCCAAATTATTAGCCATGCAGCGTATTGCAAGTATGCGTCGAGAGCTTAAACGCGCAACGGTTAAACTTGAAGAGCTAAATCGTGTTTTGCAGCAGCAAGCAAATGAAGATGGCTTAACGCAAGTCTTTAACCGTCGATTTATAGATGACAAGCTTAAAGAGATGATCAGTTGGCATGGGCGGCACAAATTTCCAATGAGCCTCATTTTAATCGATGTGGACTATTTCAAACGGTTTAACGATAACTACGGCCATATAGAAGGAGATAACTGCTTGATTACCATTGCGCAAACGGTGAATCAGTTATTTGTGCGTACTGGTGAGTATGTAGGGCGATATGGCGGTGAGGAGTTTTTAGTGCTGCTGGGCAATGCCAATTATGAACAAGCACTGATCGCCGCTGAGCGAATCCAACAATCAATGATCAAGGCACACTATCCTCATCAATACAGCGAAATTGCTGATCATGTCACCTTATCTCAAGGTGTCATCTCGTTAACGCCGAATGGTACTGAGTCTATCGCTAATATTTACAATCTGGCCGACGAAGCCTTGTACCAAGCAAAGCATCAAGGTAGAAATTGCTTTATTTCTTACGATGTTACCAATGCAGTATTAAGCTAATACATACACTTCACTCGCTCTTTTTTGTTAGCACTTAAGCAATATGGTCTACACTAGTACTAACGCTTTGGATTAGAAGTCAGGATGCATATATCAACTTTTTTGGCTTATGGGTGCACTTTATGGACGGATTGCAGTATTTTTCACCAGAGAGGGTGGCGGATATGGTTGGTGAAGAGAATGTGAATGAGATGCTGTGCGGCTATCGAAAAAGCCTGTTGGAAGCTTTGAACAAACTTAGCAGTGCGCTTTGTTGCAACCAAGTTGAGGTGATTCACCACATTTCACACACCATGAAATCGTCATCTCGGTTTGTCGGAGCGGATGTATTAGCATCTGAATTCCAGAAACTTGAAGCCGCAACTGATAATCTAACCAATGTTACTCAAGACACCGAGTTTTCAATCAGTTCGATCAATGATCAAAGTAAGTTGTTGTTGGACGAAATCAACCAATATATGAATAAATAAAACAATGAAGCTAAGTGAGAATCAAATGGAAAAAGTACATTTGAAAGTCATGTGCATAGATGATGATGTTTTTATGCTTAAAGCCATTGCTCGTTTGATCAGGCGTATTCGTCCAGAATGGGAAATTATACTCGTTTCAGAGCCACTAGATTGGTTGTCAGAATGGAATAAGCATAATTGCCAACCGCCAGCCATTATCATTTCAGATTTACTCATGCCGCATAAATGTGGCGATGAGCTTTTAAAAGAGGTAAAGCAGTCTTACCCGCAAGTAGTGAGAGCTCTTTTAACTGGGAATACGCAGGAGAATTTGCCTCAAAAAGCGCATGCGTATTCCCACTTCGTACTGCCTAAGCCATTCACACAAGAGGACTTTGAACGCTTATTTGAATGTACCGAACGTCTTTATCAAATGCCGTTTAACAGTGAGTGTCGAATTAAACTCGGAAGCTTGAAAGATCTTCCGGTGTTACCCAATTCGATACATCGTTTACAACAAACTATCGCCTCTCCTACTTGTGATCTTCAATCGATCGCAGACACCATTAGCCATGAGCCTGTATTAGTCGCACGAGTGTTTCAAATTGCCAATTCTTCTTACTTAGGTTTTCGTCGAACTACAGATTCACTATCGGAAGCTGTTGGACGTTTAGGCGCGACTTTAGTGGAGAGCATCGCCATATCGTTATTGAGCCATCACGCTAACAGCTTAGTTTCAAAAAAGGCTCACCAAGATATTTCAGAACAGGCGCTGAGGGTGAGCTATATATCCCGTTTACTGGCTAAAAACTTGGGGTACTCCCTACAAGATAAAGATCGGGTGTTTGTCTCAAGCTTGCTTACCGCAATCGGAAAATTGATTTTAATGGAGGAAGGCGCTGATATCCATAATGTTGATTCTTTCTTGGAGCTTCAACAAGAATATGCTGATTACTACATAGTAACGGCATATATGCTGATGATATGGGGATACGGTTCAGAGATTGGAGAGATCGTTCTTAATCAAAGTAAGAGTGATTTTTTTTCAGATGACAAATCTGTTGTACTTGGCAGTATTGTGGGGCTTGCAAATCGTATAGAAGCATGTAAGGAAAATGAGAGCTACCAAACACTGATTGACGGTGTACCAAGTTCCATTGCAAGCGTATTAGTTGAGCTAAAACCCATATTTATTGAGTAATTATATAATTACTTTTTTTGGTTAGAGGGAGCGAGCATGGCAATTAAAATTACAATAGCAGACGATTCAAAGATGTCGAGAAAAGCGGTAATGAGGGCGATTCCTGAAGAGTGGGATGTAGAAATCAATGAAGCCCAAAATGGCAAAGAAGCCCTAGTCAATTACCAAAATGGGTGCGCTGAAGTGATGTTTTTAGATTTGACCATGCCAGAAATGGATGGCTTCCAAGTCCTTGAATATTTGCATAGCATTGATGCTAAAAGTATTGTCATTGTCATTAGTGCCGATATTCAACCTTTTGCTCAGCAGCGCGTAAGAGAACTCGGTGCAGTCACCTTTTTGCAAAAACCACTTGACCCAGCACAGCTAAAACAAACATTGCACGAGGTAGGACTATTATGACAATGGCACTTTCAGAAGACCATAAAGACGCCCTGCAAGAATTTATGAATATCTCAATGGGCAGAGCAGCAAATAAACTGGCTACCTTACTTAATTTACACGTCACTATATCTGTACCCAGTATTGGAGTGGCAACGGATGAGGATTTAGCGCAACTGCAATCTTATGAAACCGATTATTACTACACTCGGCAGTCTTTTTTTGGTGGCATGGATGGTGAGTTAGTGACCTTAATGAGCAGAAAAGGCTGTGAACAGATAGTGAGCGATCTAAAACAATCAACAGGTGATGCTCAAGATGTCGTGAGCCTAGAGGAGAGCATTTTAGATATCTCGAATATTTTATCTGGTGCAAGTCTAAAGGGTCTATGTCAGCAAATAGACATAAAAACTAAAATTCAGTCTCCAGTGCTGTTTTATCCGTCAACACAGCCGCTTCCCATTTCTCAGTGGAAGCTATCTTTAATTATGGAAATCTCTTTTTTAGTCGAAAAAGCGTCATTCTCTGCTAAAACCATCATCTGTTTTGCAGACAACGAATTGGACAAGGTACTCATTCACCTCGATGAGTTGATGTAGGAGTTTGGAATGGGAAAAAGCCGCTTACTGCTTTCTGATCTGCTGGATCAACTCTCTTTTGCGTTGTGCATAGTACGGCAGGATTACATTATCGTGAAAGCTAATGACTATTTCCAATCCCGAGTCATTTTTGATGGTGATGTGATGCAAGGAAAGAACATACTTGAACTATTTCCTCATTCCGCAGACTACCTTAAACGAAAAATTGATACGGCATTGGTGATTGAAACTTCAAGCTTTAGTAGTTGGGAGCAGAAGCCTCACCTATTGCCCTTTAAAAGTTCCCGCCCTGTATCGGGTGAAGAAGAACAGATGTATCAAGATTTGGAGATCATCCCTATTCATAGTGAAGATGGGACTATCGAGCATGTCTGTATATGTGTCTATGACGTAACAATTCAAGCTAGTCAGCAGCAGGAACTTAAGCGCATTTCGCATCAATTAGAGCAAGAACATCAAGCGCAAAAAGTATTGATTAAAAAACTCGAAGATGCACAAGGACAACTACTGCAATCAGAGAAAATGGCCTCTATTGGGCAGCTTTCAGCAGGCATCGCCCATGAGATCAATAATCCAGTGGGGTTTATCACATCCAATATTCAAACACTGAGTGACTATTTTCAAACGCTAGCCGCCGTTTTAGAAGGGATAAAACAGCAGGTTTCACAAGCAAATGATACCGCTCTAGCGGCAAAGTGTGAGTCATTACTACAAGAGAAACAGATTGATTTTATTTTAGAAGATACGGCAGATTTGATTTCAGAATCACTAGAAGGTTCATCTCGAGTAATGGCCATTGTGAAAAATTTGAAAGAGTTTTCACACGTTGATGGTTCTGAATGGAGCTATGCAAATTTGGAAAACTGTATCGAATCAACGCTGAAAATCATCAATAACGAAATCAAATACAACATTACTTTAGAGAAGATATATCAAGAAAACGTGCCTGACGTGTATTGCCAGCCAATGCAGATTAACCAAGTTCTTCTTAATATTCTTGTCAATGCAAGTCAGGCGATTGTCGGAGAAGGCACCATCACCATCTCATTAGCTAAGTTAAATGAGAAACAGGTTGAAATTCGCATTAAAGATACGGGAAGTGGTATTCCTGATGCGATTAAAGATCGCATCTTTGAACCCTTCTTTACCACCAAAGCGGTTGGGTCCGGCACAGGATTAGGTTTATCAGTTTCGTACGGGATCATCAATGGTCATAAAGGCACCATTGCAGTTCATAGCGAAGTGAATAAAGGTACTGAATTCATCATTACGTTGCCAATAGACGCAATCGAATTGGCTACACTAGCAATAGAGTGAAAATTATCGTTATTTGATTAGGGAGTATGCATGTGAGTAAAACCCAGCAACAGGAAGAAAATAGACGCTTTCAAGAAGAACACAGCTTGGACTCAACATTTCACTACGTCGTACTTTCTTTGCTAGGAGTTATCTTTTCAAATCAATCACAAGAAGACAAGTTAGATCAGTTTATTACTCATGTTCAGCCTTTATTCCCTAATACACATATCGTGCTATTTTCTTACAATTCTGAGCAGAGGCTCAAGATACTGCGTTCTAGTTTTCCAATCACCGATACAATTAAGTTAGGCACATACCCGGTCTTAGCCGATACGGAGTTTAGTTACTTCCCTGATTTAGCCAATGATGCGGGGAAATTCTCAGACTATCACAATGACTTTCCTGCTTGGAAAAGTGGCGTTACCTTTTCCGTCTCCTCTCCGACGCGGCGCTATAGCCTGTTTCTTGCGCGAACAACGCTGAATGCTTTTGATTTAAGTGAATTAGAAAAAATCCAAGAAGGCATGTTACTGGTTGAGATGGCCTTAAAATTACTGTCGTCTATGCGGGAGAGCAGTAGCGATCTTCAACGAAATGAGCAAGATGCAAAAAGGGTTTCTTTAGGTAAATTGGCCGCCGGTGTTGCGCATGAAATCAATAATCCACTCGGCTTTGTGATGAGTAATTTCAACACGTTAAGTTCCTATCTTGCCCAAGTGAAGGCACACCCAGAGATCCAGCAGATCAACGACCGTCAGTTGGCAGAAATACTAGATGATAGCGAGTCTATCATTGTTGAAAGTTTAGAGGGGCTTTCGCGTATTAAAAACATTGTAGCGAGCTTGAATGTGTATTATCACGAGTCCAAATTATCAGTTGGAATGGTCGATTTAAGAGACGTGGTTAGCTCTGCAACTAATATGGTGTTGGGTGAAATGAAGCTGAAAGTACGCTTAAATTATGAGCCTCCTCAAATACCATTTTATGTTCTAGGGCAAACCCATAAGCTCCAACAAGTACTGATTAATTTGTTAGTCAATGCGTTACAGTCATTCTCTCAAACTGATGGTGAAGTCAATGTCGCCTTGTATATGGAAAACAGCTTATTAATCGAGAATAAATCGAGTGTCTGTCTATCGGTATGCGATAACGGTAAAGGCATTTGTCCGGAAGATTTAGTGTACGTTTTTGATCCTTTTTTTACCACCAAGCGTATCGGTGATGGCGCAGGACTTGGATTATCTGTTGCGAAAGAAATCATAGAAGAGCACCTCGGAAAAATTGAAATTCAGTCGACGATAGGTCAAGGAACCTGCGTCTATATTCGTTTACCGCTTTATGTTGCACCTCATCATTCGATGAAAGGATTGGGGTAATTGTATGTTTCGATATAAAGAAATTCTGCTTGTAGATGATGAGCCAGCGGTACTTAAAGCTTTAACTCGTGAATTCAAACCGCATTTTTCTGTGGTTCATTGTGCGAGTAGCGGCCTTGAGGCTCTGACTATTTTAGAGCGGCACCCTATCGAAATTGTGATTTCTGATTATCGAATGCCTAATATGGATGGGACAGAGCTGGTCGTCAATATTCGCAATAAGTATCCTCATGTTGTAACCATTATTCTATCTGGTCAAGCTGACATCAAAGGTTTGTCTCGTGCTTTGAACGAAGGGAAATTGCATCGTTTTCTCCAAAAACCATGGGATAGAGAGGAGCTGATTGAAACCATACGTTTGAGTTTATTGGAGCGTGAAGCATTGCTAGGTAGTGATGTGCTGACGAACTTAAAAAACCGGCGTACGTTAGATGAACAGATTATCGAATTGAAAAAACATGGTGACTCCTCATACGCTTTGGTCATGGTGAATATTGCTAATTTAGACGAAATTAATCATCAATACGGCGGAGCGCTTGGTAATCAATTTATTAAAACGCTGGCGTGGCATCTGAGTGATGGTAATACAGAGCCGGAAACCATATATCGCTACAAAGATAAGCTGTTTATGTGCATTCCATACAGCCCCAAAGGTTATCAAGTTGTGATGCGCCTATGTTCGCGGCTCTCTCAGCCTGTTGAAGTCGACACACATCTTATTAAAACCAGATACACGGTTTTGCTCTGTGATGTCAAATCGTTGCATCAAGTCGATGATATATCTATTGCTGACCTTAATGAACGCTCGCGAGTGCGTTTGCATCATCAACTGCCGATTTACTGGCTCGATAATGATCCTCAATCCCGAGAGTTATTGGCGCTATTTTCTGTATTAAACGATATCGATAGACGCTATTTCTGCGCGTTTTATCAGCCGCAACTGTCGACGGTAACTGGTGATGTTTGTGGATTTGAAGCATTAGCTAGGCGCAAAACAGTTGAGAATGGGTGGCAATATCCAGCCAGCTTCTTACCCATAATTGAACAGTATGGTTTAACTACAGTGTTGACCGAAAAAATATTGGAAGACGTACTGATGTTCATCAAACAACATCAGAAACTAATTAAAGATCGAAATATCAGTGTTAATGTGCCTGGGAACATGTTGATAAATGGGCAATTTTACGAATTATTGACTAAGCTAACTACAAAGCTCAGTTGCGGTTTGAATAATTTGTCAATAGAGATAACGGAGCATGACTTTATTGAGGATTTTATTCAGGCGAAACAAGAACTCAGTAAACTGAAAGGGTTGGGATTGAGCTGTGCACTGGATGATTTTGGAACTGGATATGCGGGCTATGAATATCTGTGCGAAATGCCTTTTGATGTACTTAAAATTGATGGGCGATTTGTTCAAGCAATTGGCAAATCAGCGTCCAATGAAGTTATTTTGAGGGCAATGATAGACAGTGCTGAATCACTTGAAATGGGAGTGATTGCCGAATGGGTTGATACTCAGGAGCAAGCAGATAAATTGAAAACCTTGGGCTGTTCCATTATCCAGGGGCATTTGGTGAGTCAGGCATTATCATCAGACGACGTGGTCAGCTATTTGTCTAGAATGGAGGAGGATCGATGGAAAATGTCGCACAAAAAATAGCAATTAGTGGTGATAGACTTAGCCTTCTACTGCTAGATGATGAGAGCGAAATTCTAAAATCACTAACGAGGGTTTTGCGTACAGATTATGACATAGTTTCTTTTAATAGCGGAAAGGAAGCCTTGGAATATTTAGATCAACATGAGGTCTCTATTATTATCTCTGATATGCGGATGCCAGAGATGGATGGTGCCGATTTTCTCGCAAAATCAAAAGAATTATATCCTGAGACGATTCGTATCCTTCTTACTGGATACAGCGATATTCAGTCAACCGTAAGGGCAGTAAATTCCGGCGGAATTCATACCTATATTGGCAAACCATGGGATAACGAAAACCTAAAATTGATCGTTTCAAAAGCAGCGGAGTTTTATCGTCTGACAAAAGAGCGAGAACATTTGGCTATTGAGTTAGAAAAACGCAATAGCGAGCTCGAAGTGGTGAATCTAGCCTTGGAGGACAATAACCGTAAGCTGGCTGAATTTAATCAAGATTTAGAGCAGAAGGTAAAAGAGAGAACGTTAGAGCTGCAATCATCTAATAAAAAGTTAGAACATTTATTGATAAGTCGTAACAAGACGTTTAAAGATATACTAGGTATGGTTACTGCGATCATTCAATATCGAACGGGACACCCAGCCGATCACGCAGAGCGTATTGCCAACCAAGCGAAGGTAGTAGCGCAGCGGCTAAAACTACCTGAAAGCCAAGTAAGTCATGTCTATTTGTGTGGTTTGATGCACCAAATAGGATTAATCGGTGCGAAAGATAAAGAACTTGAAAAGTTGATTGTTGATCCAGAAACCTCAATTCCTCAGAGTCCTAACGCCAATTCGGTATTAGGCGCCAAGATTTTAGGCCGAATTAAGCGCTTTGAGCCATTAGTCGAAATCATTCGCCACCAAGATGAGTTGTATAACGGTACTGGTAAGCCAAGCCATTTACATGGTGAAGAAATACCTTTGTGTTCACGTATTATTAAAGTGGTTAAAGATTATGACTACTATATTGCATCACCAAATAATCCACGTCGTATGCATACCAAAAGTGCGCAGAGTTATATAAAAGAGCAGGCTGGAACCTTATATGACCCCA
Source organism: Vibrio sp. 3-2(1) (assembly GCF_963887575.1). Lineage (NCBI taxonomy): Bacteria > Pseudomonadati > Pseudomonadota > Gammaproteobacteria > Vibrionales > Vibrionaceae > Vibrio > Vibrio sp. 3-2(1). The sequence continues at coordinate 85,388 of NZ_CAWPGB010000044.1, read as the reverse complement.
CAGTCGTGGATGCTTTTTTAATGGTAGTAACTTCGTTAAAACACTTGGAGGATGGCCTAGAATTGTGCATCGGTTTGAGTGAAGTGAAACCGGGTATGAAAATTAAGCGTGATTTGTACTTACCTAATGGAAACTTAATGTTGACCGCTGGCAATCAAATTAACTCAGCTTTGTTGGCGAAATTAAAAGAGCTTGAAGAACAGACTAATATGCCAATCGCGGTTTACATCGGTTAATTTAAAAAGAGTGCCGCATCAGCAGCACTCTTTTGAATTTTTTTATTGTTTTGCAAACAGATAAGTACGGAACCCACCAATCAAGTTACGTGCTTTAAAGCCATTATTGGCCAGTTGGCGGTAGGTTACATTACCGCGCAACCCGACTTGGCAATAAATGATGATCTCTTTGTCTTTGGGCAGTTCATCCATACGTTGACGAAGTTGGTCAACCGGAATATTGATGTCGCCTTTGAGATGATTACCATTTTCACGTTCACTTGGATTACGTACATCCAAAATAATATGCGTGTCACTTAGCGAATCGATTTGATCAAAATGAATGGCTTTTGCATCGCCTTTCATTATATTTGTCGCGACGAAAGCTGCTTGGTTAATCACATCTTTCGCGCTGCCGTATGGTGGCGCGTAAGTCAGCTCTAAGTGTTGTAGTTGTTCTACTGTCATACCTGCACGTTGAGCGACAGCCATCACGTCGATACGCTTGTCGATGCCATCTTTACCAACCGCTTGCGCCCCGAAGATTTTGCCTGATTTTGGATCGAACAGCATTTTGAACGACACCACTTCAGCGCCCGGATAGTAGCTCGCATGGCTGGCTGTGTGAACGTACACTTTTTCGTAATCAACGCCGTCACGTTTTAGTTGCTTCTCATTTTTGCCTGTGGATGCCACGGCTAAGTCGAATATTTTACAGATTGCGGTTCCTTGTGTTCCTTGATAGGTTTCGTTACGACCAAGCATGTTATCAGCTGCCATGCGACCTTGGCGGTTGGCAGGACCTGCGAGTGGAACCAGTGTTTGTTTGCCTGTAACAAAATCCTTTTCTTCGATCGCATCGCCGACGGCGTAAATTGCTGGATCGCTGGTCTGCATCTGTTCGTTCACCCAAATGCCACCAAGTTCACCGAGTTGTAAGCCCGCTTCAGCAGCCAGTTTGGTTTCTGGACGCACACCAATCGCCATAATCAGGATGTCAGTGGTGAGTATTTCACCATTGCTGAGCACAAGATCCAGTTCACCTTCGATGTGTTTGTGCTCCAGAGTTTCACCCGATTCTGTGCTAGGTAACGTCGCCGCTGGTTTATATTCGACCGATTTTAAGGCAACACCTAAACGTAAATCGATGCCTTTAGCGCGAATCTCCGCATGAGCAAAGCCCGCCATTTCACTATCGACAGGTGTCATTACCTGATCAGCCATTTCGATCAGCGTGGTTTTGATACCGAGGTGATGGAACGCTTCCATCATTTCCAAACCGATAAAACCACCGCCGACGACAGTTGCATGCTCAGGTTTATTCATTTGCAGCGTCTGGATGATTTTATCCATATCTGGAATGTTGCGCAGCGAATGGGTCAGTGGGTTTTGAATCCCAGGAATCGACGGGACAATAGGACCCGCTCCAGGGGAAAGCAGCAAAAAATCATAACTTTCTTGGTACTCTGACTGATCCAGCAGATTGCGTACAGTGATGGTTTTCGCTGCACGATTAATGCGCAGCACTTCATTCATAGTGCGCACATCTACATTAAAACGCGCTAAAAAGCTTTCCGGTGTTTGTAGCAGCAAATTGCTGCGCTCTTTGATGTCACCGCCGATGTGATATGGCAAGCCACAGTTAGCAAATGAAACGAAGGGGCCCCGCTCAAACATAATGATTTCAGCTTCTTCGCTGAGTCGACGAGCACGAGCCGCTGCGGATGCACCACCCGCGACACCACCAATAATCACAATCTTAGTCATAAATTACTCCAGTAAAATTAAACAAAAGCGGCATGGTAAGGTAAGTAAATCCTCAGGGCAGGCCAAGCTTTTTCAAGAAAAAGGCCGCTGGACAAATCCCTGTGAAAGCGCTTTGAATTAAGTTCACTCCAACAAATACCGTTAGCCAAATAAAGTTTGAATGGACAAACACAGTTAAAACGATCGACAGCAGTACCATGCTGCCCGCCAATATTCTTACCCCATTTTCAATCGTCATGTTGTTACCCTCCGTTGTAAATTAAAGTCACTATAAATTTATTGATTAGCAATGTCTAATGTTAATTTATCTAATTTTGGATAAGCTAAATAAGCGTTGACTAAAGCTCATTCATTAGTATTATCTAATTAAATGCAATGCGAAGGGGGAATGATGGAGATCACATCAGTCAATGTGGAGCAAATGAAAACAAATGCGATAGAGGTTTCAGAGTTGCTTAAAACGATGGCCCACCCTGAGCGTTTGATGGTGCTTTGCCAGTTAATTAATGGTGAGGTGGGCGTTGGAGAATTGCAGCAAAGCTCGATGTTAAGTCAATCAGCCTTTTCGCAACATTTAACCGTGCTTCGTAAGCAAAATATGATCAAAGCAAGAAAGGAGTCACAGCAAGTCTTCTATTCGCTATCGGATCCGCGGGTTGTACAGCTTATTCAAAGTTTGCAGACTGTCTTTTGTAATTAGTTCATTTGTCATAGGTTAAAAGGATAAATAATGTTGTTTTCTATTCCTTGGGAATCGTTGTTAGGTGGTGTTTTACTAGGGATATCAACTTCACTCATGTTGCTGTTTAACGGCAAAATTGCTGGGATAAGTGGGGTATTAACGGGATTGATGACGCCTAAAACGCGTGATTTTGCATGGCGTTTGTTATTTGCACTTGGCATGGTAACTGGTGGTGCTATTGCCGTTTGGTTTTTAAATGCACAAGTGCCGCAAACTTTTAACTTTAATAACGGTGTTTTGGCGCTTGCTGGCCTATTAGTTGGGGTAGGCACTCGATTAGGAAATGGTTGCACCAGTGGCCATGGCATCTGTGGTGTTGGTCGACTATCCACTCGCTCTATTGCGGCGACAGGTACCTTCATGGGCGTTGCTGCCATTACTGTGTTTGTACGCCTTCATCTTCTATAAGTGAGTCAAAATGAATCAGATGTTGTTTAGATTAACCTCGTTAGTGGCAGGTATTTTGTTTGGTGCGGGTATGGTTATCTCAGGAATGGCCAATCCAGCCAAAGTCGTAGGTTTTTTGGATGTGGCTGGTTCTTGGGATCCAAGCTTAATGTTTGTGATGGGAGGCGCATTAGCCGTTTTTATGCCGACCTATTTCATCGTTATTAAAGCAAGACAGCAGCCTATAAACGCAGAAAAATTCTGTTTAGCGACGACTCGCAGTGTTGATACCCGGCTTATCTCTGGTGCTGCGATTTTTGGGTTAGGTTGGGGATTAGTGGGCATCTGTCCAGGGCCAGCACTATCAAGCCTTGCACTGGGTAATATTGAGGTATGGCTATTCTTTGTCTCAATGATGGTTGGGCTTGGTGCAACTAATTTGTTGATCTGCATTAAGAATAATAAACAACAGCAAACGCAAACGGTTTAATCTAACTAGAATTCAATAAGCAAGTGGAATCGTAACGATCAACATGAGGGATGGGTATGAAAAGGCGAATTTGGATTGCGTGTATTGCCTTAATCACGAGCGGTTATTGGGCCGTTGGCTATGCTGATGATCGTTATATCGTGACCTATGAGCAGATACCACAGCAGATTGCATTTGAAGGTGTTGTCCAGCCAGTTAACAAAGGGACAGTTGCGGCTCAAACCTCTGGTCGAGTCGTTGGTGTGTATGTCGACGTTAACGATTTTGTTAAAAAGGGCGACGTGCTATTAGAAATCAGCGCTATTCAGCAATCGGCTTCTTTAGACGCATCTCAAGCTCAGTTAACCAGTGCAGAGGCTCGAAATCGTGAAGCTCAAGCTCAACTAAAGCGTTATCGACTGCTGTTTCCTAAAGGTGCGATTTCACAAGACCAAATGGATGGCGCTGAAGCTCAAGCTCGAAGTGCTGCTGCGGCCGTCAAGGCGGCAAAAGCCGCAGTCGTGCAGGCGAAGGAGTCACTTGGATACACCAATATTACCGCCCCTTATGATGGTGTCGTGACGGAGCGACATGTAGAGCTGGGTGAAACGGTGGCTCCGGGTACTGCGCTGCTCAGTGGTTTCTCATTCAATGAGTTGCGTGTTGAAACGGCCATTCCGCAGCGCTATCAGCCTGCAGTCACCAATGTTGCTCAATTCCAAGTCATTATGCCTACGGGCGATAAAATAACCCCAATCGATTACAGCTTATTCAGTTATGCCGACCCTCAATCACATACATTCAAAATCCGTCTTGAACTGCCTCGTGTAGATCAAACTAACAAGCTCGGGCAAGTGATGCCAGGAATGTGGGTCAAGACAGAGTTTAATTATGGTCAACGTGAGGTGATGCTCATTCCTGTTGCCGCTGTGATTCGCCGAGCAGAACTGAGTGCCGTATATCGCATCGTTGATGATAAACGACTGCTAAATCCAGTGCGATTAGGGCAAACCTATGGTGAATATGTGGAAGTATTATCTGGCTTGGAACAAGGCGATACGGTTGCAAGCCGTGTATTTACACAAGTAGGTGAGTGATATGGATAATCGTTTAGGCGTCTCAGGACGTATTGCCAAAGCTTTTCAGACTTCAGCGATGACGCCGTTGCTCGCGATTGTTGGGTTACTGATGGGCGTTTTTGCGGTAATGGTTACTCCTAAAGAAGAAGAGCCGCAAATCGATGTGACCTTTGCCGATGTGTATATTCCTTTTCCCGGAGCTTCTCCGGCGGAAGTGGAAAGTTTAGTGACGAACCCAGCAGAGCAGATCATCTCTGAAATTGAGGGAATTGATAAAATTTACTCTTTTTCACAACCCGATGGTGCGATGATTGTGGCTATCTTTGATGTCGGCGTTCCTAGAAACGACGCCGTGGTTCGTATTTATAATAAACTCTATTCCAATAAAGATTGGATGCCAAAAGGCGTTGGGGTGGGCGAGCCGATCATCAAACCTAAAGGCATTGAAGATGTGCCTATCGTCAGCATTACGTTATCCGATAAAACGGGCACTTTGGACAACCAGCAGTTAACGCAAGTGGCCCATGGTTTAGAAACAGAGCTCAAACGCATTAATGGTACACGAGATATTTATACGATAGGTCGCCACCCTACTATTGTTGATGTACGTTTAGACCCCGTTAAAATGAACAGCTTTGGCATCACGTTAGATCAACTGAATCAGCATCTTCCTGCGGCGAACCACAGCTCTCCAATGTTGAAACTGACGCATGAAAATCAGCAGTTTCCCGTCCAAATTGGTCAGTTTTTAACAAAAGTTGAAGAAGTAAAGCAATTGGTGATTGGGCTGCATAACCAGACACCGATATATTTAGCGGATGTCGCTACGGTTCAATTGGGTGTTGATACATCAACCCAACAAGTTTGGACCAGTGATAAGCAAGGTATTTATCCAGCAGTTACCTTAGCCATCGCTAAAAAAGGAGGTGAAAACGCCGTTCGTGTGGCTGAGATGGTTGAAGCTCGAGTTGCAGAACTTGAAAATCAGTTAATTCCACACGGAATCAGTGTTGAAATCACGCGTGACTACGGGAAAACCGCCGCCGATAAAAGCAATACATTGATCGGTAAATTGATTTTTGCAACCACTGCAGTCGTTATTTTGGTGGTTATTGCGATGGGATGGCGCGAGGCTATCGTGGTCGGTATGGCTATTGTTGTCACCTTGATGATGACACTGTTTGCATCATGGGCATGGGGTTTTACACTCAACCGGGTCTCGCTTTTTGCGTTAATTTTCTCTATTGGCATTTTAGTGGACGATGCCATTGTTGTTGTGGAAAATATCCACCGTCATATGGCGTTAGGTAAGCGCAAGCTGGTGGATCTCATTCCTACGGCGGTTGATGAAGTGGGTGGACCCACAATCCTTGCCACCTTAACCGTGATTGCCGCACTATTGCCAATGGCCTTTGTCTCTGGGCTTATGGGCCCGTATATGAGCCCAATTCCCATCAATGCTTCGATGGGAATGCTGATTTCATTGGCGGTTGCATTTGTCTTTTCACCTTGGTTAGCGGCCAAGTTTCTTAAGCCTTCATCGCATCAAGCACAATCTCAATCAACTCAAGGCATCTTTCACCGAATCATGAATCCTTTCGTGGTCTCGGCTGCACAAAGACGTAACCGCTTTTTCTTGATGCTTGCGGTATTTGCGCTTATTGCTGGCTCCCTATTACTGCCAATCACAAAGGCCGTGGTTTTAAAAATGCTGCCTTTCGATAATAAATCAGAGTTTCAAGTGGTATTGGATATGCCTGAAGGGGCGTCGCTTGAGAAAACGCAACGCGTTTTATTTGAACTTGGCGCGGTGTTAAATAGCGTGCCTGAAGTCAGTGGGTATCAGATTTACGCAGGTACAGCCGCACCGATCAACTTCAATGGCCTTGTGCGTCATTATTTTATGCGCAATCAAGCCAACCAAGGCGATATTCAGGTGAACCTGTTAGGGCGAAAAGAGCGCGATAAAGATAGTCATACGATTGCAAGTGAGGTACGCCCCAAGCTTAATGAGGTTGCCAGCCGATTTGGCGGTAAAGTCAAAGTCGTTGAAGTTCCACCGGGGCCACCCGTTTGGTCACCTATTTTAGCGGAAGTTTATGGTCCGACACATGACATTCGGGCACAAGCGGCAAGGATGCTACGCGGGATCTTCCACGAAACAGCGGATATTGTCGATATCGATATGTATCTACCGGAAGTGCATCAAAAATGGCAAGTAGTGATTGATCGCAGCAAAGCGTCACACTATCAAGTACCTTATGCTTCGATAGTCGATGCTTTGGCGACGGCCGTCGGTGGAAAGCCGATCACCTATTTGCACAGTGAGCACAGCAAGTACCCAATCCCCATTCAAGTGCAAGCTAGTGAAAACGCCAAAGTCCGATTAGATCAAGTGTTGAACATGAAAGTAGCGAGCACTGCGGGCAGTGCATACCCATTGTCTGATTTAGTCACTATTCGCCAAACTCAAATGGATGACTACATTGTGCATAAAAACCTGTTACCAATGGTGATGGTGGTGGCGGATATGACGGGTGAAACAGACAGCCCCTTATACGGTATGTTTGAAATGGTGTTCAACATCAATGCACTTGGCCTACCTGTGGAACAGTATTATATCCACCAACCTACAGGGTTAAATGGTGTCGAAATCTTCTGGGATGGTGAATGGACGATCACTTATGAAACATTCCGCGACATGGGCATTGCCTACGCGGTTGGGATGATCCTTATTTACTTACTGGTTGTCGCGCAGTTTAAGTCCTACCTTGTTCCGTTGATCATTATGGCTCCAATTCCACTGACGATTATTGGCGTCATGCCCGGCCATGCGTTACTTGGTGCTCAGTTCACCGCCACGTCGATGATTGGGATGATAGCACTCGCGGGGATTATTGTACGTAACTCCATCTTGCTGGTTGATTTCATTAATCAGCAGGTTGAAGAAGGTGTGGCATTTTCCGAAGCGGTTATTCAGTCGGCGGCTGTTCGTGCTAAACCCATCATGCTTACCGCTTTAGCGGCCATGATCGGGGCGGTATTTATTTTAGATGATCCCATTTTTAATGGCCTAGCCATTAGCCTGATTTTCGGCATCTTTGTTTCTACCGTCTTAACTTTATTGGTTATTCCTGTTTTGTATTATACGGTTATGCGTCATTGATCTTTCTGTTCTAACTATTCCCTTGCTCTAACTATAAAAAGGGCGCTGAGTAGTCAGCGCCCTTTTTGTCAGCTTTAAAATGTCAGCAGGCAATGGATATTAAAAATGCAGTTTTAAATAGGTAGATTACGGATAAATTCGCTATGATTATAACTAAAGATGTTTCATAACAAGAAAAGCGGTGCGAGCTTAATCGTGTTTGAGTCAACTAAACTCCCCAGTTAGGAAAACATGAAACTGAAATCTGCGTTATTGATAATATTTTCTCGAGTGATGGCTGTATTGGCGCTGCAGCTTCCAGTCATCGCTTCTACGGCAGAAGTCGGCGAAGCGCTCTCCAGCGAGCATGATCTTTCTCAACCTCTGGTCATTACAAGCTCAGCCAAGTGGAAACCGTATTCGTATATTAATAAGCAAGGAGAGCCTGCCGGAATCTTAGTCGATTATTGGAAAGTCGTTGCTGAGCAAAGCGGGTTCGATGTTGAATTTAAACTAGTAAGCTGGAACGAATCACTAGAGCTGGTTAAACATGGGCAAGCCGACGTTCATGCGGGTCTAATTCAATCACCTGAGCGAGATCTGTTCCTCGATTTTGGACCTGAAATTATGGCGATCGAGACGCACGTATTCTTAGATCAACACTTACTCGGTACGGATTTTGACAAAATATTTTCAGGTGAAATCGATATTAAGGTTGGCGTTGTATCGGGTGGCTATGAGGCGTATTACGCAGCTCAATATTTACCTAAACTAAACTTGGTCCACTTTGCCACGAATGAAGATATGTTGTATGCCGCTTCCAGTGCAAAATTAGAAGGGTTTATTAGCGATTATCAAGTCGCTAATCTCTTTATGTTTACAGAAAATAGCCCGAAAAAATATGTGCCAGTTAAGTATCTCTATTCTGAGCCGTTGCGCTTTGGGGTGAAAGAGGGCAATGACGTTCTTTGGCAGAAGCTCGCAAATGCGACAGATAAGGTATCTGATGCCTCTAAAATGCAGTTATTTAGTCGCTGGATCTACATGGAAACGGTTTACCCAAAATATTTTATCCCGATCATCATTAGCGTAGCTCTGATGGTTCTCTGTATTTACATCTTGATGTTAAGACGCGCAGTCATACATAAAACCATCGATTTAGAGAGAGCAAATCACTTGCTAGAGAAATTGGCGCAAACTGATGAGCTAACAAAAATCAGTAATCGCCGACACTTCCAATCAAAGATAGCAGAATTGCAAGGAACTCCCGTCCCCTTTACCTTATTGGTGTTTGACATTGATAACTTTAAGCTAATCAATGATCAGTTTGGTCATGAAGTGGGTGATCAAGCCATTATTCATGTGGTTAGACATGTACAGAGAAAGTTATCCAATAATGACTTTATTGCTCGTTTAGGTGGAGAAGAGTTCGCCATTATTCTTACTCTCTATGCCTTTGAAGAGGTCAAATTGAAAGCTCAATATATCTGTCAATCTGTCTATGAAAATCCAATGCGAGTAGCCAGTGATACCATCACGCTCAGTATCAGTTTGGGTGGCGCCTATTACGATCTTGTTCCTGATAAGGTCTCACTTACTGTTGCGGACAGTTTAATGTACCAAGCCAAGTCGGCGGGTAAAAATCGTGCTGTAGTTGTTAAAGTCGATCAATGTGCGGATTGATCATTCCTATTAACTTCATTTCGGCCATCTATTATCACTTGGCTCGCCCGAGGACAGTGTTTCAAGAAAAGCCATTCCAAGAAAAGTATGGATGATGTTTTTTGGCAACGAAATGACCTCGATTAATCATGAAATAGTGTGCTGGAATTCGACATTTCATGTCGCTAATGTGAGACTTTGTGCCCAAGTCGCGAAAGAGGGAATAAAGAGTATTGCTGCCGCTAATCGACATACACATTTTGATTTTAACATCGCAATACCTCACTGATCGAATCCGAAGGCTTAGCCTATCAGGTTCGGTGAAATTTCAAGAGGAAAAATCAAAAATTTGCAATTTTCATCGTTTCTTTTCTAAGTGAGATCTACTACTCCAAGATCGCATTGATCTTGTTCAATGCTCGGTTTTTATTGATCCAAATCAATACCCTAAGTTGGGAGTTTTCGTTAAATGCACCACAATATATTGTGTCAGTCGGATAATAAACTGCTCTATATAGTGTATTTGTGGATAACTCTGTGAGTATGCTAGGGGTAAGGAGAAATGGTGAAACCTATCGTAATCAAACGTGACGGATCGAGAGCCCCGTTCAACCGTGATCGCATTCAATCTGCCGTGGAAAGTGCAGCTGAACATATTGATAAAGAGATCGCTATTTACGCACTCAATGTGGCGTTGGCGGTAGAACTGAAGCTCAAAGATTACGATGAAGTCCATATCGCCGAGATTCAAACCTTAGTAGAGAACGAGCTAATGCAAGGGCCCTATAAAGCATTAGCTCGTTCATACATCGAGTACCGACACGATCGTGATATCGCGCGTGAAAAGCAAAGTGCCTTGACGCAAGAGATTGAAGGCCTTATCGAAGAAAGTAATGCCGATCTGCTCAATGAAAATGCGAATAAAGACGGCAAAGTTATCCCAACGCAGCGTGACTTACTGGCTGGTATTGTGGCGAAACACTACGCTAAAACCCGCATTTTACCGCGTGATATTGTGCAAGCGCATGAAGAGGGTGATATCCACTATCATGACTTGGATTACGCTCCCTTTTTCCCAATGTTTAACTGCATGCTGATTGATTTAAAAGGCATGCTCACTCATGGCTTTAAAATGGGTAATGCGGAAATTGATACGCCAAAATCAATTTCAACCGCCACCGCAGTGACCGCGCAAATTATCGCTCAGGTTGCGAGCCATATTTACGGCGGCACCACCATCAACCGTATCGATGAAGTGCTTGAACCTTATGTGACAGCCAGTTACGACAAACATTTAGAAATAGCAAAAGAGTGGGATATTCATCATCCCGAAGCCTTTGCTATGTCCCGTACAGAAAAAGAGTGCTACGACGCATTCCAGTCACTTGAATATGAAGTCAACACTTTGCATACCGCGAATGGGCAAACTCCGTTTGTCACTTTCGGCTTTGGTCTAGGGACCAGTTGGGCCTCTAAATTGATTCAACAGTCAATTTTGAAAAATCGCATTGCTGGCTTAGGCAAAAATCGTAAAACGGCTGTATTCCCTAAATTGGTATTTGCCATCAAAGATGGCTTAAATCATAAAGCGGAAGATCCAAATTATGACATTAAACAACTCGCATTAGAGTGTGCGACCAAACGCATGTACCCGGATATTCTCAACTACGACAAAGTAGTTGAAGTTACTGGTTCATTCAAAACCCCAATGGGTTGCCGCAGCTTCTTAAATACCTATGAAGAAGGTGGTGAGCTGATTCACGAAGGGCGGAATAATTTGGGGGTAGTCAGTCTCAATTTACCTCGTATCGCGCTGAAAGCGGGCCGAAATATTGAACAGTTCTACACATTACTCGATAAAAAATTAAAACTGGCTCGCCGTGCTTTAGAAACTCGCATCAGCCGCCTTGAAAAAGTCAAAGCACGCGTCGCACCTATTTTGTATATGGAAGGGGCATGTGGTGTTCGTTTAAAAGCCGATGATTCTATTGCCGATATATTCAAAAATGGCCGAGCATCTATCTCTTTGGGCTACATCGGTGTGCACGAAACCATTACTGCACTCTATGGCAGTGATACACATGTTTATGATGATAGTGAACTGCGAGATCGCGCGTTAGATATTATTAAATACCTGAAAGGGGCCGTTAACCAATGGGCGGAAGAAACCGGTTACGCATTCAGTTTGTACGGTACGCCAAGTGAGAATCTCTGCAGCCGTTTCTGCCGTATCGACACCAAAGAATTTGGTGTGATTGAAGGCGTAACGGATAAAGGTTATTACACCAATAGCTTCCATTTGGATGTGCAAAAGAAAGTTAATCCATACGATAAGATTGATTTTGAGATGCCATATCCAGAGGTTTCAAGTGGTGGTTTTATCTGTTATGGAGAGTTCCCGAATATGCAGAAAAACATAGAAGCGCTTGAAAACGTTTGGGATTACAGTTACAGCCGTGTTCCTTATTATGGGACCAATACGCCAATTGATGAGTGCTATGAATGCGGTTTTACTGGCGAATTTGAGTGTACGAGTAAAGGGTTTACCTGTCCTAAATGTGGTAACCACGACTCATCCAAAGTCTCCGTAACCCGCCGCGTGTGTGGCTACCTTGGTAGCCCAGATGCTCGTCCGTTTAACTTCGGTAAACAAGAAGAAGTTAAACGTCGCGTTAAACACTTGTAAGTGATAGTGAGTAACCTGTTGGCATGAATTATCACCAATATCATCCGATTGATGTTGTGAATGGCCCGGGGACGCGTTGTACGCTGTTCGTCTCCGGCTGTGAACATCAGTGCAAAGGATGTTACAACAAAGGGACTTGGTCGCTGCATTCTGGCCACACTTACAATGAGCAACTAGAGCAGCAGATCATCACCGATTTGAACGACACGCGCATCAAGCGCCGAGGATTATCCTTGTCGGGTGGCGATCCCTTACACCCGCAAAACCTTACTTCTATTTTGCAATTGGTTAAACGAGTAAAGACTGAATGTGTGGGGAAAGATATCTGGTTATGGACGGGATATACCCTAAACGAACTCAGTGATGCTCAAAGACAAGTCATTGAATATGTTGATGTCTTGATTGATGGAAAATTTGAACAGGATAAAGCCGATCCAAGCTTAGAATGGCGAGGCAGTGCCAATCAAATAATCCATCAATTTAAACTGTAAAAATTATGTATCTAGTGCTAACTTGAAGGTCATTACTTGAATTTCAAAGGGTTGTGACCTTCATGTTTTCACATTTACCAACACCAACACTCGATCCAATACTTTCATTATCGGTTGCATACCGCAACGATCCTCGCAGCGAAAAAGTTGACCTAGGCATTGGCGTTTATCGTAATAGCCAAGGAGAGACGCCGATTATGCGCGCCATTGCCAAAGCGCAAGAGCACGTGATTGCCACACAAACCACTAAATCGTATGTTGGGCTTGCTGGGTGTGAAGAGTTTAACCAAAGCATGGTGAACTTATTATTGTCTGGCACTTCAGTGCTTGATCGTGTGGCTGCGATTCAAACGCCCGGAGCAAGTGGTGCGCTGCGTATGCTCGGTGACTTAATGCACGTAGCACAACCAGAAACGACGGTGTGGATTACTGACCCAAGTTACGTCAATCATAAACCTGTGATGGAAGCGGCGGGTTTAAAAGTGAAATATTATTCTTACTTCTGTCGCGAGACTAAGCAAGTCGATACTGCACGGATGCTTGATGATTTATCGCAAGCAGGGCCAAAAGATGTGGTGCTTATCCATGGTTGCTGCCATAACCCAACTGGCGCGGATATTGATTTCGCCGCATGGCAAGCGATCACCAGTCTTGCGCAGAAAAATGGCTTCATCCCTTTTGTTGATGTTGCCTACCAAGGGTTTGGTGAAGGTCTTGAAGAGGATGTGAAAGGGCTGCGTTTTATGGCAAACAACGTCGAAGAGATGTTGATCACCACCTCTTGTTCAAAGAACTTTGGTCTCTACCGAGAACGAACTGGTGCCGCGATTGTTGTCGGTAAAAACGCACAAGATGTAGCGAATGCAAAAGGTAAATTACTAACGTTAGCCCGTTCGACCTATACTATGCCGCCCGATCATGGTGCTGCACTGGTGAAAACTATTTTACAAAATCAAGCATTAACCGCGATTTGGAAGCAAGAGTTAAGTGAAATGCAACAGCGTTTGTTAAACCTGCGTCAAACCTTGTGTAATCATTTGAGAAATCAGCACAATACTTCACAATTCGACTTTATCGAAAGTCACAAAGGGATGTTTACTGTGCTAGGCTTTACTCCAGAACAGATGGCTCAGCTACGTGATCAATATGGAATCTATGGGGTAGGTGATGGCCGAATTAACATTGCAGGCTTATCAGAACAACATATTCCGTATGTTGCTCAAGCCATAGTGAATGTCTCTTAAATATTTATCAGTTTGATTAGGTGGGTCAATGAAACAACACTTGAAACTTATTGCTCTTTTAATGTTGAGTACTGGTTTGATGGCATGTAGTACGCTAAACCAAACCTCAACACAACCAGAGCAAAAGCCAAAAGTTGAAGAGCCAAAACAACAAAATACTGAGGCACAAAAACCGGTTGAAAAACCTTCAAAAGAGCCAGTGGTGGTGAAGGCCAAAAAAACCTCTGATGGTAAGCTTATTTTGGGCGAAAAAGAGTGGGTTTATGTGCCGAGTTTGAACGAAAGCTTCAAAGCGCGTATCGATACCGGGGCGGCCACCTCTTCAATTAGTGCCGTGGATGTTGTTGCTTTTGAACGCGATGGAAATGATTGGGTCAAGTTCAGGATTGAACACGATGACATCAAAAGTGATGAGATAAGTTTACCTGTTGAACGCTGGGTCAGAATTCGGCAATCCAGTGCAGAGGGGACACAAAGACGTGCGGTCGTTGTCGCTTGGATTGAAATTGGTGATCTCAAAGAGAGAACCGAATTTACGCTTGCCGATCGTACACATCTGACTTACCCACTGTTACTTGGTCGTAGTTTCTTTAAAGATGTAGCGCTTGTTGATGTGAGCCGAAAGTACGTGCAGGATAAACGTAAATAGATATACCTTACTTCTTAGCTCAACCTAGCAGCCAGCACTTGTTGCTGGCTTTTTCTTACCTCCAACTCCCTAGTTGTAACAGCAGTCTTCATTCCTCATTACTTTATTCGATATTTGCTCAATAAAATGATGCGCTGTGTTGAATAATGTTTGAAAACCATTATGTTAAGTTTGTTAAAAAGACGATGGCGTCTAAAATGAAAACATACCACCTGCATTGGTAAACCTAAAAGGTGTTAACTCAGGATCTGATATACAAAACACTGCTTAAACCCACGCCGAGCAGTGATATGACTGCTAATAAGGAAATTGTCTATGTCTGAGCATCAACAAGCTGAAAGTAAATTTAGATTAGTGACACGCAGCGATTTTGATGGGCTGGTTTGTGCCGTGTTGCTCAAAAAACTCAACCTAATTGACGAGATCGTGTTTGTTCACCCAAAGGATATGCAAGATGGGAAGGTGACGACAACTGAGCGTGACATTGTCACTAACCTGCCTTACGTCGCTAATGCTCACTTAATTTTTGATCATCACTTATCGGAAACTATTCGCAATCAAGGTGAAAGGCCGAATCATATTATTGATCCAAACGCGCCGTCTGCCGCGCATGTAGTATGGCAATATTATGGCGGACTAGATACGTTTCCCACTCAGTGGCAAGAGATGCTGATTGCTGTCGACAAAGGTGACTCCGCGCAGTTTACTCGGGATGAAGTGCTTGATTCTGCGGGATGGAATTTACTGAATTTCCTGATGGATGCAAGAACAGGTTTAGGGCGCTTCCATGAATTTCGTATCTCCAATTATCAGTTAATGATGGATCTTATCGACTACTGTGCGAACCACTCCATTGCCGAGATTCTTGCTCTGCCGGACGTTCAAGAGCGCGTTACTTTGTACCGTGAGCATGAAATTCTATCTAAACAGCAGATTCAACGTTGTGTCAAAGTCTATAAAAACCTTGTCATTCTTGATTTGACGGGCGAAGAAATTATTTACGCGGGGAATCGGTTTATCATTTATGCCTTATTTCCCCAGTGTAATATCTCGATTCACAAAATGTGGGGCTTTCAGAAGCAAAATATCGTGTTTGCTACGGGGAAATCTATTTTTGATCGTGGCTCGAAAACCAATGTGGGCGGATTAATGCTCAAATATGGTGGTGGAGGCCATCAAGCGGCTGGAACGTGCCAAATTGCTCTTGAAATGGCCGAGCAGGTAGAAAAAGAGCTGATCAGCCAAATTACCACAGATGGTTAAAGTCGATGAAGCCCTGCATGGCAGGGCTTTTTATCTCATCGCGGCGTTTTCTATACGTTTCGTTCCTAAAACCACAAAGTTACCAATTCTTATTGCGACGCACCACTTACCAGCAATGCCAAGTTGTTTCGTTATAATTGCAGCTTGGGGTTTCGTAAATCTTATTTTTCTCTATACTTACCCAAGTGACTGAATTATTAATAGTTTACACCGATGGAATGTCGCGAAGTTATCAATGGAAGGATTCTAGTATGAGAAAAATTAAGCCTACGCTGTTAGGTGTGACTGTGCTGCTGATGAGTGCTTTGGCGACTGCGGATGTTGTAGAAACCACAACATTATCCGGCGTTGGGCAAGCCAAATATCCCGCCAATTTTTCTCATTTCGATTATGTTAATCCAAGCGCGCCTAAGTACGGAAAAGTAACTTATGGCGAGGTGGGTACTTACGACAATTTTAACCGCTTTGCTTCCCGAGGCGCTCCGGCGGCAGGCAGTGGTGAGCTTTATGATTCACTGATGTTTGCGCCCAGCGACGAAATTGATACCTATTATCCATTGATTGCTTCTAAAGTTCGTTATTCTGATGACTATTCGTGGCTAGAACTAGATATCAACCCGAACGCACGTTTTCAAGACGGTAAACCGATCACCGCGCAAGATGTTGAGTTTACGTTCAACAAGTTCATGACAGAAGGAGTGCCTCAATATCGACTGTTTTACAAAGCGGTTAAATCGGTAACGGCGATCCATCCTTTAACGGTTCGTATTGAGATGTCAGAACCTAATAGAGAAAAGCTTTTTAGTTTGGCTCAATCAACTCAAGTGTTGCCTAAGCACTATTGGCAGGATAAAAACTTAGCAGAACCATTAAATGAACCGCCAGTCGGCAGCGGTCCTTACAAAGTCGTACGTTATCAAACTGGGCAGAGTGTCACTTATGAGTTGCAGAAAGATTATTGGGCTGCCAACTTACCAGTCAACATTGGGCGGCATAATTTCAAGCAGATCCAATACGACTATTACCGCGACGATACCGTAATGCTTGAGGCATTTAAAGCTGGGGAATTTGATATTCGCCAAGAGAGTTCGGCGAAGTTTTGGGCCAGCTCATACACTGGATTGAACTTTGATAAAGGATTCATCAAGAAAGAAGCGATCGCGCATAATAGCCCAGCTTCAACCCAAGGTTTTGTATTTAATATTCAACGAGAAGTGTTTAGTGATCCGAAAGTGCGCGAGGCTTTGACCTATGCGATGGATTTTGAATGGATGAACAAAAATATGTTCTACGATCAATATTCGCGAACGCGTAGCTATTTTCAAAACACAGAGTATGAAGCGAAAGGTCTTCCCTCTACTGATGAACTCACTATTCTTACACCACTAAAAGATAAGATCCCAGAACGTGTTTTTACCCAAAAATACCAACCACCAGTGACGGATGGGTCTGGTCGTATTCGTCAACAACTACGAGTCGCTTTTCAATTGCTCAAAGAGGCGGGGTGGGAGCTGAAAGATAAAGTGATGACCCATAAAGAAACGGGTAAAGCGTTTGAGTTTGAGTTATTGATCTACAGTCCGACCACGGAACGCATTGCTATTCCTTTGCAAAAAAATCTAAAACAGCTTGGTATCGAGATGAAGATTCGCTCAGTGGATACCACACAATATCTTAAGCGTTTGCGCGATAGAGATTTTGACATGCTTTCGTCGGCCTATGCGGCGAATCCTTACCCAAGTCCTAACTTGTTGATTATCTGGAATTCAAACTACATCGATTCCACGTACAATCGTGCTGGAGTGGCAGACCCAGTTGTCGACTTCCTCACTGAACAAATTGCCGCCAATCAAGAGCATCCAGAAAAATTATTGCCTTTAGGCCGAGCATTAGATCGCGTTCTACAATGGAATTTTTATCTGATCCCACAGTGGTATCTGAGCCAATATCGTATCGCAACTTGGGACAAATTCGAGCGCCCTAGCGTGATGCCAAAATATGATATTGGTCTTGATACTTGGTGGGTTTCGGAGCTGAAAGCGCAATTGCTACCAGAAAAACGCCGTTAAGAGGATGCAATGACTGCTTATATTTTCCGCAGATTGCTGCTCGTTGTGCCCACGCTGTGGGCGATTATTACCATTAATTTTTTTATCATCCAAATTGCCCCTGGAGGCCCAGTTGAGCAAGCGATTGCACAAATGGAAGGGCATGGTGACGGAATTATGGAGCGATTTACTGGAGGCGGCCAAGAGGTGGATATGTCGCTGTCGGCTAACACTGGAGGATATAAAGGTTCCCGAGGTTTAGACCCCGAGGTAGTCGAAGCGATAAAAAAACAGTTTGGTTTCGATAAGCCTCTTCATGTCCGTTATTTTGAAATGCTAAAAAATTACGCAACCTTTAATTTTGGTGACAGCTTATTCAAAGGAGGCAATGTTATTGATTTGATCACTGAGCGTTTACCCGTTTCGATCTCTTTAGGGCTGTGGAGTACGCTGATCATCTACCTTATCTCCATTCCTCTCGGAATTTTAAAAGCCATTCACCATGGCTCAAGGTTTGATGTATGGTCAAGCGCAGTGGTTATCATCGGTTACGCTATTCCGGGCTTCTTGTTTGCGATTATTTTGATCATTATTTTTGCCAGTGGAAATTATTTCAGCTGGTTCCCACTGCGTGGTTTAGTATCAAATAATTTTGCTGATCTGACTTGGTATCAACAAATTGGCGACTATTTTTGGCATTTGGCTTTGCCCATCTTTGCAATGGTGATCGGTGGGTTTGCCACTTTGAGTATGCTAACGAAAAACTCATTTCTTGATGAGATCAACAAACAGTATGTGGTGACGGCTCGAGCAAAAGGACTGGATGAAGGACGTATTCTTTATCAGCACGTTTTTCGTAATGCGATGCTGATTATTATTGCCGGTTTTCCGAGTGCTTTTATCAGCATATTTTTCACCGGTTCGATGCTGATTGAAGTGATGTTTTCACTGGAAGGTATAGGGCTACTTGGTTTTGAATCGACCATTCAACGGGATTATCCTGTAGTGTTTAGTTCTTTATACATCATGACGTTACTTGGATTAGTCCTCAGCATCATTTCCGATTTGACCTATATTTGGGTTGATCCTCGAATCGACTTTGAGGCTCGTTCATGATGGTAAAAAAAAGGCTGTCCAACCCATTAAACGTATTGCGCTGGCACGGTTTTAAGTCCAATCGGCGCGGTTTTTATTCACTATGGTTGTTTACGCTTTTATTTGTGGTGAGCCTATTTGCTGAGCTGATTGCAAATGATAAACCCCTTTTGGTTGAGTACGATCAGCAGTGGTTTTTCCCCACCTTTCAACAATATGCAGAAACTCGTTTTGGTGGTGAGTTTGAAACCGAAGCGGATTATACCGATCCTTACGTCATCGATCTGATTGAACAAAAAGGCTTTATTGTTTGGCCATTGATCCCATTTAGTTACGACACCATCAACTTTAATATCAATAATGCAGTGCCGTCAGCGCCAGATTCAGTGAACTGGCTTGGTACTGATGATAAAGGGCGCGATGTGCTGGCTCGTATTATTTACGGGTTTCGTATTTCGGTTTTGTTTGGCTTTGTATTAACACTCGTCTCGTCAGTGATAGGCGTTATCGTTGGTGCCACTCAAGGTTATTATGGCGGTTGGCTTGATTTACTTGGGCAACGTTTTATTGAAGTTTGGTCAGGGATGCCAACGCTTTTTCTGCTGATCATTTTATCGAGTTTCGTCGAACCGAATTTTTGGTGGTTGCTTGGTATTATGGTGCTTTTTAGTTGGATGAGTTTAGTGGGCGTGGTGAGAGCGGAGTTTTTACGCTGTCGTAATTTTGATTATGTGCGGGCTGCGCAAGCGATGGGTGTGAGTGATCGCCGCATTATGCTTCGCCACATGCTACCTAACGCGATGGTGGCTTCTTTAACCATGATGCCCTTTATTCTTTCAGGCTCAGTTACGACTTTAACATCCTTAGATTTTCTCGGTTTTGGCTTGCCAGTCGGATCGCCCTCTTTGGGCGAATTATTGGCGCAAGGGAAAGCCAATTTACAAGCTCCATGGTTAGGTATTTCAGCATTTGTGGTGCTCTCGTTAATGCTGACATTATTGGTCTTTATCGGCGAAGCTGTACGCGATGCCTTTGACCCGCATTCGACAGGGAGAAGATGATGAGTAAAACCGTACTCTCTATCCAAAATCTTTCGGTCGGGTTTGGTCAAAAAAACAATATTGAACCTGTGATTAAAGCGGTGTCACTTTCTCTCTCCGCAGGGGAAACTTTAGCGTTGGTGGGGGAAAGTGGTTCTGGTAAATCAGTGACGGCGAATGCCATTTTGAAGTTGTTACCGAAAAGTGCTGCCCACTATTTGCAAGGGGAGATCTTTTTTGATGGTATCAATACGTTGAACTGTAGCGAGAGGCAATTAAGAGGTATACGAGGTGGGCGGATTGGTATGATTTTCCAAGAGCCAATGGTCTCACTCAACCCTCTGCACAAAGTTGGTAAACAGTTAATCGAAGTTGTGGAGATTCATCGAGGACTAAGAGGCAGCAAAGCACGTCAGTTGGCCATTGCATGGTTAGAAAAAGTGGGTATTCGATCGCCAGAAATTAAGATTAATGCTTATCCACATGAACTTTCTGGGGGAGAACGCCAGCGAGTCATGATTGCGATGGCTTTGATCAATGAGCCTGAATTACTGATTGCTGATGAGCCAACCACGGCACTGGATGTTTCTGTGCAGGCGCAAATATTAGATCTACTTAAAAACCTGCAACAAGAACTGGGTATGGCCATGTTGTTCATTACTCATGATCTCAGTATTGTTAAGCGTATCGCTGATCGCGTTGCAGTGATGCAAAATGGGCAAGTGATCGAGGTGAATGATGCCAAAACGCTGTTCTCATCCCCCTCTCACTCTTATACCAAAAAATTGATTGAATCCGATCCTCGAGGTTTGCCCGTTGACGTAAACCCTGACAACCCAATTCTAGTGCAGCTTCAGCATCTCAAAGTCTGGTTTCCCATCACTGGCGGCTTATTCAAGCGCACGGTCTCGCATATTAAAGCTGTCACCGACATGCAGTTTAAGCTTAAAAGAGGACATTCATTAGGAATTGTTGGCGAGAGCGGTTCGGGTAAATCGACCACTGGTATGGCGATACTAAAATTAGTCCATTCGGAAGGCTCTATTTGTTACGACAATAATGAGCTGCAAGGGTTAGATAGGAAAGCTATGTTACCTTATCGCAGCAAGATGCAAGTCGTTTTTCAAGATCCATTTTCAGCACTGAATCCGAGAATGTCGGTGGCGCAGATTATTGGTGAAGGGTTAGAGGTTCATAGCCGTTATGATCGACAAACTGTTGAACGAATGATTTGTGATGTGATGCGAGAAGTTGAACTCGACCCGGCCACTCGCTACCGTTATCCCAATGAGTTTTCAGGTGGGCAACGACAACGTATCGCGATTGCTCGGGCATTGGTGCTTAAACCTGAGTTCATTTTACTTGATGAACCAACTTCTTCTTTAGATCGTACGATTCAAGCCCAAGTGTTGGATCTGCTTAAATCGCTGCAACAAAAATATGGGTTAACGTACTTGTTCATTAGCCATGATTTACATGTGGTGAAATCATTATGCCATTACACTATGGTGATGAAACAAGGTGAAGTCGTTGAGCAAGGGGAAACGCAACAGCTGTTTCTCAATCCTCAGCACCCTTATACCCAAGAGCTTATTTCCTTTTCTTATTAAACATCACGCTATGTCATACAGTTAAATAACCTGATGTTGTCGCTAGGAAAACAGTGAGTGAACCTTGAAAGTAGCAGTAAAGTTGGGGTGCTACGCGCATGTAAAGAATATCGCGATTAAATGGCCATCTTAATGGCTGGTACTATCGCTTCCGGCATAGCTAAAAAATAGCCTTGAAACATATCAATATCGAGTTTTTGCATTGCTTCGAGTTGCGCTTGGGTTTCGATGCCTTCTACAACGGTATTGGAACCATTCTGTTTCGCAAGGGTAATGCCATCCATAAGTGGGTCACAATCACCTTGCATATATTTGAGTAATAAGCTTCGATCAAATTTGATGATATCAGGCGTCACCAAATGAACCCGTTGTGGTGTTGAGGCTTGAGTACCAAAATCATCAATGGCAATTTTAAAACCATTTGCAGCCAGACTTTGCGTTGCGCATTGCAGCTTGCTTTCATTTTCTGAATCGATTTCAATCAATTCCATGACCAGTTGATTATGTTCTATATGCAGTTCTTTGAGGCGATCGCATAGCAATGCTTTGTTGATGTCGCTGATGGCAAACAATTCACCTGCGACAGGCAGTAAGTTTAGAAATAATTGGCATTGACGATATTCGGAAAGGGCATAGTTTCGGATGTGGATAACTCGGCTGAGTCTTTCTACGTTAAGTTTGTCGATGGGATTAATAGTGTCGGAATGGAAAAAACAATCGGGGCGAATGGTCGTGCTGCCATTGGCGGTTATTCTCACTAGGGCTTCAACGCCCACAATACGGTTATCCCGCGAGAATATCGGCTGGAAAACGCTTCGCAGCACAAGATGTTGGTAATGAGCAATAAACTGGCCATCGGAATCCAGAGACATGCATTTTGAAAACTGAGTTTTGTTAGTTAAAAGCATACAATTTTCGACATCCTAATCATTAATTTTTGCTTGAAGCATCCGAGCGCCAATATGCCATGCCATATTATTGACTCACCTTGACCTTTGTCAATTGTACCTTTGGCTAAGATGAAAATTTGTGGGTTGTCAAAACAGCGTCACAAATATTGAATTATTTAGTGAATGTGATGTGGCAGGCTCAATTGATTGAGTGTGTGCTAAATCAGAAGACAGCCCAATGAAGAGGGTAATATAAAATCTAGAACTTGGAAGAAAATGAGGGCGGTTTGTTTACGTTACGCCCATTGTAATACGGCATATAATTGAATGTACTTTCGGACTAGTTGCTGGTTTTTAGAGCGTTTTAAAGGATGGCTAAATTTAATATAACAAGGGCTAATTTGAAAACGGTTCTCTAAAGATTGAGTTAGCAATGAGTCACTTTCATACAGCGTGATACCTTGTGCGAGGTATTGATCTATTTCATCGGGTAATTGCCCTGTCCACCAATGAAGTAACTCGCGACTTTTTTGGCTACGACTGATCCAGTGATCGGTCAGTAATAACAATAAATCATTCGGTTGAATCGCGTAAGCGTACTCATATTTCCACTGCGCAATGTCTTGCATCAACTTTTCTCGACAGGTTTTACCAGCACTGACCATATGGTGAGTCAGGATCCATACTGTTCCTGCATCACTGCTCACTCGGTAATGGTGTGGCATGTCTCGCTGAGGGATTGATTCAATAACAGAATAGTGGCATGGGTGTCCAAATTCACTGAGTGTACGAGCCAACCTGCGAGCAAAAGCCAGCCCTAAGTGATGTTCACTCATTCCTTGGTTGTGTATGGTGGGGTAGTGCTTTTCACAAAGTTTTAGGCAGTCAGCTTGAAATTCGTTGACGCTTTGCGTGAGTATGTCCAGTAGCAACTCGTTGTTCTCCTTTAATAAAGCCAAGCAAGATTACCACAGTTATCAACAAGCACGAGCAGCAAATGGCGAGTTCTTGATCTTTCACACTATTCTTCTAATACGAGCATTCTACAGGTGTTAAACCCTTATGATTTGAAGCTACCGTTGTTTCAAGTTGTTTGAGCCTAAGTCGTGGTTATCTATATCCACAATAAGTTCCTTCAGTTTTTTCGAATAACTCAATCAATACTAAAGTATGTCCACAATGTAAAGTATGGTAAATACTGTGTTAATAATTTAGGCTAGAATATAGATTCAATTCACTTTGTTGCTGTTTCACTTGCTGGTTTAGAAAATTTATGACAACTGAAGTTAAAAATTACAACTTAGTCACGCGTCTTATCCATTGGTTATCCGCACTCGTTATCATCGGTATGTTTGGTGCTGGGATCTGGATGGTTGAGTTAACCTATTACAGTCAATGGTATAACACCGCGCCACATTGGCATAAATCTGTCGGTTTGTTGCTGCTCGCGGTCACCCTGTTCCGCATACTATGGAAGTTGGTGAGTGTCTCTCCTGCCATTGGTGGCGGCCACTATGAGCGCATTGCGGCTAAAGCGGCGCACGGATTAATGTATTTATTATTGATGACGCTGTTTGTATCAGGCTATTTGATCTCAACAGAAGATGGCCGAGGGATTGATGTTTTCAATTGGTTTACTGTACCAAGTATGGGCTTGTTGTTTGAAGGACAAGCCGATCTCTCTGGTACGGTTCACTTTTACGCAGCTTGGACGCTGATTATTTTAGCAGGCGTGCACGCTGTTGCCGCACTCAAGCACCATTTTATTGATAAAGACGATACGCTACGAAAAATGATAGGAGCTTCTAAATGAAGAAAACGTTACTTGCTACTGGATTGGCTTTCGCAACACTCATGCCACTAGGTGCAAACGCTGCTGACTATGTTATAGATACCAAAGGTGCGCATGCTTCAATTAACTTTAAAGTCAGCCATCTTGGTTATAGCTTTACCAAGGGCCGCTTTAACAAGTTTGATGGTGAGTTTTCCTACGATCCTAACGACCTTGCAAGCTCAAAAGTGAAAGTTAATGTGGATACTCGCAGCTTGGACAGTAACCATGCTGAACGTGATAAACATATTCGTAGTGCTGATTTCATTGATGCATCAAAATATTCACAAGCCACGTTTACCAGTACTCAAGTGGTTGATAAAGGGAATGGTAAACTAGAAGTGCTCGGTGATCTTACCCTGCATGGTCAAACCAAACCCATTACTATTGATGCAGAATTTATTGGTGCAGGTAAAGACCCATGGGGTGGCCAACGCGCTGGTTTTTCGGGGACAACACGTATCGAACTCGCGGATTTCAATATTGCAGTAATGGGCGCTTCAAGCTACGTCGATATGGAACTCTATGTTGAAGGAATACAAAAGTAATCCACATCTTGTTATGCTTTAAGCAAACATGAATAAAAGGGTCTAACTCTAGACCCTTTTCACTAACTCTCGCTATATTTTATCTCTATACATTGGCTAACTGACGGATTTCTGAGTCTGGAATTCGGCGACCGCGTTGTCCATGTCGTTTGCTTGTTTGGAAACGATATCGACTTCAATCAAACACTGTTTAGCTGAGTGCATATTATTATCAGAGATAGAGTTAAGTTCGGTGATCGATTCACTGACTTGGTTCATCACAATGCCTTGTTCTTCAATTGCAGAGGCGATTCGCTCAGAGTTACTTTGTATCATTTCCATGTCAGAGAGAATCTGACGTAAACTATTATCCAGTTCTCCTGAAGCCGTTAGCGTCGCATGGCCTTGAGTATTGCATTGTGCAATATCAGTGACAACGGTGCTCATTTGGCTTTGAATTGCAGAAACGACATTGGTGATCTCTTCCGTTGACTGATGCGTGCGGCTGGCAAGTGCGCGGACTTCATCGGCGACCACAGCAAAGCCTCTGCCTTGTTCTCCGGCGCGAGCGGCTTCAATCGCGGCATTTAATGCCAGTAAATTGGTCTGCTCTGCGATACCTTGAATGATGTTAACAGCACCGCCAATTTGTTCGACATGCTTGTTCAATGAGGCGATGGATATTTGACTTTTTTCCAATGTTCGTGAGAGTTCATCGACATTTTTTACCGTTGATTCCACCACCAAACGCCCTTGCTGAGCATTGTGCGCGGCTTTGTGTACACCTTCTACCGCTACACTAGTACTTTCTGAAATTTCGCTGATGGTGGACACCATTTCTTGAACGGCCGTTGCCATTGTCGTGGTGTGGTCAGCCTGAACGTGAAACTGTTCAATCACATCTTCTAATTCGTTATGCATACTTGATGTACTGTTCGATAGCTGGTGAGACTTTGTTTGAGAGCCAGCGATAAGAGTTTCGAACTTATCGAGTAAGATATTAAAGTAAGTTGCGATCGATACCAGCTCGTTGCGGCCAGTCAGCTCAACACGCAAACTGATGTTGTTGCTGTTTGAAATCATTTGCATCACTGACAACAACTTACTCACTTGCACGTTAATGGAGCGCGCTATTTGGAGAATAAAGCCAAGGATTAGCACGATCACTAACGCACTGAGCCCTTGCTTCACATAGTTAAGTTCTTGCTCAATACTTGTAATCTCTTTATTTAACACTTCAGAAAAGGTGACAAACTGTTGTTCAACATTATGAGAAAGGTTACGTACTTCACCAAGTAGCCCTTGATTATATTTCAAACCAATCACTTTTTTCTGATCGGCAAGCTGTTGGGCGGCCTGTGCTAATGCCGGAAAACGGTTAGTCACTGTGCTGTTTTGCAGCTCTCCAACCTGCACGCTTTGATCAAACGCCATCAGCTCTAAAAGTAATGCATCATCAGCATTAGGTTTTATGGTTTCCAATGCTTGTAAGTAAGTGGCTAAAAGGCCGGATTTTTCATTTAATCCGTATAGGCTATAAGCCTGCACCAATTTTTCAAAACCTTGTTTATAAGCCAAAAGATCTTGTCGGAGTTGGCTACTAGAGGGGAGATCTCGATCTAACAGGATGAGGGAAAGTTGCTGTTCCAGATCTAAAAAAAGAGTGCTGTTTTTTTTAAAGGTTTCAAGGTATTTCACGTCGCTTCGCAGAAGAAAATCTTTCTCATTGCGCCGCAAATTGAGCAGTCTAATTTCAAGTTTATCGACTAAGTTAATGGCTTGATTGAGCGTTTCGGTGGTTTGGGAAAAATGTGTGGTAGTGGCTAACATTACCAGAACCCCGATAACCGCAATAGCACCCAGTGAATATAATTTTTGTTTGATACTCATGAGATTATACACCTAAGTAAAATGACAATAATTGATGAAAATGTAATTATTAGTATGTTTAATTAGAATGTTAGGATTAAATGAAGCGTATATCAATGAACGCAAAAATATAAATTACATTCATTATCGTGACACAATATTGGAACTTTTATTTTGTTGATTCCCATAGAATTTGTTAGAGGCGCTCTGTAAACATGATTGAATTAGAAAATTACCAAGGACTTATTTTTGATATGGATGGTACGTTGCTTGACACCATGCCAGCGCATTTAGAGGCTTGGTCAAAAACAGCGCGACATTTTCGTTTCCCATTCTCAGAACAGTGGTTGCACAGTTTAGGTGGCATGCCTAGCGCTAAAATCGTTTCACAAATCAATAAGCTGCACGATCTCAAATTGGTGCCAGAGCTGGTCGCTCAATTTAAAATGGCGGCATTTTCTTCTATCGAAAATAGTGGCGAGGTAATTTCTTGTACTCATGAAGTTGTTGAGCAGTTTTATGGTAAAAAGAAGCTTGCGGTTGGGACAGGAAGCCAAAGGCAAAGTGCACTCGCATTGCTTAAAAAGTCTGGGCTATTAAATCGCTTTGATGCTGTAGTAACGGCGTCTGATGTTGAAAACCATAAACCGAATCCAGATACATTTTTGCGTGCAGCCTTTTTATTAGATCTCGAACCTAAGCATTGTGTGGTGTTTGAAGATACTCATTTGGGTAAACAAGCCGCTCACGCTGGAGGAATGGATTGTGTGATGGTAGAGGAAGGAAAACTGGTGTTTTATCCAGTCCCTTCTCAAGAATAGAGCCGCGTAATGCGGCTCAACACCGCTTTACTGGATTTCAATTAATTCCACATCAAAAATCAGTACGGATGCAGGTGGGATAGGGCCGCTGCCACTTTTGCCATAACCTAAATTACTGGGTATGAACAGGCGCATTTTTTGTCCTTCCACCATCAGTTGTAGACCTTCCTGCCAGCCTTGAATCACCTGCTTCAAACCAAACACAATCGGGTCGTTACGTTCAACTGAGCTATCAAACACCGAACCGTCAAGTAAAGTACCGTGATAATGCACTTTTACACGACTGTTGGCTTTCGGATGAATGGTGCCAGTACCTTGTTGGAGTACGAGATATTGTAGGCCACTTTCGGTTGTTATCACGCCATCTTGCTGAGTATTTTCAGCCAAAAACGCTTGGCCTTTAGCAAAGTTTTCATCGGCAATTTTGTGGTTATTCCACGTACGATAGATGAAAAAGCCAGCCAGTAAAAAAATAATAATTGGAAATACAAATTTAGACATATTTTTAAAGCCTTGTGGATTAGGGGTGAGTCAATAAATATGAGATGGTATTCGCGATATCTGCTACATCTTTATGACCGGAGGTGATGACTAAATATTTGCCTTTCACAATAAAGGTTGGAACGGCATTGATTTGGCCTTTCACTGAAATATCATCAGCGAGCTGAATCTCTTGGAATAACTGTTTTTGCTGCTCATCATCTAACGAATACGGGCTGATTAGCCCTCGTTGGCTGAAGGCCAAATCAATCGCTTCTTTACGCTCACTTAACGTTACTTCTTCATCCATTTGCACGACCGAAAATAGCTGTTCCATCATGGCATGATCGGGAATTGCTCCCAGTTGCATCACGGCTGAATAGTAAATCATGGCTCCAATCTGTGCGCCTTCGTTAAAGGTGACATGCAGTTTACCAAATGTTTCGCCTGTTATTTTCTCTAGCTCTGGGATGACCTTTTCCATTGAACGACAGTGTCCGCAAGTCAGCGAAAACACTTCCGTGACGGCTGGCAGGCGGTATGTTGCAAGACTTACGGGAAGCTCATCATATTGTTTCCCTTTTTGTGGCGTAGTGTTGTCACCGCAGCCTGCTAGAATCAGTAGTGTTGTGATGAGAGCCAACCAATAGCGTGTGTTTTTTTTCATAACGAGTATTGAGTTAAAAAAGAATACTTGAATTCTAACGGCTTACCGTGACAAGGAAAACAGAAACAACCACGAAATTGCTACCAAATATATATAAAGTTTTACAGTCTTGGCCGATACAGTTTAGGTAGTAAGAGAATGGAGTGATGCTTGAATGAAGTATTTAGCCTTACCGTTATTGATGTTGTTAACGGGGTGTGGAACATTAGCCACCGCAGATCGAATGTTTAGCGACAATCTATTGGATGCAGCGCCAAAAGGTGATTTTGACGTGCTCTACCCTGAATGGGGCTATGCGCCGAAGATTGCTTCAACAGGTGTTCAAGGCCCGATGGGACAGCAGCGCGTGAGTAGCTATGATTCTTTGCAAAGTTTTTTATTGAAGAATGGCGTTGATTACGAGGTTCTCCCGGGTAACCACATTATGGTTAAATTGAAAGATACGGTGAAATTTGAAACGGGCTCGTCCACCGTCTCCTCTGGCTCTGGTGACTGGCTTACTATGATGGGGCGTTATTTAGCCTCAGAACCCGGCATTGATATTGTGATTGATGGCCATACGGACAGTACTGGAGCGCCAACCTTTAATGATGGTTTGTCTGAACGCCGTGCTAAAGCGGTAAAAAGCACTTTAGTGAAAAGTAATGTGGCGATGGACTCTATTTTTACCCGTGGATATGGTGAATACGTTCCGGCTTGTACGAATAAAACCAATGCAGGTAAAGCATGTAACCGTCGTGTGGAAGTGTTATTTATTGTTTCCAATAATTAAGTTATGCCTTTTGGTGGCGTGCCTTTTAAGTGATGTATCTCTTTTCACACGCGACAAGATCAAAAAAGCCCAGCGAATGACTCGCTGGGCTTTTGCATTAAAAATTAAACGACTTAAGCAAGCAGCTCTTGCGCTTGTTTCACCACGTTTTCAGCTGTAAAACCGAACATTTTGAACAGTTGATCCGCCGGTGCTGACTCGCCAAACGTCGTCATACCGATGATCTTGCCGCCAAAACCAACGTACTTGTACCAGAAATCCGCGATACCTGCTTCAATCGCGATACGCTTGGTGACTGCCGATGGCAGAACTGCTTCACGGTAGGCAGCATCTTGCTTATCAAACGCATCGGTGGATGGCATCGAAACTACGCGCACTTTCTTACCTTCGGCTGTAAGTTGCTCTGCGGCTTTCACCGCCAGTTCAACTTCTGAGCCAGTGGCAATCAGGATCAGCTCAGGCTGGCCTGCACACTCTTTCAGGATGTAACCACCTTTCGCGATATCGGCAACTTGCGTTTCGCTGCGTGGCTGCTGCGCGAGGTTTTGACGAGAGAAAATCAGCGCTGATGGGCCATCTTTACGCTCAATCGCCAACTTCCATGCGACGGCTGATTCCACTTGGTCACATGGACGCCATGTGCTCATGTTTGGTGTTAGACGCAGAGATGCGATTTGCTCAACCGGTTGATGGGTTGGACCATCTTCACCCAACCCGATAGAGTCGTGCGTGTACACTTGAATGTTCTGAATCTTCATCAGCGCGGCCATTCGCATTGCATTACGGGCGTATTCCATAAACATCAGGAAGGTTGCGCCGTAAGGAACGAAGCCACCGTGCAGCGCGATACCATTCATGATGGCAGTCATACCGAATTCACGCACACCATAGTGAATGTAGTTACCCGAGAAATCTTCCGCCGTGAGCGATTGAGAGCCCGACCACATGGTGAGGTTAGACGGTGCCAAGTCCGCCGAGCCGCCCATAAATTCTGGCAGCATTTTACCAAACGCTTCCAGCGCATTTTGTGACGCTTTGCGTGACGCAATATTGGCTGGGTTAGCTTGAAGGTCAGCAATAATTTGACTCGCTTTCGCTTCCCATTCTGCTGGCAACTCGCCATTTACGCGGCGTTTAAACTCAACGGCTTCGGCTGGGTAAGCGGCGGCGTAGGCTTCAAACTTGGCGTTCCAATCGGTTTCTTTCGCTTGGCCAGCTTCTTTGGCATCCCACTGCGCGTAAATGTCGGCAGGGATGTGGAAAGGTGCATGCGGCCAACCCAGGAATTCACGCGCTGCTTTGATTTCTTCAGCGCCTAAAGGGGCACCGTGACAGTCGTGTGAGCCCGCTTTGTTTGGCGAGCCAAAACCGATGATGGTTTTGGTGCAAATCAAGGTTGGACGAGGGTCAGCTTTCGCAGCCTCAATCGCGGCATTAATCGCTTCAGCGTTATGGCCATCAACCGCAGCAATAACATGCCAGCCGTACGCTTCAAAACGTTTTGGCGTGTCATCAGAGAACCAGCCTTCCACATGACCATCGATAGAGATGCCGTTGTCATCCCAAAACGCAATCAGTTTGCCAAGGCCCAGAGTGCCCGCCAGAGAACACGCCTCGTGCGAGATGCCTTCCATCAAACAACCATCACCCATGAACACATAAGTGAAGTGGTCAACGATGTCGTGACCCGGTTTGTTGAACTGCGCCGCCAGTGCTTTTTCAGCCATCGCCATGCCGACCGCATTGGTAATACCTTGGCCTAGTGGGCCCGTGGTGGTTTCAATGCCCGGCGCGTAACCGTATTCTGGGTGACCTGGTGTTTTTGAGTGCAATTGACGGAAGTTTTTCAAATCATCAATCGACAGCGCGTAACCGCTCAGGTGCAATAAAGAGTAAATCAGCATTGAGCCGTGGCCGTTTGACAGCACAAAACGGTCGCGGTCAGCCCATTGTGGGTTTTGTGGGTTATGGTTTAAGTGGCTACGCCAAAGCACTTCAGCGATATCCGCCATACCCATCGGTGCACCAGGGTGACCAGAGTTAGCTTGTTGAACACCGTCCATACTAAGAGCACGGATGGCATTGGCTAATTGTTTACGTTCCATAATAATTACCGACAAATAATAGAGTTAGAAAGGAAAGGGGAACGTTAATCGTTCCCCAAATTTTAATTCGTAAGTGGATTACAACTTGGCTGCAATCATGACTTCAAGTTTGCCTTGGTCAATGGCAAAGTTACGGATGCCTTCCGCTAATTTTTCTACGGCCATTGGGTCTTGGTTATGTTCCCATAGGAACTCTGCATGGGTCATTGCTGCAGGGCGTTCTTTGTTACCTTGAGAGTCAACCAGTTTTTCAACCACTTCACCTTCAGCTGCTTCGAGTTCTGCCAGTAAAGAAGGGGCAATAGTCAAACGATCACAGCCTGCTAACTCTAAAATTTCACCGATATTACGGAAGCTTGCGCCCATCACGACTGTCTTGTAGCCATGTTCTTTGTAGTAATTGTAAATAGCAGTCACGGACAATACACCAGGATCTTCTTGCGGTGCAAAATCACGGCCTTCTTTGGCTTTATACCAATCCATAATACGGCCGACGAATGGAGAAATAAGGAATACGCCTGCTTCTGCACACGCGCGTGCTTGAGCAAAGGAGAATAATAGAGTCAGGTTACAGTTGATGCCTTCTTTTTCAAGGATCTCTGCTGCGCGAATACCTTCCCAGGTTGAAGCCAGCTTGATCAAAATACGGTCGTTAGTAATGCCAGCATCGTTGTACATTTTGATCAGTTGGCGCGCTTTTGTCACGCTACCTTCCATATCATAAGAGAGGCGAGCATCGACCTCGGTAGAAATACGGCCCGGAATCGTTTTTAGGATCTCTTTACCGATATTGACAGCAAGCATGTCACAAGTATCTTGAACTTGTTGAGCCTTGTCTGAGCTCTGTGTTTTTGCGTATGCGATAGAAGCATCAATCAGTGGCGCGTATTCTGCAATTTGAGCCGCTTTAAGAATGAGAGATGGGTTAGTGGTCGCATCTTCTGGTTGGTATTTTTTGATTGCGTCAATTTCACCAGTGTCAGCAACAACAGTCGTCATTTTACGAAGTTGCTCTAATTTATTGCTCATATCGATCATCCTATTTCTTTGGGCCAAGCCAGATTTTGAGTTTACTGGGCATTTGCAAGCGGGTTAGCAATCACATAGCCATGTCTTACACATGCCAGAGAAGCTAACTCAATTATTTTCAGCGACCGAACATTTGCTCTGAACATTTGCTCGATCGTTGAGTAAATGATGTAGCCATATTTATCTTATCCACTGGGAAAGTCAATCGCCGTTCTGGGGTTATAGTGATATCAATCAACTATTTTTTTGTGAATTAATCTGAGTGCTGGTAAATAATCGTTTGCTTAGATTTATCAAGGGTTGAAAGCGAACGTTACTGCGCATTGATTAGAGTGAGAAAATGTAATTTCCGTGAGCAAATGTTGCAAAGTAAATGGGGCTTAACCTATGCTAGGTCAATGAGCAAATGCTCAATTGTCGTTATTCTGCGCACAATATTGACCATGAGATCCCGTATGACCACTCCCAATCAAGACATTTCTATCGAAAATACTGACTTATTAACTGAAATTTCAGTGGCTTATTACCAAGATGGTGCAACTCAAGAAGAGATCTCGAAAAAGTTTTCTCTTTCACGAGCCAAAGTAGGGCGAATGCTTAAACAGGCACGCGATGAAGGGATTGTCGAAATTACGGTGAAATATCACCCTGTTTTTAGCGCCAAAATTGAGCAGCGACTGATTGAACGCTTTGGCGTAAAACGTGCGCTGGTTGCACTTGACCAACCTAGCGAAGAGTTGCAGCGCCAACAAGTGGCGGGGTTGGTTTCCAATTACCTGACCAGTACGCTAAAAAACGGCATGGTTGTGACCGTTGGTCAAGGCCGAAATGTATCGGCCGTGGCGCATCATATTGGCGTGATCACACCGCGAGAGTGTAAGTTTGTCTGTAGTATTGGTGGCATTCACCCAAGAGGTGGGATGTTTAATGCGGATCATATCTGTCGGCAACTGGCCAAAAAATACGGTGGAAGCTCTGAAACGCTTTATGCGCCTGCCTATGCTGAAAATCGCGAACAAAAATTAGCGTTTATGCAAAATGCAACCGTCAAACAAACCTTAGATTTAGCACGTAAGGCAGACATTGCGTTAGTGGGTATTGGGGATATGAGTGAAAACAGCTACATGGTCGACCTCGGTTGGTTTACCGCCGATGAAGTGGTGCAGTCGCGTTTACAGCAAGGTGTGGTAGGGGATTTCGCTGGTTATGATTTTTTTGATATCCACGGTAAAGCTGCCAATACGGTGATGAGCGATCGTGTGATTGGCTTAGGGATTGACGAATTTCGACCGATTGCTGAGGTGATCGCTATCGCGGCTGAAAACAGCAAACCTTTAGCGCTGCTTGGGGCGCTACGCACCGGCGCAATTGATGTGATTGCCACCAGCGTAAGCAACGCGTTAACGGTATTGAATTTAGATGAGCAGATACAAACCGTCATTGGTTAGTGGATTCAGGTTAGTGAATTTAGGCTCATAAATTAATCTGCAATAACTGTAACGTGATTTTAAGATCTGAGTTTGGCTCGCATTGGCTGATTATTTTGAAACTTAAAATATATTTCTCTGCTGTATTGACGCAAACCCAAGGAGAAACTTATGAACAAGTTGATGATCGCCCTTCTCGTTGTTGCGTCATTTAACGCCACCGCAGAGACAACCAAACCCGTCGTGGCGGGCTACTTTGCTGATTGGCAATATGAAAATGAGCAAAACCCCTACACAGTTAAAGATATTCCAGCAGAGAACTTGACTCATGTTATTTACGCCTTTTTGAGTATGTGTGGCCCCCATTCTGGAGCCAGTGAAACCGTACAAAAGCAAATCGCTAAGCAATGTGAAGGAAAAGCACCATTTAGTGCGATTGTTGTTGATACTAAATCCGCACTAGAAAAAGAGTTTGGCGCAGTCAATGTACCAGTTCCTTACAAAGGTCACTTCGCTCAACTTGCACAAATGAAGAAAGACTATCCGACGCTTAAGATTCTGCCTTCATTTGGCGGCTGGACAATGTCTGAACCGTTCCACGCAATGATAAAAGATCCTGCTACGATCAAGCATTTTTCCAAAACAGCGGTTGAACTTATAGAGCAGTACGCCTTTTTTGACGGTATCGATATCGATTGGGAATATCCGGGTGGTGGCGGTTTAACTACTTCGCCTTGGAATCCGGATACGAAATTAACCGACGAACAAAAAGAAGCAGAAAAACAGGCCTATACCGAGCTGATGAAAACATTACGTGCTGATTTGGATGCGTTGAGTAAAAAGACGGCTCGCCACTATGAACTTTCTACTGCTGTTGGTGTTGGAGCGAAAGCGGCTCAGATAGATTGGCCCGCCGTATCCCCTTATTTAACCAATATGTTTGCGATGACTTATGATTTTCTGGGTGGTTGGGGAACGCAAACGGGCCATTTAACCAATTTACATGCGACGGATCGCAGTTGGTGGGGAATGGGAGCCGATGTGTTTATCAATCAAATGATCGAATTGGGTATACCAAGCGAGAAATTGGTTATTGGCGCGGCGTTTTATGGACGTGGTTGGCAAGGCACTCAAGATTATGAGGGTGGTTTGCCTACGGCTGATCTTGTGTCTGAGCAGGGAGCGCCGTTTGGGACCGGTGAAAATGGCTATTTCATGTTCTGGGATTTGATGAAAAATTATCGCGCGGCACAAGGGTATCAATATGGTTACGATCAAGAATCGCAAGCACCATATTTATGGAATGCAGAAAAGAAAGTATTTATCTCGTATGAAGATGAACGTTCAGTGCGCGCCAAAGCCAAATGGGCAAAATCAGCGAAGCTAGGGGGAATTTTTACATGGGAACTTTCAGGTGATCCTTCAGGTGAATTGATCAAAGCAATGGCTGATGAGTTGAAATAGCACGCTTTGTAAAACATGATCAAATCCCCACAATGGTGGGGATTTGATTCAGAGACTAAAGCTCAATAGGCAGCTCAGTGCGCTGCCCCCATTCTGTCCACGAACCATCGTAAACGCACAGTTTTTCGTAGCCGCAAATTTGCGCAGCCAGCAGCACAATGCAGGCGGTTACGCCTGAGCCACAACTGAAAATGTATTGCTCTTTTCCAGCAGTCAGCGTTGCTTGAATAATAGGTTGTAGATCTTGCGGTGATTTAAGCTTATGCCCATTCATCAACTCTGTAAAAGGTAAGCAAATAGAGTGAGGAATATGGCCGCTACGTACGCCTTCTCTTGGTTCTTTCACTTGACCCAAAAAACGGGCTTGTGAACGTGCATCAACAGTTAAGCTCTCTGGGTTCTCTATTTGTGCAAGCACATAGTCTGCGTTCACAAAATAGCGAGGATCGAGCGTGCCACGGAAGTTTCCGTGTTTAAAGGCGTGTGTGTACTCTTTTACAACGGGTAAACCTTGGCGTTTCCATTCGGTTAATCCACCATCAAGAACGTATACCGACGCATGTCCCATCGCTTTGAGCATCCACCATGCCCTCGGTGATGCAAACGTCCCGCTATTGTCATAGACAACGACGATCGAATCGTGGTTTAAACCGATCGATTGTGCTAATTGATTAAAGCGCTCTTCACTAGGCATCATATGAGGTAGTGGCGATTGTTGGTCACAAAATTCACCATCATAATCAAAGCGGCGAGCGCCGGGAATGTTATGCAGAGTATCTTTCTCAGTTTTACTGGGAATTTGGAATTCAATACTGCAATCAAGAACAACGGTGCGCGGGTCGCCTAACTTTTGTGCTAGCCATTGGGGGGAGACGAGTGGTGACATGAGTTTAACTCTCCTATTGTGTGGGCTGATGCGGTGGACGAACGAGAAAGACATTATTGAGTCTTTGTCTTTTATTTACTATTTACTATTTACTGGCAAGTCTGGCAGTGAGCGAGTTTGATCAAGTTCATTTCTCTCCACGTCATTGTAAGAGCGTCCAACATCAAAATTTTGCCTTGTTTTACCTGCCCATATTGAGCGATCACTTTGATCGCTTCCATCGCTTGTACCGCGCCAACAATCCCGACGACAGGAGCCATTACGCCCGCTTCGACGCAAGTGAGTACGTTACTACCAAAAAGAGCGCTTAAACATTGGTAACAGGGCTCGTCTGGGTGTTGATACATAAACACGCTGACTTGCCCTTCCATACGAATCGCAGCACCAGATACCAGTGGTGTTTTAGTTTGAAAGCAGAGTTTATTCAATTGGTTACGAGTATCAAGGTTATCTGATGCATCCAGCACCAAAGAATGCTGTTCAATTAATGCTTTCAATTGTGCATCTTCAAGGCGTTGATCAACGGTATTTACCGTTAAATACGGGTTAAGCATACGCAGTGACTCTGCCGCTGAGTCCACTTTTTTACGTCCAATATCGGCATCGCTGTGCAGCACTTGGCGCTGTAAATTAGAGAGCTCAACCACATCATCATCGATGAGCGTGAGTGAACCAACACCTGCCGTGGCAAGGTATTGGCTTGCAGCGCAGCCCAATCCTCCTGCGCCAAGAATTAAAATAGAGCTTTGTTTAAGTGCTTCTTGTCCTTCAAAATCAAACTGTTTGAGAATGATTTGTCGGTTGTAGCGCAGTAGCTCTTGATCAGATAGGATCTCCATAGTGATCCTTAGTACAAGCTGGGATTAAAAAGTTGGATATTGACGGTTTCGCCCACCTCCACTCGGCCACGATCTTGCTCTAACACCACAAAACAGTTGGCGAGGCTCATCGAACGAAATGCCCCCGAACTTTGGTTTCCGGTAGTTT
Source organism: Vibrio sp. 3-2(1) (assembly GCF_963887575.1). Lineage (NCBI taxonomy): Bacteria > Pseudomonadati > Pseudomonadota > Gammaproteobacteria > Vibrionales > Vibrionaceae > Vibrio > Vibrio sp. 3-2(1). Next base: position 48,041 of record NZ_CAWPGB010000044.1, on the reverse strand, counting down.
CAACAACAAACTGGCCATTTTCAATTGTGTAAATACCGCGTTGGTAGTCAGTACGACCCGGTGATTTTTTAAAGGCATTTTTAGTGATGGCTGGAATGGACTCCGGTGCTTTCCACTGAGTGTGTCCAGCCAATTTAGCCAGCATAGGTTGCACCAAGACGTATAGGGTTAATACGGCTGAAACGGGGTTGCCAGGTAAGCCACAGAACCAAGCATGATCTAATGTTCCAAATGCAAACGGTTTGCCCGGTTTTATTGCCAGTTTCCAAAAACCGATTTCTCCGAGTTCTTGCAAAATATCTTTGGTATAGTCAGCTTCGCCTACACTTACGCCGCCAGAAGTAATAACCACATCGGCCAAATGTTGAGCTTTATCAAAGGTAGCTTTTAAAGTGGCAGGGCAATCAGCAATGATCCCAAGATCAATCGCTTCACAACCAAAATTCTCAATTAATGGTTTAATGCCATAACGATTGCTGTCATAGATTTGCCCCTCAGCAAGAGGTTCACCGAGTGGTTTTAGCTCATCTCCAGTTGAGAAAAAGGCCACTTTGGGTTTACGAAAAACGGTCACATGGCTGATGCCGAGTGTGGCAATCATTGGGATATCACGCGAAGTCAAGCGAGCCCCTTTATGTAGCACTACATCGCCTTGTTTGATGTCATCACCAGTGGGGCGAATATTTTGCTGAGGCTTTGCATTCGGCTGTAGAAAGCAGATACCATTTTCGTTTTCGGTCGTTTGCTCTTGCATGATCACCGCGTCGCAACCAGCTGGAATTTTCGCGCCAGTCATAATTCTCACGCAACTGTTGGCTGGCCACGGCCCTTCAAATGGAAGACCGGCAAAAGATTTGCCAGCCAGCGGCAGGGTGGTTGACTGTTGCAGATCAGCTAATCGAATAGCGTATCCATCCATCGCTGAGTTATCGAAAGGCGGCACAAAAATGGGTGAGAGTAACTCTTCAGCCAACACATAGCCTAACGCGTCGGCTAGCGGTAGTTTCAGCGTCGTTTGGATGGGTTTGATATTCGCTAGCATTGTCTCTAACGCTTGTTCGATAGGCATTAAGCCCGGTGAATCACAACAGCCCATGGTCGGTTCCTATAGCTTTTTTCTTTGCGAGGACTTTATCATACATTGCTTACGGGCAATAATGACCATCCTTAAAATATGGATGTAATTATTCAAAATTCCGAGTATCCTTGTCTGCCATCCGAAAGGGGTAAAAAGTAAGAGGAATCGGAATGCTAGGTCTTAGCGAATCAGCAAAGTTGGTCAAAGATGCGCTAGAGAGCCGAGGTTTGGAAACGCCTATGCGTCCAAATGAGGTTACTCGTGAAGAAAAGAAAGAAAAAATCGAACACCATATGCGTGAGATCCTCACACTACTCGGTCTTGACCTGACCGACGACAGTTTAGAAGAGACGCCCCATCGAATTGCGAAAATGTATGTGGATGAAGTGTTTTCTGGCCTTGATTATCAAAACTTCCCCAAAATTACTGTGATCGAAAACAAGATGAACGTCAGTGAAATGGTGCGCGTAAAAGAGATTACCGTAACCAGTACCTGTGAGCATCACCTAGTGACTATCGATGGTAAAGCCGCGGTGGCGTATATCCCAAGAGGCAAGATAATTGGTCTTTCTAAGATTAACCGTATTGTACGTTTTTTTGCTCAGCGCCCCCAAGTTCAAGAGCGAATGACACAGCAGATTCTGGTGGCTTTGCAAACCTTACTCGGTTCAGACGATGTCGCAGTCACTATTGATGCCACTCATTACTGCGTTAAGTCACGTGGTGTTATGGATGCGACCAGTGAAACGACCACCACAGCATTAGGCGGTATTTTTAAATCTAACCCTGCCACCCGCGCCGAATTTTTCCATGGTTTACATTAATCGAATCTCAGTTGAGTCCATCGATTAACGTTGATCAACTAAAAAAGCCCTCGCAAGTGAAGCCGAGGGCTTTTTCGTTTTACCACGCACGCCTTATTGAAACAGAACCAAATTTTATTTAAACAGAACCAAGTACTCGCCATAGCCTTCAGCTTGCATCGCCTCTTTTGGTACAAATCGCATCGCGGCAGAGTTCATGCAGTAGCGTAAGCCAGTTGGTGCTGGTCCATCCTCAAAGACATGACCTAGGTGAGAATCTGCAAAACGGCTGCGCACTTCGGTTCTGGTATAAAAAAGCCGAGAATCGCTTTTGGTCGCAATATACGCTTCATTAATTGGCCGAGTAAAACTGGGCCAGCCTGTACCAGAACGGTATTTGTCGGTAGAAGAGAATAATGGCTCTCCGCTGACTACATCGACATAAATACCATCGGCTTTGTTATCCCAATACTCATTGTTAAATGCGCGTTCAGTACCTTCTTCTTGCGTCACGTAATATTGCAAATCAGTCAATTTGGCGCGTATCTTTTCATTAGAAGGTTTGGTGTATACCTTAACGTTATTTTGCATTTTTTGCGCTTCGATCAATTGACGTAAGGTTTTTGGATGCTCATTACGATCTTTACCGAAGATGGTATCAAGATATTGGTCACGTCCGGAAGCATGACGGTAGTAGGTGTAACGTACTTTGCTCTTTTTATAAAAGTCTTGGTGGTACTCTTCAGCAGGCCAAAATTGGCTATATTGAATCAGCTCTGTTTTGAGCGGCTTTTTGAAGATCCCTAGCGCATCGATTTCTTGCATAAAACGCTGCGCGGTCTGCTTTTGTTCACTGTTGTGATAAAAAATGGCAGGCCGATACTGTGGGCCTCTATCAACAAACGAACCTTGATCATCCGTCGGATCAATGTGGCGGAAAAAATGATCCAATACATTTTCGTAGCTGACAACTTGCGGATCAAAGGTCACTTGAATCACTTCAATGTGGCCCGATTTTCCTGATGAGACTTGTTTATAGGTTGGATTTTCAAGGCTGCCACCCGCATAACCAGAGACAACGCTAATGACACCGTTGAGTTTTTCAAGATCAGATTCTGTACACCAAAAACAGCCCCCAGCTAATGTCGCGATTTGCTGATTACCAATGCTGGGCATGGTTTTAGGCTGAGTTTCTGCTTGGCTAAATAGCGAAAACAGAATAGGCACAATAAGCGCTATTGAGAATATAAAGGGAGTAAAACGTTTCATAACCGACCTTACTTATTTTTTATTGATACTGGTAAAGAACGGTGAAAAGCGCAAAAAATTACAGAGAAAGAAAACAAATAGCGTGAAGAAAGCCTTTCTGAGCCCGAAGATTTGCGCTCAGAAAGGTTAATTTCGAACAATAATATCAGGTTAGGCCGATGATATTTCCTTTAGAATCAATGTCTAAATACATGAAGGCGGGTTTTTCAGGAAGGCCCGGCATGGTCATCACGTTGCCGCATAGCGCATAGATAAAGCCAGCACCCGCACAGAGCTTTAATTCGCGGATCGGTACATCAAAACCTTTTGGTGCGCCTTTAATCGCAGCGTTGGTTGAAATTGAAAGTGGCGTCTTCGCCAAACAGACAGCAAGCTTCCCGTAACCTTGCTCTTGCATGTTGTGCATTTGACGTCGTGCTTTATCACTAAAAGTGACGCTTGCCGCGCCATAGCCCTTTTTCGCCACGGCGTTGATCTTATCTTCGATCGTCTGCTGTGCTTGGTATAACGGTGTGAACGTACTCACTTTTTGACACTGCTTAATGACTTTGGAAGCAAGCTCAGTCGTCCCTTCGCCTCCAAGAGCAAAACCTTCACTCAGTGCAACCTCTACCTGGTAGGGTAGTGCGTGAATCATCATTGCGAGCTGCTCAAGCTCTTCTTGTCTGTCTTGTGGAAAGCGGTTAATGGCAACCACGGCGGGTATTCCATACTTACTCACATTTTCAATATGCCATTTGAGATTTTCAAAACCGGACACCAACGCGGCATGGTCTGGCTGAAATAGAGTGTCGGGAACTGGCTGGCCGGGACGCAATTCATACAGACCAGAGTTCGCTTTTAAGCCGCGAAGTGTGGTGACGATAACGGCGCAATCTGGCGCTTTCCCAGATGTCGCTGCTTTAATATTGCACGCCTTTTCAAATCCCATATCAGAGCCAAAGCCGCCTTCTGTTACAGTAAATTCGGCTAACCTTGTGGCGATGTCATCAGCGATAATAGAAGAGTTACCGTGCGCGATATTGGCAAAAGGCCCGGCGTGAATCAGTGTCGGTACGCCTTCTAACGTTTGCATTAATGTAGGTTCAATCGCCTCTTTCATACTGACAGCCATCGCCCCAGCGACTTGTAAATCTTCGGTGGTAATCGGTGTACCATGGTGGCTATAGGCGACGACAATCCGCCCAATCCGCTGGCGCAGATCGTTTAAGTTTTTGGCTAAGGCAAGAATCGCCATCAGCTCAGAAGCCGCTGAAATATCAAAACCGTCTTCACGTTCGAAGCCATTGATTGATTTATCCGTTTCATTTCGGCCAACGGTAACCATGCGCAGTGCGCGATCGTTGTGATCCATCACTCGCTTCCAAACCACATTATTCGAGTCGATACGCAGTGCTTTCATTGCGGTGCGTTGCTCGAAATCGTCATAACCAAGGCGCTGTTCGTGATAGATCCGGGCATCTATCGCCGCTGCCGCTAGGTTATGCGCGGCTGTGACGGCGTGGATATCGCCAGTGAGATGCAAATTGAGCTCTTCCATTGGTGCCACTTGTGAATAACCGCCGCCAGCGGCTCCGCCCTTAACACCAAAGATTGGTCCCATTGAGGGTTGACGAATACATGCCATCACCGAATGACCCAATTTTGCCATTCCTTGTGATAGGCCGATGGTCGTGACGGTTTTTCCTTCCCCTAATGGCGTTGGGGTAATAGCAGTCACAAGGATTAACTTCCCAACCGTTTGTGTTTGCAAACGTTCAAGGCAACTTAATGAAATTTTCGCCTTAAAGCGGCCTTGGCTGTGGAATTCGCTGGCGGTGAATCCTGCTTTGTTAGCGATAGCCTCTATGGAGGTTAATGAAGTGGCGCGGCAAATTTCAATATCAGGCAGCATAAAACCCTCATTATTTAGTATTGTACGGGTTGGGAAAACGTTTGCGTCGCGATAATAACGTCAAAAAATGGGTTGTAAAGTTATTTAATGAGTGGATTATAAACTAATGCCTGAGCTTTTAGCTCGATTCTTCGTTCTCTTTTGTGTCATTGTCGTTGGGCTCTTTATGATGCTCATCTTCAAGTTGATCACTATCTTGTTGATCATAATGCTTGACGACAAAGGGGGTTAACATAACGGAAGAGGGAAGAAAACGTTTCATATGGATTTCCTTGTTTGTTAGTAACTGAACATATGGTATTGAAACTCGACTTACACTGCTTTAGCTCTGACGGCCTTTACTCTATAATGCGGCGTTTTTACTAGGCCAACCTTACCTCACTGCGGATATTTTATGATTTCAAAAAACCAACTGAAACTACTTCGTGCTTTAGGCCAAAAGAAACAGCGCAAGGTTCATGGCCTGTTTTTAGTGCAAGGCGAAAAGAACGTGTTGGAATTGATTAACAGCCAACTGACGGTAAAGCAGGTTTTTGCCACTGCGGAGTTTATCGCACAAAACCGCGTTGAGCTTAGTGTTTTTGAATGCATTGAGGCCACATTAGATGACTTAACCAAAGCCAGCACTTTGGTGAGCAATAATGCGGCAATCGCCGTCGTTGAGATCCCCGAAGTGACGGTGCCTGAAGCAAAAGGATTGATGATCGCTCTCGATGGTGTTTCTGACCCCGGTAATTTAGGGACGATTATCCGTGTTGCTGATTGGTATGGCATTAAACACATTGTCGCTAGCCACGATTGCGCCGATCCATACAATCCCAAGACCATCAGTGCCACCATGGGTAGCTTTGGGCGTGTTACGGTGAGCCAAGTGGATTTGAGTGCTTATTTACAGAGTTCAAATCTACCTGTTTATGGGGCTTTTTTAGAAGGTGAGAGCGTACATCATACGAAATTTGCAGCAGAAGGGATTTTATTGATGGGCAGTGAATCGCATGGTATTCGTGCCGAAGCGGCTCAATATGTCACCGACAAAATCACCATTCCCGCCTTCGGGGGAGCAGAGTCACTTAACGTAGCAATGGCTACGGGTATTATTTTGGATAACCTGCGCCGCCAACATCACTAGATCAAACCAAGATCACTCGGTCAATAAGTAAAGCTTAAAAGTTGTTGCTTTGGATTGTCGTCAAAAAGCGTGATAACGGATGCCGTGTTTGCGCTTTTTTTATAACGCTAGTTATAAAAAGAAAAGACTACTTCTCTAACATCCCCAGTTTGTTTGGCACGCCATTCCATTTTTCAGCATCATCCATGGCTGGTTTGACTTCGGTTTGCACCGGCCATATATCGGCAAGCTCAGCATTGAGTTCGATGTAAATCTTCTGATCTTCTGGGAGTTCATCTTCTTGAAAGATAGCTTGAGCTGCACATTCAGGAACACATAAACCGCAATCAATGCATTCAATGGGGTTGATCACCATAAAATTGGGGCCTTCGTGAAAGGCATCTGCAGGGCATACCGCGACACAGTCAGTAAATTTACATTGGATGCAATTATCCGTTACGACAAACGCCATGATGATCAGCTCTTAGTTAGTCAAAAATGAAGAATGGGGATAATACGCATCCCAAGTTAAATTTCAACATCCAACGCTATGAATATCTAGCGTAACGTGTGATGAATTCGGGATTTAGTATGACAGATAACGCTATTTCCCGTAAAATGCGCGCCATTGTGAGCGGGCCGCTTGCGGCTTTGGCTAAGACACCGACTAAAACGAGACACCGACATGATACGTTTAACCGAAATTAAACTTCCTTTGGACCACGAGGAAGGGGCAATTTTTGCTGCTATTACTGAAAAACTTGGTATTGCTGATGAACAAGTTCTTTCATTCAATATGTTTAAACGTGGCTACGATGCTCGTAAGAAAACGAAAATCATGCTGATTTACACGCTAGATGTGAGCGTGGAGAATGAAACAGAGTTGCTTGCTCAGTTTGCTGATGATCCGCATGTGAAAGTGACGCCGGATATGGAGTACAAATTCGTTGCTCAAGCGCCAGCGAATCTTACTGAGCGCCCAGTGGTGATAGGCTTTGGCCCTTGTGGTCTATTCGCAGGACTGATTCTTGCTCAAATGGGGTTTAACCCAATCATTGTCGAGCGTGGTAAAGAAGTGCGCGAACGCACCAAAGATACCTTTGGTTTTTGGCGTAAACGTACATTGAATACTGAATCTAACGTGCAGTTTGGCGAAGGTGGAGCAGGAACTTTTTCTGATGGAAAACTCTATAGCCAAGTGAAAGATCCTAACTTCTATGGTCGTAAGGTCACTACAGAATTTGTCGCTGCGGGCGCACCTGCTGAAATCATGTACGTGAGCAAACCGCACATTGGCACGTTCAAATTGGTGACCATGATTGAAAAAATGCGTGCCAAAATCATCGAATTAGGCGGTGAAATTCGTTTTAGTACTCGTGTTGATGACATTCACATCGAAGAAGGGCAAATTACCGGGCTTACGCTGTCAAATGGTGAAGAAATTAAAACGCGTCATGTTGTCCTTGCGGTCGGTCATAGCGCACGTGATACCTTTGAAATGTTGCATGAACGTGGCGTTTATATGGAAGCCAAACCCTTTTCAGTAGGGTTCCGTATTGAACATAAACAATCAATGATTGATGAAGCGCGTTTTGGTTCGAATGCGGGTAACCCCATTCTTGGCGCGGCGGACTACAAATTGGTTCACCACTGTAAGAATGGCCGCACTGTTTATAGCTTCTGCATGTGCCCCGGTGGCACGGTAGTGGCGGCTACTTCTGAAGAGGGGCGCGTTGTGACCAATGGCATGAGCCAATATTCTCGCGCAGAACGTAATGCTAACAGTGCGATTGTGGTGGGTATTGATCCTGAACGTGATTATCCCGGTGATCCGCTGGCGGGCGTGCGCTTCCAACGTGAACTTGAATCACGAGCTTATCAACTTGGCGGCGAAAACTACGATGCGCCAGCACAAAAAATTGGTGACTTTTTACAAGGTCGTGATCCGAGTGCGTTAGGCGATGTCGAACCCTCTTTTACACCCGGCATCAAGTTGACAGATATTTCAAAAGCGTTGCCTGATTTTGCCATTGAAGCCATTCGTGAAGCGATCCCAGCGTTTGATAAGCAGATCAAAGGATTTGCCTCTGATGATGGTTTGTTAACTGGAGTAGAAACTCGCACGTCATCACCTATTTGCATTAAACGGGGTAAAGATTTCCAAAGCATCAACCTGAAAGGCTTTTATCCGGCAGGTGAAGGTGCAGGTTATGCGGGCGGGATTTTATCAGCAGGCATTGATGGTATTAAAGCGGCTGAAGCATTGGCGCTTTCTATGGTTAACGAAGCTGAAAAAGCATCATAATTTGCAATATTAAGCATAAGAAAAGGCTCATTGGAGCCTTTTTTATTACAGGGACGATTAGATTCGTTATCACATTGAATTTTAAAAGTTTCTTCTGATAGAGATTATCATTTAACTAAAAACAATCTAAACTAGCCCGAACATTATGAGGAGAGATCATGAAGTACGACTGGATTTTATTTGACGCTGACGAGACCTTGTTTCATTTTGATGCTTTCAAAGGTATGCAGCTGATGTTTGAGCGCAAAGGAGTGTTGTTTACTGAACAAGATTTTGCGCAGTACCAAGAAGTTAATAAACCACTGTGGGTCGATTACCAAAATGGTGATATCACGGCGGCGCAGTTGAAGCATACTCGTTTTGCAGAGTGGGCAGAAAAGCTCGCGACGACAACCACGGAATTAAACAGCGCATTTCTTGAAGCCATGGCTGATATCTGCACTCCACTACCAGGAGCAAAAGAGTTATTGGATGCCCTTACAGGTCGAGCGAAACTTGGCATCATTACTAATGGTTTTACCGAACTTCAAGCGATTCGTTTGCAAAGAACGGGGATGAGTGAATACTTTGACCACGTGATTATTTCAGAAGAGGTTGGTGTAGCGAAACCCGATCACGGGATTTTTGCCTACGCGTTAGACAAAATGGGAAACCCTGCTAAAAATCGTGTATTGATGGTAGGAGATAACCCGCATTCCGATATTCTAGGTGGCTTGAATTTTGGTATTGAGACCTGTTGGCTAAACTCTACTGGCGCAAGTGCTGTTGAGGGTATTGAGCCACACTATCATGTGCGTTCATTGCACGAGCTTAAAGATATTTTGGTCGCATAATTATTTACAATGATGTGGCTTGGGGTGTGGAGTGATGATATCGACCTCCACACCAACAAAGCGATTCGTTAGCGGTTGAATTCACCGTCACGCTCAGGTTGATAAACTACATCAAGAATCTCAATCACTCTTTCTCTACCACCTGGCATTGGCCAACTTAGCTGTTGACCAACAGCTAGGCCCAACAATGCACTGCCTACTGGGGCAAAAACAGAGATATCTTGACTGCTTTTCACTTCATGCGGATACACAAGATTTTTTTCTATCACTTCATCACTGTCGATAAACTTGAAGCGTACGGTCGAATTCATGCTCACCACATTATTTGGCATCTCTTGTGGGGCGACAATGGTGGCTCTATCCAACTCAGCCTCGAGCTTTTCTAACTCTGGCGTTAGTTTAGGCATGCCATCCAGTAATGCGGATATTCTGTCCATATCAAGGCTTGAAACTAAGACAGGTGCTAAGTTTGACATTTTTAATACTCCAAAAAGAAATACCGCCCAAAAGCTAGGCGGTATAAAAATTAACGTCAATGTTATTGCGATTCAGGCTATGACATTAATCTTGTTCGACATAGAATGCAAATAATACGGTATCAGTTTGTTATGAATTTGGCATGCACGTATTTAGGCTGGGAGTGGATGTTGTGCAGTACGTAAAAATTAAAGATGTGATTGTTGAACAAATCGATGCTGGCATGCTTGCCCCTCGTCAAAAATTACCTTCTGAACGAAAACTTGCAGAGTCGTTTAATACCACACGCGTTACCCTGCGTGAGGCTTTGTCTCTGTTGGAAGCGGATGGCAAGATCTACCGAGAAGATCGGCGAGGTTGGTTTATTTCTCCCGAGCCGATACGTTACGACCCAACCCAAACTCTGAATTTCACCAACATGGCTTTAGCACAAAACCGAGTACCAAAAACGGAACTGATGATGGCAAAAGCGCTATTAGCCAATAAACAAGCATCGCTCTTATTGGGATTGAAGCCGTTTTCGGATGTTTACCAAATTGATCGTGTGCGTTATTTAGAAGATCGCCCCGTGGTCTATGTGACGAATTACGTGCGCCCTGAATTGTTTCCCAACTTGCTGACTTTCGATTTGTCTCAATCACTGACGGATATTTATCGCGACCATTTTGCCATGGAGTATCAAACAGTCCGTTATCGAATTACCACTAGCTCTTTGCTTGGTCATATGGCGCAAGCGCTACGCGCTACATCAGGCACTCCGGCGATGGTCGTTGAGCGCATTAATTATAATCAACAGGGTGAACTGATCGATTGTGGTATCGAATACTGGCGACATGACGCGATTTGTATTGAGTCGTTAGCCAAGCTCACTGTGGCCCGCTGAGGCTATGTCCGTTAAAGCTAGGTTTGTTAAAGCTATGTTCGTTGAAAATTGAGCGCATTCAATGAAAAAGGCGACCTCTATTAAGTCACCTTTTTACTGTGTTATTGCTGTTTATGACTGAGTTTGTGCATCCGTTTGTTTGAGCTGTTTATGCCCATCTTCACTGACGCCACGTTTCCAGTAGCTGCTGATATAAATATAGTCTTTGGCTATCTCTTTTTCATTGCGAAAATACTCTCTTAGCGCGCGCATGGTATCAAATTCACACGCACACCATACCGAGCCATTCTCACCCAGCCAATTTTTCTCGATAACCGAAGCCGCCAAATTGGTGCTGCTGTCTTTCACGACCCAAGAGATCTCTATGTTCTCCGGAGCCTGTAGTGCCTGTTTGTCATCCACATGCTCAATTTCAATTACTGCATAACCTTTTGCATCACACGGTAAGCGTTTTAATTGAGCTGCAAGGGCAGGGATCGCGGTCATGTCAGCGGCTAAGAAAAACCATTTCCCATTGGGATTCAACCCTTGAGCTTTACCTGGGCCAGCGATTGAAATCGTATCGCCAATGGCCGTATGCATCGCCCATCTGACTGCAAATCCACACTGCTTATCTTCCGCCTCATGCCGTACAAAATCGATTTCAATGCGGTTGCTGGTCGCATCAAAGCTTCGAATGGTATAAGTGCGCATTATTGGGCGCTGATCAGGGGTTAACCGTGACAAATCAGTGCCACCATCTTCACTAAACAGCAGCTTGATATAATCGCCTTCGTTTTCAAGTGTAAAATGCTCAATTGAGTCACCCTGTAACGTAACGCGTTGCAGGGAAGGCGAAATCTGCTGACTACCCACAACCGTGAGTGGATAGAAAGAGCGTTTAGGTTCTGTTTCTTTTTTCATTATTCTCTAGATTACCGTTTTGTCTTTTGTAGGTATAACCTTAAACTGAGTGCTCAATTGATTCAATGATAATAACTATCATTTACGTTATTTTACTTTGAAGAGATGGGAATATGTAACTTTGCAGATAAAAAGCCCCATACGCATAATGGTATGAGGCTTAATAATGCTCACATTTTGCTGATGTTTAAACTTCGTTAGGTGCAACTTCTGCAAGTTCATCCCGTTCGTTCATTTTTGATGCTTCAAGCATTTTTCGAACAACCAATGAAGCGACGATGGCCACTGCTACCATCACTACGGCTAAGATCGTGAGCATTTTAAAGTAGTCGCCATAAACGCTTTGGACGATATGCTGACTGATCACTTGACCTTTTTCTAATGCGATGGAGGTTGAGAACACCGCACCCACAATGCCGCTTAAGGCGATGGCGACTGAAAAGAGGCTAACCGAAAAGTTTTCGATGTGCTTGGGAGCCACTGACAAAATGAAGGCCACTACTAAACTACCAACAATGACTTCCGCAAAAGCTTGGAAGAAGTGGATCATCAAAAAGACTTCTGGTCTGATGACAACATCAACACCAATATTCATGACTGCCATGGTTAAAATGCCAAATGCAATGGCGGTAAAGATGAATGCAAAGCCAATTTTAGTGGCTGTTGAAAAATTAATGCCTCGCTTTTCCAGTGAAGAGAAAGTCATAGCAATGACTGGCCCAGCAACAATGCACCACAGTGGGTTCATCGCCATTGATGCTTCAGGAGCGATTGGAATTAATCCAAATAAGTCACCACGCATCGTATTAATGGTTACCATGGTCATGGAGGTCATCATTTGCCCGTAATAGACAAAGAAACAGGTGGTGAGCACCGTCATGATAAGAATAGTGCCCATTTTCAAGGTATCGGATCGATTCGCTTTAAACATCAAAAAGATGAAGTAAAAAATGGCAGCCGCACCAATGGCATAAACGATGTTTTGACCGATGTCCATATTAGAAAACATGAAGAAAACTAGCCCAACCATCGCGCACGATACTGCACAAAAGGCGAGCCAGTTTTTCACGCTTACGGGAGCTTGATCAATCTCAGCTGCAGCATTCACTAATGATTTATTAAACACAATTAAAGTGGCAAAGGCGAACGCTGCCAAAATGGCTGAGAGCATAAAGCTACCGTGAAAACCGATCACTAAAACAAACATCGGGAATAAATATTGGCCAAGTAGTGCTCCCACATTGTTTACCGAATAATTGACAGGGTAACAGTTTTCAAAATGTTCTTGAGAGCTAAAAGTGCGTTTATATAAACTGGGGTAAGAAGGAGACATTAATCCGCGTGCGTAGCTCGCTAAAGCGATGCCTGCTAATGCCATCGCGACGTTGGTTGTTGAGGCACCCAGCACCAGTAGTGTGTAACCAAGAGCAAAAGCGCCGTAGGCAATGGTTAATGAACGATAAGCGCCAAGGAACTTATCGGCAATAAAACCACCAGCGATCGCAAAAAGGGGGCCAATGGATGAAAATGCTCCTACCACCATCATGGTATCAGCTTCGTTATAATCCAAATCTTCTAGAAAAAAACGGGTTAGGATAACCATTACCCCGTAAAATGATAAGCCAAACATCATTTGGCAGAACATCATTGATTTATTGAGTTTATTCCACATATTAATCTCTCCATGTAGTGGATTTTTAGAGTTTATTCCTGTGGATTTTATCATCGGTAGTTATAAATAAATTGAAACAATTATCGCAGAAACCTTACTTTATACACGAGCATTTCTAATGCGTGGCTATCGTTTGAGTAATGTTTAAAAAGTGATTGTTTATTTTATTTTTTGACTCAAGCACTATGCACATGTAGGAGTATTTACGTGTTACCAAACCATACGTTTTAATACTGCTGCTTTCTTGATGTCGATTGCTATGACACAAGTTTTATGGTGGCTGGAATGGAGAGAGAAAAATAACGATGGTAGCCGAGCATCTTTATATCGTATTAGGTAAACGACTTGTTGATCAGCAATTAACATTAGAAGGGCGTAGCCGTGTTGATGGCCTTGTTAAGGCGTTACAACGTCATGACATCGATCATAGTGTCATTGCCTTATGTGGTGGGCTCACGCTAGGGCAACAGATTTCTGAAGCGAAGGCTATGTATCATTACCTTCAATCGGAGCTTACTCGGCTCAATGTGTCACTTTTGAATAACCGCATTTTGCTGGAAGAACACTCGACCAGCACAGTGGAAAATATCGAAAACGTCGCGTTAGAGCTGCAAAAAAACGGTGACATTGACACGCAAAAAATACTACCAGTCACTTTCATTTCTAACGACTATCACTTGCAGCGTATTTTTGAAATTCAGCAATTAATGGATGAGCAAGGGTTACTGCGAGTGCTTAAACAACGCTGTGAAATGATGGAGATCACGCTGGCTATTTCACCGGATCTGCACGATCACCTAGCGGTGAAATACCCTTATACGCATTTAGCCGCGGAACTGTTTCTATTGGTCGATCAACTAACAACTTACCGTGTCTATCTTGAAGGTGTCGTGGCGGGCTCATTTTTACGCGATCTTACGCAAGTGAGAGCCATTCCTTACCAAATAGCATGTGAGGCTATTTTAGCGATCAACCATAAAATCGCAGACAACCCAAAGTGGGTTTTTGTTCGCTGTCTTACGGATTTATTGATGCAGTGTATTAATGCCACAAAGGGGGCGTTAAGTGTTAGTGAGATTCAACCTTATCTCATTTTGTTCGACAGCAACTTAACGTTATTGAATCGATATCTTGATCCTGAAAACCCGTGCGTCGGACGATGGTGGCGTCAGGGATAGTAACAAGCGAAATAGATGAATCAAAGAGACCCCGCAATGCGGGGTCTTTGCTTTTTAGTCAAGCGACTTATTTCCTGACCAAAAACCGTTTTGAACAAAACAACGTATTAAGCAGTTTCTAACGTACGCTCTTTGACCACGCTTAAACGCTCGCCATAAATCGGGCGCAACGCTGCCAGTACATGGTTACGAGTTAGCATACCGACAAACTTGCCATCTTCAAGGACGGGTAGATTTTGTGGTTTGTTCACTTTCATGCTTTTTGCGCGCTCTTCTAAAGAGAGTGAGCTAAAACGAGTAGCAATACCCATGCTAGTGGTAGGGTATAACTGTTCTTTATCGATACATAAAAATTCGGCGATATCAATCAGACGGTCAGATGCATCGATGGCGATAACATCGCGGCTCATAAGATCCACCACTTTTTGCCCTTCGGTAGGGAGGTAGTCTTGGCACCATAAATCCACCATGACATCGTGAGCTGAGAAAAACCCGACCAAACGACCAGCCACATCAACCACAGGTGCACTATCGAGCTGGTTATCCAGCAACATATCAATCGCTACTGCGGTTGGCATTTCCACGCCTAGAGTTACAGGTTGGGTGTTCATAATGTCTTTAACTGTAATTGCTTTATTCATTTTCGTTTCCTTCACTGACGTAATTGTTGCTGTTTCCGTAATAGTGCTAATGTTTGCGGCTTTAAGTTGTGGACGGCGGAAAATAGACCAGTTGGCGAGACCAACCAACACAGCACCGCCGACAATATTGCCCAAAGTCACTGGGATAAGGTTTGCCACCACAAATTGATGAATATTCAAATCTGCGTAATGAGTGGCACTGATACCGATCTGCTGCCAGAAGCTCTCTGGTGCAAAGTTTTGAATCACAATGCCTAAAGGGACCATAAACATGTTGGCTACGCAGTGCTCAAAGCCGCTAGAGACGAACATCGCCACAGGCAAAATTGTCATTGCGGCTTTGGTCATTGCATTGGCAGAGCTAAACGTTAACCAAATAGCAAGACAAACCAGTAAGTTACATAGCACCCCAAGAGAAAATGCTTGAACAGGTGTATGGTGCAGTTTGTGCTGCGCGATGTTCAGCGCATTCAACCCCCATTGACCATCATCCAACTGATAGAGACCAGCCCCAGTAACCAAAAGCAGTAAGAACATGGCACCAATGAAGTTACCGATATAAACCTTGCCCCAAATGGATAACATTTTGCTAAAGCTGATTTGTTTATTGGCCCAAGAAATGCTCGACAATACGGAACTGGTGAACAGTTCACCGCCACAAATCACGATTAAAATCAGCCCCATGCTAAAGGCTAAACCACCCGCTAACCGACTGAGCCCCCAACCTGCGTTAGCACTGCCTGTCGTGACAGTGATGTAGAACAAAAATGCTAAGCCGATAAAAGCACCAGCCATAATGGCAAGGCTCAGTGTCATACCGCTACTTTTCTTGGCTTTGCTTAATGCAAATTTCTCGGCTTCTGCCATCATCTCAATCGGTGAGAACAGCTGTTTATTTTCAGAGTAGGCTGCAGACATACACGCTCCCAAAGCTCAATTTCATAATTACCTCCCAAGTTCAAACAAAGCGTCATGCCTTGCTTCCCATACAGACTAACGAACGGGTCATGAAGTAGTAAAATTGATAATTTTTAGATTACTCATCAAATGAATTGATATGAATAAATGAAAGAGTAGAATGAAACCGTTTGCGCATATTAACTCCCTTGAAATTAAAGGTGTGGCGCGCAGTAGATGAAAGCTAAATAGGAAAAGCAGTGCGGTATTCACTCAAACAATTAGCAGTTTTCGATGCTGTTGCCGATAGTGGCAGCGTCAGTCAAGCTGCGGATAAATTAGCGTTAACTCAGTCCGCGACCAGTATGTCGCTAGCACAATTGGAAAAAATGTTAGGTCGCCCTTTGTTCGAAAGACAAGGAAAGCAGATGGCATTGACTCATTGGGGAATGTGGCTTAGGCCGAAAGCGAAGCGTTTATTACAAGATGCTCAGCAGATCGAAATGGGCTTTTATGATCAGCACTTGCTTAGCGGTGAAATCAGTATGGGGGCCAGCCAGACCCCTGCCGAGCACCTCGTTCCAGACCTTATCAGCATTCTTGATAACGATTTCCCAGAGATGCGTATTGAGCTTGGTGTGAAAAGCACCAAAGGGGTGATCGATGGCATCCTCGACTACAAATATGATCTTGGTATCATTGAAGGTCGATGCGATGATAACCGTATTTCCCAAGAAGTGTGGTGTCGAGATCACCTAACAGTGATAGCTTCGGCTCATCATCCTTTTGCCAAATGTAAAACGGTGAGTCTTGCACAGCTTGAACAAGCCAAATGGGTGTTAAGAGAGCACGGTTCTGGCACTCGCAATATTTTTGATAGCTCGATTCACCATCTTATTTCCGATTTAGATGTGTGGCGAGAGTACGAACATGTTCCTGTGCTACGCAGTATGGTTGCGAATGGTCCGTACTTAACTTGTTTACCTTACCTCGATGTAGAACGCTTTATTGAGAATGGCCAACTGGTAGCGCTCAATGTGCCTGATCTGAATATGGAAAGAACCTTGTCGTTTATTTGGCGAGCAGATATGGCTGAAAACCCGTTGGTCGAGTGCATTAAGCGTGAAGGACTGCGCATGATGAAAGGACGACCAAGCGTACTTTAAGCTTGTTAATCTTGGTTATGATTTACTTTGTTACTTCTCAATATGGGGTGTGATAAGTGAAGCTGTTGAGTGTTCGCATTTAGCATCATGCCACACACCCTCATCACCCAATCTAACGCTCATGCTCGATTAAAAAGCACTTCAAATATGTTGATTTATCGTTTGCGTCAACATTTCAATGAAATAAGTGCAGTCATTGCATTTATTTCATGACTTAGGTCACTAGTTATCTGTGGTTGAAGCTTTTAATATCGGCACTTGATTTATTGATGTCGCTATAGCAACGGCTTGTTAAATGACAGGCAGATAGCGGCTAAATGAGGGCGCTATGAGCACACTATTTGCAATTTCACTAACGACAGGCATTCTTTCTGGTGTTTGGGGCTGGATAGCCGTTTCGTTAGGCTTACTATCATGGGCTGGCTTTTTAGGATGTACGAGTTATTTTGCCTCTCCAACCGAGGGTATTAAAGGTCTTGCAGAAAGTTTGATAACTAATATCAGTGGCGTTTTTTGGTCAATGGTCATTATTCATTCATCCAGCTTGGTGAGCTTGGATATTTTGGGTTACGTTGTCACTGCGGTAGTGGCATTTTTAATGTGCATTCAAGCGTCGAAAGCGTGGCTTGGTTATATCCCTGGAACCTTTATTGGCGCTTGTGCCACTTTTGCTGCTGGTGGTGATTGGCAACTGGTTGTTCCATCACTTCTATTAGGTGGCATTTTTGGCTTTGCGATGAAAACAAGTGGTATGTGGTTGCATCAACGATCTAACCAGCCAGCGCTGAGCGACAGCGCAACTGTTGAAACGCATTCTAAATCCTCAACTTGTTAATTTATGTTTAAGACTAATGCTGGTGAAATCTGCATTGGTAAAGGTTACCCCCAATTGATCCGTATCGATTCATCAAAATTGTTGATATACCCATTCAATATAAGATTAGTCACATATAGCGAAATGGAAATGATACGAGGCACACAATCATGTGTGCCTTTTTTACGTGTGGCCATTGGCCATCGTAATCACGCGTTTTAGTGTCCAGCGCAGCAGTACAGGAATAAAGTCCACACCTTGTTGTTCACAATGGGAAACGATGGCAAGCGCCAAATCAGGTTTCGCGTGTTTTTTCAGCACACGTGTGACCACTTTTTTCGCAGGGATTGGATGATCGTAAGGTATTTTAATCAAATCTTTGAAGAAATGTTCAAAGCCATGAGAGTACAGAAAATGTTCGATATCTCGATCGGGAAGTTCGGTCAGGCGATGCCGTTCTTGATCACCTGTTAGCATACCGCGTACCGTTGACGAATATTTTTTGCCAGCGGGATCGCCATCAGTCACGACATGCCAATCAATGCCAAACGCTTTCGCCACTTTAATTAAGGACTTCAGACCAGACTGAGCAAATTCGACAATTTGTACTCCTTCGGCGGCTAGATTATAGCCACACTGGCGAGCCAGCTCACTAAACAGCCACACCTCAGTTTCTCCTTCAACCAACAACCAGCAGCGAGCAAAAAGCACTCCTGAGCGATGAAAACGGATATGAAAACCGATACGTCGTAGTTCGTCCTTACTCAATCCACGGGAGACCATCGAATTTGCAATGGTACGGTCAGAAGTACGCACCAAACGCCGAATCGAATGAAGGGGAACAGAGCCAAGCAGATCACCACTGTTCGTTGTGAGAATTTTTTGCATGGGTAATAGTTGAAGTAAACTCCAAGCGCGCGCCAGATGAGTAGGGTGCAATCGACCTTCGGGATCTTCGATAATCAGCAGCGGCCTAGCGCAACGTCGTAGGTCTGTTGGGCCTTTGGCTTGCAGATAAGCATTGAGTAAGCCCATCAACAGCAAACGAGTTTGCTTATTTTTAGTCTCTTCAACAAATTGGCTTATGTTTTTATCGGCGGTTGGGCTGGAATAGACTAAGCTGTCACGTTGCTGTCTTGGGTTTTTACGTGTCTGACTTTTGAATGAAAAATAGTGATCAACTAATACATTCATTGAGTTAAGGCTACTTCTCATCTCGCCTTTGTTGACATGTCCAGGAATGGCCAGTAAACGACGACAGGTATTATCAATGCGTTTTTCGGCGCGAGAATTTTTACCGTTACCATTGACGAAAGGTCGCTCGAAACGCCGTGAATCTTTCAAACGGATCACTGGGTGTAAGCTCATCAGCTCTTGCGCTAATTTTTCGGAATGATGCAGCGGTAGTGGATTGCCTTCGAGGTCTAAAAACAGGTAGCGAGTGGTAATATCATATCGCTCACGAGTGGCACTGATGCGATAGAATATCCGTTTCGTACCCGTTTCATCTTCAACCCAAATCGGCCTCAGCTTACGATAACGGCCGGATCGAGATTCATTTTTGTCTGTAGAAACAAAGCTTAAGACAATTTGTAAATGCTGAGTTTGAGGATGAGCGATAGAGTAATCGACGTGGAAATCTTGCATTTCAAATTGATAAGGTACACCGTTGGCTGGTAGCACTACTGATAAGGCGTCCAACAATGAGGACTTACCCCAAGTATTTTCACCGATCAATGTGGTGAGTTCATCAAAAGCGAGCGATAAACGTTTGATTCCTCTGAATCCGGAAATTTCAATTCGCTCTAGATGCATAGGCAGACTCCTTTTATAACTCAACAAGTTAGCTTCTCGCTGAGTCTGTTTTTCTTTAAGCATAATGGAAATTATGCAGATAAGTAGGCTGCTGGCTCACATATCAAGTGTTTATGTAGGGGCAGCCGAATGAGACAAAGGCTACAAAGCGTGATGAGGTTGACTTAGCGTAATTATATTTTCAAACTCGTTTCATAAAAGTCACGATTCTGTCATGATTCTTCAGCTAGGATAGAGTGGAAAAAGAAGAGAAAGATAAATGATGCATAAAAAGAATAGACCAGCATCAATTATGCTGGCACACATTAATGACACTCACTCATATTTTGAACCGACATCGCTGCAATTGACTCTCCACATCCAACAGCAGACTTTAACACCGTATGTAAGCGCTGGCGGCTTTGCACGAATTGCAACACGAGTTCAGCAATTGAAAGAAGATGCGGTGCGTATGAAGCGAGCCTTTGTATTTTTACACGCTGGGGATTGTTTCCAAGGCACGCTCTATTTCTCGCTATTTAAAGGTAAAGCCAATGCGGACATGCTCAACGCATTGAATCTTGATGCGATGGCATTAGGCAATCACGAACTGGATATGGGTAATGAACCCGTTGCCCATTTTGTTAAACGTATTCAATTTCCATTGCTAGCTGGCAATTGGGATCTTTCCAATGAAAGATCGAATAAGCCTTTTCCAATAGCCGGTAGCCCGCAAGTGATAAGTTATCAACCTCAAGGTAAATACGCTCGCTGGATAGAAAAACAGGCTGGTGATGAAACGATTGCAATTTTCGGCTTGTCACTCGATAAAATGGCTGATATTGCCAACCCAGATCTCGATACTCCATTTATTAACGCTATCCAGACGGCGAAAAATACGGTTGCTGAAATTCGCGCTAAAGGGATCAACAAAATTATTCTACTTAGCCATTTAGGTTATGAAGCGGACATTGAGCTCGCACAGCAAGTGGAAGGTATTAGTGTTGTCGTCGGCGGGCATAGCCACCGATTACAAGGTGATTTTAGTGCACTAGGGCTGATGAAAGATGATGAGTATGGTTTAAGAATTAATGACACTTATGTCGTCCAATCCGGTTATCATTCTTTGAGCTTAGGTCATTGTTATATCGACTTTTCAGCCGATGGCAAAGTGGACAAATTTCAGGGTCGTAATGAACTGTTACTGGGCCGTCGACTGTTTCTTGATGCCAGCATGAGCGAAGCGGGCACCGATAACACCCATTTAGCGGCGTGCGAATTTTTAAGCCAGCACCCTAATGTGGTGGTGTGTAAGAAAGATCCGCAGGTCCAAGGAATATTGATCGATAAATACATGCCGCGAGTACGTCAGCTGCAACAAAATATTATCGCACATGCTGATCGTTTCTTAAGACACGTCAGAATTCCTGATGAAACTGGGCCGAGTGAGTTGGCTCCTTTGGTGGCTCAATCATTCGTCTATGCCATGCGGCAAAGAGGGCACCCCGTGCAGTTTGCAATACATAACGCTGGTGGAGTCAGAAACTCGCTCAACGCCGGACAAGTTTCGGTGGCAGACATTGCCGGAAATTTATTGCCATTTGCCGTTCCTATTGGTGTCTACCGAGTGCAGGGAGAAACCTTAATTGAGATGCTTGAAGGGGCGATTAATAATGCGCTGGGCAATGGGGTCGACGGCACAGGTTCTGGCAGTTATCCTTACACCCACAATCTCTCGTTTACTTATGCCGCCGATCGGCCTGTAGGACAACGCATCACAAATGTGTTGTTATTTGATGAGCAAAAAGGTTGGCAACCAATTGATCTTAATCGTTATTATTGTGGGACCTCTTCGGCCTATACCATGAAAGGCAAAGAGGGGTATGATGCGATACTGAAAATGAAGGGAGAAGGTTTTGTTTCGAATGTGTCAATGGCCGATGCGTTTATTGAACTGCTGACGGAAAAACCTGAAATACTTAACCACGCAGGAACTCAACCCCAACATCATTATCAGTAACTCGGTTTGACATAAATTTACTGGCATAGACTTTGCTTTTTAACTTTCAGTCTTAACGCATCTTCAACCCGATGAAGGTGCATGAAGATGTGAAAGGGGAAAGTATAATGTGGATTAGAGATTGGTTAGATGCTGCTGTCGTCGTTGCTTGGGTCAGTGCATGGTCTGTATTGGTGTATTTATTACCATTGGCAGGCGTATAAAAATCTAAGCTAAAAAGGAGCATAAATGGCTCCTTTTTTTGATCACGGCTATGGACCTTTGCATCCAATAGGCATAAAATCCGCGCTGATTGGGGAGTAGTCGCCTTTGTTTACTTATCGTCAGCTCGTTAAGCGCATGCTTATCCGGTAAGTATAAATAGCCTTCTGTTAAAAACGGAATGCTTATTTCGACGAGACCAACGCATTCAGCTCTGTTCATTATGAACAGCGGTTTTTGTTTGCGGAAGGTTTCGATCGGTTAATCCCATCTTATCCTTCCGCCTTTGGAGGATATATGACCCCAACAACCTATCTCAGCTTTGCAATTCTGGCTCTATTTCTTGTTGTTATCGATATTTGGCAAACCCGTGGTGGTAAAGTCACGATCACTAAAGCGGCCGTTTGGAGCGTGATTTGGTTTATGCTGGCGTTTGCATTCGCCGCGAGTATCTATTTTTTTTGGGATAGTTACGCACCAACCAGTTCATACAGTGCCGAAAAGGCGACGATCTCGTTTATTACTGGTTACTTGTTAGAAAAATCGTTAAGTGTTGATAACTTATTCGTCTTTGCGATTATTTTTCATCAATACGCCGTCCCAGAGCATTTACGCCCGCGGGCTCTATTGTGGGGAGTGATCGGCGCTTTGTGTTTACGAGCGGTGATGATTGTGATTGGTGCGCAGCTGCTTGAACAATATCATTGGTTACTTTATGTGTTTGCATTATTTCTTATGTGGACCGGTATTCAACTTGCGCGTGAGAAAGGCGATGAACAGCTAAACCCAATGCCGGAGAAACTGATTCGACGTTGGTTCAATGTGACGGATCATTACGAAGGGAATGCTTTGGTTGTGAGCCGCAATAAGCAATGGTTTGTGACTCCAATGATGATTGTGATTGGCGTGATTGCTTTTATGGATGTCATGTTCGCATTAGATTCAATTCCGGCTATTTTTGCCGTGACCCGCGAACCCTTTTTAGTGTTAGCAGCGAACGTGTTTGCGTTACTTGGTTTGCGGTCTTTGTACTTTGTGTTGCAAGGGATGATGGATAAGTTTATTTATCTAAAACCAGCGCTTTCCTTCATCATGATCTTCATTGGTATTAAGATGATGCTAGTCGGTTCTGCGTGGGAAATTCCGACACCAGTCTCACTGGGTGTACTGTTAGTCACTATGATTATTGCGGTGTTGGCTTCTGTCTATAAGCAGAGAAGTCCATTACCTGCTACTCATAAGTCATAATATAAGTAAACGGAGGTAAGTGTTTGACAATACTTACCTCTCTCTTTTATTTATCCTTTATCTAACCGACGATAAAAATATTAATGTGAAAATTTTGTAAATAACCGGTGTTTTTGTTTTTCATTGCGATTTAAATTCACCAAATCAAACTTAATGTGAATAAGTAGTCGATTATCGTGGATAATAAAGGCATGCATTGTTATGGGGTTGTTTCATTAGAATAACTAATTTGAATGTGGAAAATTTGTCATTTTTTAACCAAAAAAATATCACCTAGAATTCATTTCAACAAAGTAAGTTACCGAATTAACAGAGAGGCTATCATGGCACAAGCAATGAATATGGGTACGATTACAGCACCTACCTCTATGGATAAAAAAACCTACGCGGTTAACTTCAAAGGATTGATTGCACATTTAGTTGATATTCTGTTTGTCGACCACAGCGAACCTCGCAGCTACTACGCGAATAATTTGTCTGGTCACATGCAGAAAGATATCGGTTTATACCGTTAATTCAATGTGTAGAGATGTAAAAGCCGACGGATTAAATAGTCGGCTTTTTTGTATTTAAAATTTACTAGTTTCACTGCTCATGAAAACAACGGTTTCCGAAAAACAAAGGCGCAAACTAAGTTGCGCCTTTGTTTTATTCGTCAATGGCTATTATTTTTTGCGACAGTATTCAGCAATGATATACATAGATTGGCCATTAGCTTTACCAGAGATCAACTTAGGATCGTCGCTTAAACTGATACCGCGAACCACAGTACCCTGTTTAATGACTTGGCTTGAGCCTTTGATAGGGAGATCTTTAATGATGGTTACGTCGTCGCCTTTTTTCAGTTCTACGCCATTCACATCACGAGGCTTTTCTGCATCATCATCCATACCAATTTCAGCCCATTTTGCAGCTTCTTCTTCAAGATACATCATATCAAGTAGGTCTTGAGCCCAACCCTCAGTGGCCGCAAGGCGCTTAAGTTGACGCCACGCCAGAACTTGAACGGGTTGTTCTTGGCTCCACATGCTGTCGTTCAAACAACGCCAATGGTTCACATCTACTGTTTCTGGGTTCTCAATTTGGCCTTTGCAGACATCACACAACATAACGGCATGGTCAACAGTAACCATAGTGTGTGGCGCTACCACAAATGGAGCTAATGGAGATTCTGATGAACAAAGCTCACATTTTGATTGGCTGCGTTCAAGTAAAGTTGCTTCAGTAGACATAGTACCCACCTTGTAAAAATATGTAAGCGCGTATTATCCACGTTACGACTGGAATTAAAAGGGGAGATGGCAAAAAGCTTGGTATTCGTGAGGGAATTGAACTAAGTCATCTTCAATAGTAAGAAAATGGGCATCGTGCTTTACGCTGTTATTGCTCAAAGGCATAATGAACGCCGTTTTTATGTTTGTATGTAGGTATCACTGTGGAAATCCTTTCCGCTCCATTTTTAGGAAAATCACTTCGTCTCGAAGGTTCAATGTCAGGCTGGCAGCAACTCTATTGGGATAATCAACTGGTCGCGCAATGCGATGCGACAGGGAATATCGAGGCGACAACGACCCATAGATTTCAGTTGTTAAGTGGTGAAACGCCGATCCAATGTGAACTAAATGTCGAGCTGAGTTGGCAACCTTTTAAACTGAGTTATCAAGCATTAGTTAATGGTGACATTGTCACGCAAGGTGAGCGTTCAGAAAAAGACATTGAAAAACAAACACCATATAGCCCGCCAAAGCCGGAGCGACGTTTTAGCCTTATTGGTCTAGTCTCGCTTGGCATGAAAGCACTGAAAAGTGCCAAGCTGATTAAAGTTGTTCTGGCGTCAGCAAGTATTGCAGCTTATTCGTGGTTATTTTCCTTCCAGTTTGCTATGGCGCTTATTGCCTGTTTGGTGTTCCATGAATTTGGCCATATCAAAGCGATGAAGTATTTTGGTATGAAGACTAAAGGCATTTATCTCATTCCATTTCTTGGTGGCTTGGCATTAAGTGATGAAAAAATCAATACACGTTGGCAAGATGTAGTGATCTCAATTATGGGGCCATTTTTTGGTTTGCTGCTCTCGGTTGTGCTGGTTGTCGTGTACTGGATCACAGGAGAGATATTTTTTGCCGGCCTTGCTGTTTTTAATGCCTTTCTCAATCTCTTCAATCTATTGCCTATATTGCCGCTTGATGGTGGTCACGTGTTAAAAAGCATCAGCTTTTCTATGAACAGCACTTTGGGGATTGCGTTGTGTGCTCTTGCGGCGATCGCTGGTGTCATTTTGAGCTATTGGCTTGGATTAACCCTGTTCGGCTTTTTATTGATTATGGGCAGCATTGAAATTGTAATGGAATGGAAGCAGCGTCATCAAAGTCATTTGCTACCTCTGAATCGATATGGACAAATTGTAGCTTCACTTTGGTATGTCAGTTTAGTGGCTGCGCTTATCGCTATTATTTGGGGTTTTGCAACGGCAGGGGATGAGCTGCTACAACTGCCATTACGCATTTTAGGTACTTGAGTCGGTACGTTGGCACTTGTAAGCCATGTATCAGAGCACTTTTTGTGCTCATCTTTAAGCGCTTAAATGACATCTTTGTATGAAGAGGCTTCCTAGCGCCGATAAACTGCTAATGACAACACTGCAGTTAATATTTATGAGCGATCGGATCTGTCTCGAAAATGTGTAGTTGGCAGGATCTCAATCGCTGGAACTGACTGATTACTCGCTGCAAGTTGCTACTGTTTAAGTATAGAATGAATCTCTTTTACGATGAATGAGACAAAAAAGCATGGATATTTGGAAGAAGCCTATCGATTTAATAACGTTAAACGCCACCTCCAAAAACACCTTGATAGAGCATCTCAATATTATTTATACCGATTATACTGATCACTCTTTGTCTGCGACCATGCCTGTTTGTCACTTTACCCATCAGCCGCTTGGTATGCTGCATGGTGGCGCCTCGGTGGTACTTGCGGAAACCCTAGGTTCAGTTGCCGCGAATTTCAGTGTGGATCAAGAACACTATTGTGTAGGGTTAGACATTAATGCTAATCATGTTCGCGCCATGCGAGAGGGGATAGTTATAGGAACAGCGACACCTATCCATCTTGGTATTTCAACGCAAGTATGGCAAATCAATATCACTGATGAGCGCGAACGTTTGGTGTGCACCAGCCGTTTGACGGTCGCAGTACAAAAAATTCGTAACCGTTCTCAAGCTATCAAGGTTGATTTATAAAATGGTGATTGAATTTTCAGGTGGAAAAATCATCGTAACACCCCATGAATTAGTGGTACGAGTATTGGGTGATCTGGCCATCACGCTACAAGCCCAAGCCGATGCTGTTCAGCTCATTGGGAGAGGGGCGAATGTCATCTCTGTAAATTGCTCAGAAAGTAAATGGTCGATTAAGTTAGACAGCGAAGAGCAAATTCAGCAACTTTCTCAACAACTCGGCTGTAATATTCTTTAAACAGTGATTAAGACTATTGCATAACCAATATAAAATGAGGAAACTATCTCTGTTTTTTATAAACTGAGATTTCCTCTTTATGAGTAGCCCACGACTTCGCGTTCAATTTGAATCCTTATTTGAGCACTTTAACGGCCAAGATGTTGGTGTCCAGCTAGAAGAGATCACCGAGATCCTTTTCTGCACACGCCGTAATGCGCGTATTGTTCTAAATAAAATGGAGGATGAAGGCTGGATAGAATGGCGTCCTGCGGCGGGGCGTGGAAAATTATCCGATCTCATTTTTAAACGTAGTCGCAGTGATGTCAGTGAAAACCTTGCGCGTCGATACTTAGATGAAGGTAAAATTGGCCATGCATTTTCGGTACTGGATCAAGATGCTGCGAAACTGACGCAAGTGATCCAAAGCTATCTTGGTGTTCAGCATCAAGAAGGTCTGCAAGTCATACGGTTGCCTTATTATCGCCCGCTTTCAATGCTAAACCCGCTAAAATCCATGCGTCGATCTGAGCAACATATCGTAATGCAAATTTTTAGTGGATTAACGCGGCTAGATGAGTATGAACAGCTGCAGCCAGATCTCGCACATACATGGGAATCGGTGACAGCAACACATTGGCGTTTTTATCTTCGCCCAGGGGTTCGTTTCCACAATGGTGATTTGCTTACCACCGACGGTGTTATCCAAAGTTTGTGGGAATTGCGATTTCTGAATTTATTCTCTCATCTTGATAGGATCAGCTCGCCCTCCAATTGGGTTATCGATATCTTTTTACAAAAAGCGGATAGTCGCTTACCGCTTCTTTTATCTGAGTCATGTGCCAAGATTTTACTACCAGAGTCCAATCGTAGTGATAATTTTGATTTAATGCCGATTGGTACTGGCCCTTACAAAGTCATTTTAAATGATGAAAAACGCTTAGTTTTGCAAGCGTTTGATGGATATTTTGGATTTAGGCCTTTGTTAGACCGGGTCGAAGTGTGGGTGATTGACGAAGTACATTCTTCGATGGTTTTTCCTAGCTTATCGCATCCGATAAAAACAAAGCGAGGTTCATTTACAGAAGACGTGGATCTTGATCCCGGCTGTACTTACTTGTTACTCAATCGAAAAAATGGCGTCGCCGCAGATGTCAATTGGGCTAGCTACCTTACCAATAAGCTCAGTACTCTCAACCTATTTCGTCAATTACCAGAAGACAAAGTGGTCGAGTTGGGGGTGTTACCTGCTTATGGCCTGAAACCGGGCTGGTATCATCAGTCATCGGGAGATGTTGCCGCTACACCGCCGGGCGAGCGTTTGATCACCATTGCATATCATGCTCAGCACCCCATGTTTCCAAGCTTAGTGAAAACAATACAACAGCTGTTAAAAGAAGATGGGATTTCGGTGGAGCTTGTTAAATATGATTTGACGGTTGAAGACACCGATGCTGTCGATGTTTGGGTCAAACCGATGGGAATTGCCAACCATAGAGAAGATGCGTTAGCAGGATGGTTACTTGATTACAGTGATATCGAGCATTTAAGCCGCGCTGAAGATTTTTCGTATTGGTGCCAGTTAGTGGATGAATGGCGCGCCGATCCAAATGCCATATTTCCGGCCAAAGAGATTGGCAAATCTTTGATAGAAAAACAGCAAGTTATCCCGATGTTCCACTGTTGGTTAGGGATAAGCAAAGATCAATGTGGTGCATTACAAAACGCGAAATGCAACGCGTTAGGCTGGTTTGATTTTAGCAATGTTTGGGTTAAACCAGAGTTATAACAAATTACAGTGATACCCAAACAACTTGGAGTTACAAGTAGGCGGCTTGTGGTCGATAAAATAAGCTAAGAGTAAACAGCAGAATCTAAATTATCCGTTGTTGCCGTCATTTCTGGCGGCAACAAGTATCAAGAATTATGACGTTGGTTTGATTACGCCGCAGCTAACAACTTCTGTTGATGAGCCAAGTATTCATCGTACGTTCCTTGGAAGTAGACCAACTGTTTGTTTTTCACATCAATGATCGAAGTGGCCAGCGAAGAGACAAACTCGCGATCGTGGCTAACAAAAATCAGTGTCCCCGTGTAGGACTTTAGCGCGTTATTGAGCGCCTCAATCGCTTCCATATCCATGTGGTTGGTTGGCTCGTCCATGATCAGCACGTTGATATCTTGCATCATTAGTTTGCCAAATAGCAGACGGTTCTTCTCACCACCCGAGCAGTTTCTTGCTTTCTTATTCACATCATCGGCTGTAAAGAGTAGTCGGCCAAGAATGGCACGCACCATCAAATCATCATGTTTTACGGTGCGCCACTGCGAGATCCAATCAAAGATAGTCAGATCGTTATCAAAATCGACAGTACTGTCTTGAGGGCAATAGCCAATTGAGGCATTCTCAGACCACTTCACCACACCTTGGTTGGCCTGAAGCTCTTTGACTAAGCAGCGTAGAAAGGTTGTTTTACCGACGCCGTTTTCACCAATTACCGCCAAACGTGAGCCCGCCTCAAGCAGCAGATTACCACCGTTGAAGAGCTGTTCATCGTCAAAAGCGTGGCCGAGATTTTGTAGTTCAAGTGCAAGACGATGCAGTTTCTTTCCTTCACCAAAATCAATCGAAGGACTGATGCGGCTTGAGGATTTCACTTCATCAAGCTTGATCTTGTCCATTTTTTTTGCGCGTGAGCTAGCCTGTTTTGCTTTTGAAGCATTGGCACCAAAGCGGTTAACGAAGTCTTGCAGTTCGTTGATCTCGGCCGCTTTTTTCGCGTTGCCAGAGAGTAACTGCTCTCGAATCAAGCTTGACGCTTCAAGAAAATACTCATAATTACCCGGATAAATACGCAGTTCACCGTAATCAATATCAGCCATATGGGTACACACTGAGTTCAAAAAGTGACGGTCATGGGAAATAATAATCATGGTGCATTTACGCTGATTAAGTTCTTCAGCCAACCAACCAATGGTGTGGATGTCTAAGTTGTTGGTTGGCTCATCGAGCAGCAAAATATCTGGGTTAGCAAACAAGGCTTGCGCCAACAAAACGCGCAGTTTCCAACCAGGAGCCACTTGTTGCATCAAGCCAAAATGAAACGATTCCTCAATTCCCGCTTTTAACAAAATATCACCCGCGCGACTTTCGGCGGTGTAACCATCCATTTCAGCGTATTCGCTCTCAAGCTCGGCGACTTTCATGCCGTCGGCTTCGCTCATCTCGGCTAATGAATAAATGCGGTCACGCTCTTGCTTGATCTCCCATAGTTTACGGTCACCCATAATCACGGCATCAATTACCGTGTATTGTTCGAACGCAAACTGATCTTGGCTCAGCACACCCAATTTTAGCCCTGGTGTAATGGAGACGTTGCCTGAGCTGGGAGTTAACGCGCCACTCAAGATCTTCATGAACGTCGATTTACCACAGCCGTTAGCGCCAATCAAACCGTAGCGATTGCCGTTACCGAATTTTGCAGAAATGTTTTCAAATAAAGGCTCAGCGCCAAATTGCATGGTGATATTTGCGGTAGAGATCAAGAGAGTTTTCCTAGGTATTCAGTTTAGCGAATCAGTGATGTGCAGACGCCAAATCAACAGAACATAAACAATGGTTAAATAGGCGGCGAATTATACAGAGTTATTACAAAAAGAACAGATGTGAGAGATAGCTCACAGACGGAAATTGCTCAACGTCGAATTGCCTATCGTTATTGGGGAGAAATGGGTGAATAAAAAACACGCTTCACCACATTTTACAGAATGCAGACTAGTATATGCACATTCACTTTTATTATTAAAGGGATTTTAACAAGGTGCCACCAGCTCACTGTAGCCCGTTTGATTATCAAATTCTCGCTCAAACACTAAGTCAGGATAGGAATGTAAAATCAGCTCTGCGGTAGTATTGACAAGACAACCATCTAAAAGATGACCACCGATCACTTTGCCTGTTTTATCTGCAACCGCAATGTGCAAGTGTTGATGAGATGCGGTTAGCGTGCCTATCAAAGAGACAATTTCAAATGCATCAACAAGGTGTAGCTCTGAAGAGCCATCAGCGAGGCGGATGCGCACTTCAGATAGGCACCCGACACAAGAAGCGATGTTACCCGCTTGTATGTTCTCTTGCTTTATCAACGCGGCAATGGATTGCTTTAAGTCGTGGCCTTTTATTAAGCGAGACACTGTCACTTTTATCATAGAGAATTCGTTATAAAATTATGGTTATGTTTAGTTTATCGTACATGAGAGTTTACGTCTAAAGAGATTACTGCTTATATATCCTTGTTGATACACAAAGTGGCAATTTTGCTATTTGCTTAAATCCGTTGAGCAACGTCCATCATTTCACCGAGGAGCCTAAGAATGATTGAACTGTATACCGCCGTAACGCCGAATGGTCAGAAAATCTCCATTGCATTAGAAGAAATGGGGTTGCCATACAAGGTCAACGCTTTTGATCTTTCAACCAATCAGCAAAAAGAGCCTGAGTTTACGGCCATCAATCCGAATGGACGTATTCCCGCAATTGTAGATAAAGATAACGATGATTTTCCAGTATTTGAATCTGGGGCAATTTTGCTTTACTTGGCAGAAAAAACGGGAAAATTTCTGCCCGTAGATCCGAAAGCCCGCTCTCAAGTGATCCAATGGTTAATGTTTCAAATGGGAGGCGTAGGGCCGATGATGGGACAAGCTAATGTCTTCTTTCGTTACTTTCCAGAAAAAATACAACCTGCCATTGATCGTTACCAAAAAGAAGGGCGACGTCTATTTGAAGTCATGGATAGCCAATTAGAGCATCACCGTTATCTTGCGGGTGATGAATACACCATCGCCGATATCGCAACATGGCCATGGGTGAGAATTTACGAATGGAGTGGCATTAATATTGACGGGCTCGAGCACCTACAACGTTGGTTGGCGGAAATCGCGCAACGCCCTGCAGTGATTAAGGGGCTTACCGTGCCACCACCAAGTCAAGAAAGCGATGAACAGCGAGCGGAACGCATTCAGAAAATGGTGACAAGGTAACCTGAGTGATGTGTGTATGACAAAACGGTGGGCTTATCAGTTCAGTTGAAGTATTTAACTGTGGTTCCTAATTTGTGCATTTAGCATTACACTGCGTGAAAATTCGTGATAAGAAAAACGTAATGATTAACGATAAAGACACATTAGAAAACGAAGAAATTGAAATAGAGGCGATTGGTATTGAAGTTTCATCGCAACCTATTGAGCTTTATAAGGTGCTAAAGATTGCTAACCTAGTGGATGGTGGCGGGCAAGCAAAATTCCTGATTAGCGATGGTTACGTGGCAGTCAATGGAGAACTTGAAACTCGAAAACGACGTAAAATGTACAATGGGGATTTTCTTGAATTTAACCAGGAGTACTACGTTGTATTGTGTGATCAACCCGTGACTGAAGTACCTGAAACTGATGTGACGTCGGTAGTGACAGCAACAAATATGCCTAAGCCGAAGCAAAAGGCGTCAAAAACCAAACCGGCTAGAAATAAGCCGACGACCACAAAGAAAGAGAACTCCGATGCACCTAAAAGCAAAGATGCTGAAAGTGGCCGTAACTCAATAGATTTTTTCTAATTTTCTGTTTTTTAATGATCTGATAAATAGACGGGAGCGATATGGCTCCCGTCTTTTATTCAGCGCCATTCGTCATTTGTCGTCGAACCGCTATTTAACCCATTAGGATCATCATCAAAAGGGTGTTGTGCCTTATACAGTAACACTTCCAACTGATGTTCTAACTGATTGACTGTCTCATAGTCACCTTCAGAACAGGCTACATAAATTTGTTGTTCTAGTGCTTCAATGCTGTCGCGTATGGTCATTTGGCACCTCTCATCTCACCCATTAAAGGTGACTTTTATCTGTTTTCAAATCTATTGTAGTCAAGTAAACCAGATTCGACAGGTTGATTTTTTCGATACCATGCATGAACTTTATCGCTGAACGGCCAAAACTTCGAAGAACTGCGGCGAATGGCGAACCTATCGAGCAACTTAACGTAGTCCTGCTCATTTTGCATTTTACTCAATAGCATCACCAATTCTGCGATCTCGTGTTCATGCAGTGACAAATAAGCAGAAGGGTAACTGCCAATGACACCTCTCACTAGAGTCAAATCATCATTCGCTGGGTCACGGTTGCTTTGTTCATCAAATAGACTTGAAATATTGAGATGGGCGTTATTGTGTAACAAAGTAAACAGTTGATCCTCTCCGTTTTCAGCCGTGATCATCAACATCATAATTTGTGGCACAGCCAGCAACCCTTCGCCTTTGATCTTATTAATGCTATTTAACATCTGTTCACTGCGCTTTGAAAAACCAGTGTCAATTATCGAATAACGATTTGATAACACAGGTTGAAGCTCAGACTTCAAAAGATCAAACAACTCAGATTTTGGATCTTGCGTGTGGTAAACAATACTGGTCGGTTGATCAAAAGGGGCAACGTTACGTTGCAAAAAGTCACTAAGTTGAGTGCTTTGATTTTGATACCAACTTGACTGCTCTTGGTGCCTTATCTCTTTAGGCAGCAGAGAGACAAAATTACTTTCACCTTCAAGACGCAGAAAATCCATAAACATGCGAGTAATGAGCTGGTGGCCGAAATTGCCGTAAACATCAAAACCCGCCACCAGTAAATAATGGATTCTTTCTAGTAGGGCATAGTCTAACACCCATGCTGTTTTGGGTTTTTCTCCCACTAAACCTTGCACTACCGATGCACTATCGAAATGCCTAAAAATAGTCAGTGCCGCATTCGGGTTATAGCCATCACCCATCCACAGTACATCCGTGGTTAAGTTCTCGCCATTTTTGAACCACTGATTAGTAAATTCAGACTTTGCCTTCAAATAACGTGCTTGCTGATGCGCATAACGGACCCAATGAGTAATAGGCAACGTGTTACTTTCCAACTCGCTTGGCAGTTTTAGATTCGCGGTTTGCGAGCGATAAAATTGATTCACTTCGGGTAAATCAGCTTTCTCTGGGTCTAGAAAGAACACCCAAAAATGGTCGTTAATAACATTCAGGGCTAGCTGACCACGACACACTGGCCCTTTGATGAAAGCCATGATGGTGTTTTGAGCATTGTCTAACATAAATCGAAAGCGTGCTTTAACCGGAAGGGCATCAAATGCCGTCATCGGATTGGCGGCAACTTCAATATCATAGCTAGGCAAAACCGAGACTTGATAATTAGGTTGAATGAACCATGCCTGCCAATCATCAAGACGTTTTTTATTCAACGCATAGGGTAAATGAGTTTTATCTACGATACTGCCTTGCTCAGGGATCAAACGGTAGTAGACGCGTTCTACACCAGGATTATCGTAAGGACGCCTTGTCGCAATTCGGTTAACAGGCTCGCCCGGGGGCGTTGTCGAACGTATCAAAGTGAAAAATCTAGGCTGACCAGCAAGTTCAGAAAAATAAAGGTGAGAAAGAAAAAGATGCTCGTAGATATAACGAGCCATTAACTGATTCTTTGCTGTATCTTTATTTAAAAAGTTTTCGTATTGCGCAACCGATTTCTCCTGATCAGAAGTGAGCGGAATATGGCCATTCATGATTGCGCCATCTCTGAGCCACGTGAGTAGCGTATTGTATTCAAGAGGGCTAAGATTTGGCATGCCATAAGGCATTCCCCACGTTGGGTGATCTTGTTTGTACTGTCCGTACTCTTCAATTGTTGGACAAACTTGTTCGCGATCTATCGAAAAATCAAAACCTTTTAGCTGATCTTGTTCTGGTAACGGATGTTCCTCTTTTTGCATTAATAATTTCGCGACTAATCCTGCTTCTAGATTCGCGGTTGGCGTTTGAGATCTCTCGTTCAGCACAGGATGAAAACCAAAATCTCGCCACTGCTCTGTGTATTGTGCATCTTCAAACAAACGGGTAGGAGCCGACGCCGTCAGGCGCGTACCATGATAAACCAACGCTTTACTGGCTCCACGATCAATCCCTTCAACTGAAGACATTTTTAGCTGGCAGGGCGCATCATAACAGGCGTGACAGACCACGCAGCGCTGATCGATGATGGGTTTAACATCATTTAAAAAGAAAGAGGCTTCTTTTGAATCTACTGGCGATTGTCTTGACTGAACGCTTGCTTCACCAAACAGTTGGTCATAGTTCAAGCCCGCATACATTGCACATCCTGAAAAAAACACGGTGCTAAGAATAATAAGTCGATGAAAAGACATAACATGAGAAATTTAGGAATATTTGTCCCAATTAAAGCAAAGATTAACAAAATGCACCACAAAACGATGAAAATAGCGCATTAGGGATGATAAATCGCCCGAGTGGAATAAACGCCACAACTGAACGCACAATGCTCAATTTAGGGTTATAAGACGAGTATACGGTAGACTCGCATTGGCTATACGCATTTAATAAACCCATTGAACCCGCTATAGTTAAACGAAGAAAATTTTGAGGAGTCAAAGGATGAAACTCTCGATATCAGGGAAGTTGCAATTAAGTTTTTTATTGCTGGTGGTGCTTCTTATCATTTCGACCTTTTTTACCTATCGCAGTATTACGCAAGTCGAAACTCACACCAATTCATTGCTACAAACGGATCTGCCAACCGTGAATACTAGCCGAAATATTCAGCAGTCGATGCAAGAGGTTATTTCAACATTACGCGCCTATTTATTGGTGGGTTCTCAAAGTGCAGTGGGTGCAACGCAACTGACAAAACTTGAAACTATCATTGGACAGATGGATAAAACGGTACCGGTGTTAGAAACGCTGATTCTCAATGAGCAATACACCGCGATCATAAGCGAATGGGCTGCAATCAAAGCGCATATCCAAGGCATCGTATTACTGAGCCAAAGTGAGGATAATTTACCTGCCCACACATTATTCATTAACGAGGCCGCCCCCATAGCAGAAGTTGCCCTTGACCAGTTACAAGGGCTGATTAACGACGAGTCGACTAACAAAGAAGGAGGGGAGCGGAAACGTCTCTTTAAATTGTATGCTGACAGCTATAATTCGTTAGCTAATGCACTGGCATCGTTGCGAGATTTCTTACTGTATGCGAAGCCTGAACATCTCGAAAAATATCAAGACCTGATTAACTCTCACAACCAATCTGTTGCTGAAATTGTGGAAAAGTCCTCTTTGCTATCGGATGATGAACAGAGTCTGTGGTCATTATTTAATGAGATGCAGCAGCTTTATTTCCCACTCGCACAGCAGGTGATTGCAATACGCCAATCGGAGCAATGGAACGGCGTCAACCAAAAAATGGCCACACAACTTATGCCTGCCGTAGATAAAATGACTAGCCGTCTTGAAGATGTTATCGCCACTCAACAATCAAAAGCAGAGCAAAGTGGCGAAAGGATGAGTCGTAGCATTAGTAATGTGATTAACGTGTTATTTATCATGATTGCCGTGACTGTTTCAGTTGCTGTTTTGCTTTCCAATTACTTAGGTAAGAATATCGGCCGCAGAGTGAGTCGAATCGGAAAGAGAGCCGAAATCATTGCGGCAGGAGATGTCTCTCAACCAGCACTTTTGTGTGAAGGTAGCGACGAGCTATCTCAGCTTACCGCCGCGATAAACAATATGAACAACTCACTGCGAACGATCGTTCAGGGAGTCAGTACCAAAGCGCAACAGGTCAGTCAAAACATGGATGAGCTTCTGAACTATAACTCAAACACTCGGCAGCAAGTACAGCAGCAGCGAGCAAGTATTGAGCAGGTTACAGTACGTTTGAGCGATGTGGCGCAGTATTCTATGGCGACCGCAGAAAAAGCTGAACAATCTACGCAATCTCTTTTGTTATCACAAAATGAGCTCAAAGAGGGAGCCTCGGCGCTAGAA
Source organism: Vibrio sp. 3-2(1) (assembly GCF_963887575.1). Taxonomy (NCBI): domain Bacteria; kingdom Pseudomonadati; phylum Pseudomonadota; class Gammaproteobacteria; order Vibrionales; family Vibrionaceae; genus Vibrio; species Vibrio sp. 3-2(1). The sequence continues at coordinate 11,509 of NZ_CAWPGB010000044.1, read as the reverse complement.
CAAAATAGAAAAAGTATTGATAAGCTTGATCAAACCATACAAAAGGCAACGCAATTGGTGCTCGATCTTAGTCGAGAAAGCGAATCGATTGGGCGTGTGACCGAAGTAATAGAGGGATTAGCGGAACAAACTAACCTTCTGGCCTTAAATGCGGCGATTGAGGCCGCAAGAGCCGGAGAATATGGACGAGGCTTTGCTGTGGTAGCGGATGAAGTTAGGCTGCTGGCGACTCGAACCACTCAATCAACCACAGAAATTAACACTATTATAAACGCCATACAGTCAGCGACTGCGGCTGTGGTCAATGAAATTAACATGAGTCAGAACCTTGCCAATGAAGGTGCGGCGCAGACCATCCACGCCTTCAACAAAATGATGGACGTACAAGGAAAAATAACGGCGTTAGATAAGGAAATGCACCAGTTATCCTCGGCGGCCGATCTGCAACAACAATCAACACACCAAATGACTCAATTCATGCAAGAAGTTGTCAATTCGGTGGAAAGTGTGGCAAGTATTAGCCAAATCTCAAACCAAACGTCAGCGCAAGTAAAAGATAATGTCACTGTACTCAATCAAGAAATGGAAAAGTTCAAAATTTAAACGCAAGAGTAGATATTCAATTGAGTTAAAAATAACCAAAAGCACACAAATCTCAACCAATTGAATTTACTTTGTTTATTTACTGTTCGCTTGAACGGGTTTTGATAAAAAATGGGTTTTCTTTTTTGCTAACTGTGGCATAGTGACAGCGTCAATTCGGTGCGCGGGCATCGTATAATGGCTATTACCTCAGCCTTCCAAGCTGATGATGCGGGTTCGATTCCCGCTGCCCGCTCCATATTCTCGTATTTATCCAGTCTACTAGAAACAAAAAATCCACCCTAGAAAGAGTGGATTAGAGTCGTTCTTTTTAAAAATTTAAACGGGACTGACGCTCTCTGCTTGTGGCCCTTTTTGACCATCAGTGATTACAAAACTCACCTTTTGTCCATCGACTAAGTTGCGGCGCCCTTCACCTGTAATAGCGGAAAAATGTACAAATACATCTTTGCTGCCATTATCTGGGGTAATAAAGCCAAAACCTTTATCTTGGTTGAACCACTTTACAATTCCGTTTACTTTTTCACTCATAATCTTACTCTTGCTATGTTGTTTTGACGTTGCGAAACAGTTGCAACATGAATAACTTAACCAAAGTATTTTGCACAATCTAATGAAGTTTCTGTGAATGTGATGTACGCTTTGTTGAATATCAAATTTTGCGATTTCTATACCAAAATGTGATGCATTAAATCAAGGTAACTGTTCATACTTCAACTCTATTTCTGCCATTTTGTTTAGCTTTATAGAGCGCTTGATCCGCAATTTTTAACACTGCTTCAGGTTTTTCTGAGGCGTAGCTATCAGCAACGCCAATACTAACCGTAATAGAGACAAGATTTGATGGTGTTTTCTGCTCACGCTTCTTGGAACCGAGCTTATCGTCTTTTGGTCTGTCTTCTGCGTTCCTAATGACCATTTGGTACTGTTCAATATCTTTGCGAAGCAAATCTAAGTAGATTGCAGCTTGCTGTGCATTTTTTCCTTTAAATAGGATGGTAAACTCTTCACCACCGTAGCGATAAACACGTGCGTTTCCTTGAGTCAGCAATAAACGGCTAGCAATCAACTTAAGCACATCATCACCAGTGTCATGACCATAGCGATCATTGAACTGCTTAAAATGGTCTATATCTAGCATCGCTATCGCATATTTTTTGCCTAAGTATTTGATGTCAAGATCTAAGGCGTGGCGACCTGGGATACCCGTTAAGCGATCAATAAACGCCATTTTATGGCCCGCCGAAATTAGATATAAGATCAATAAAACCCCGGCTAGAGAGAAAAGTGTGCTTGAGATATAACTCACGTGGAAAAAAATAAAGGTGACGGAGGAGAGTAAAATACTGGCGTAAATGCTGGTGTCTAAGATCTGGTTTCGCGTGAGCACAAATATTGCGGAGACCCCAATTAATGCCAAGAGGTACATCACCAACAAAAATGGCAATTTCGATATTTTCGGTATAGTTACTAACAAAACCTGGCTAAAATTCTCAAATCCGCCATCACTGACGTACATCAAAGTAACAACGGCCCAAAACATTAACAGCAGCAAAATAGCGATGTATAAGCCATAAGTTTTACTCAATACAGTAGCATTACTTCCTAATGCATAAGGTACTAAACACAAAACGGGTAATAACAAACTTAATAACGAAAGCTCTAGCAAGGTTGTTCCCGTAGAAAGGGGCATCTGTAAGCGCCACTGGATGATTGCGTAGGCCACCATCATCGCTGTCGAGATCATAGCCAAACGCCCTTGCTTAAAAATGTGTCCTAATGCGATTGCTACCGTGAAAAGAATATAAGGCAGGTTACTAGCGAAGCCAATATTGGCGCTAGTGATCAGAATGACGTTTTCCATCCCCAACATAATGGCTATTAGCAACCCTATTGGGAATAAGAATCGAAACCAATGAGATGATACAAAACTTGTCGGCATTAATAATACAAATATGACCTTTGTGGCATTTAAAATTAAAATTGATAATAAGGCCCATAGCATACTTTTATTTAATAGATTGCCAAGCTTTTTGCTAGACTTACTAAATGAAAGCGAGCACTTGAACAAAGTTTAGACGACAACGCATCTAAAAGTTGTATAAAATCACCAAGGTACGCTAAGTTGTTACTGCTAAGTTCTATCTAAATATTTTGATTAGTACGAAGAGGAAGGAGTGTAAGGATGCAAATCAGTGTTGATGTACATAATTACATGGAAACACTTGTCGGACGCGTATTGGCTGAAGATAAGTATGTAAATCACTATGATAATGAGCAGCTTGCCGATCTTGCTTGCTTATCCCTTGCTCAATTGAGACCGATCTATATTCGATACGACATAGATTTTCTCTCTGCGCTACCTGAAGAAAAATTGGTCATACTTAAAGAGAATGCACAAGTTGCCGTTGAATCGGCGGAAAGCATGATCGTTAATGATCGACGTAGACACAGAGAAGATGATATTCCTATCATTCTAGGCCAATTGCGCTTTGACGATAACTTAGAACTAGAGTGGTTCGAGAAGCCGATTATTGAAACAAACAAGTCTTAAAGGAGTTCTTGTGGGATTTTTTTCTCGTTTATTTAATCAAGGGTCAGGCAATGACTCAAAAATGAAGCTTTTAGATCCCATTGAATATAAAGGTTTTTTAATTTACCAAGATGCAATGTCTGAATCAGGGCAATATCGTGTCGCTGGTAAAATTAGTAAAGATGTTAATGGTGAAATATGTACTCACCGTTTTATCCGCTCCGATGTCGTAGCTAGTAAAAGCGACGCTGATGAGCTTATGCTTAAAAAAGCAAAAATGCTCATCGATCAGATGGGCGAGAAAATCTTTTCCTAACATCGTCCAACTTGATAAAAATCATAATGAATATCCTCATTAGTCGATACCCTTATTCATTGAGTAAAATACATGGCTAATATCCTGTTTTTATAGAGCTTTGTGATAAGTGGTTCGACCTCTGCTTTGTTTGGATGTCGTTGTGTTTTTGTCTTTCACCTATGACAATCACTCATTACTTAACCTTATATGTAATAGCATTTTGTATTTTTATTACAAACTGCTTGCAGTTATGCTGGTGGTTAGATAAAAACAGAATAATCATTGTGCCAATAGTCAAGGAATAACTATGCAAATTGGTGTACCAAAAGAGACCCTTACGGGTGAAACACGGGTTGCAGCTTCACCGAGTTCGGTAGCGCAATTAATCAAACTAGGCTTCGACGTCTCCATTGAAACTCAAGCTGGGGTTTTAGCCAGTTTTGATGATGCGGCTTTTGAGGCGGCTGGTGCCACGATTGTTTCGACACAAGATGTTTGGAATTCAGACATTATCTTGAAGGTCAATGCGCCGATTGTTGATGAAAAACAATCGATTGATGAGGTTGCTTTGATCAAAGAAGGGGCAAGCCTAATCAGTTTTATCTGGCCTGCACAAAACCCAGAATTGATGGAACAGTTATCAAGTAAAAAAATCAACGTGCTGGCGATGGACTCAGTGCCGAGAATATCCAGAGCACAAGCTTTAGACGCTTTGTCATCAATGGCTAACATTGCTGGCTACCGCGCTGTTGTTGAAGCTGCACATGAATTTGGCCGCTTCTTTACAGGGCAAATTACCGCAGCGGGCAAAGTCCCGCCGGCAAAAGTACTGGTTGCTGGAGCTGGCGTTGCTGGCCTCGCTGCTATCGGTGCCGCAGGAAGTTTGGGGGCAATTGTACGAGCTTTTGATGTTCGCCCAGAAGTAAAAGAACAAGTTCAATCAATGGGTGCAGAGTTTTTGGAAGTCGATTTCCAAGAAACGGCTGGTTCAGGCGATGGTTACGCCAAAGAGATGTCTGACGACTTTAATAAAAAGGCCGCTGAACTGTATGCAGCGCAAGCTAAAGATGTCGACATCATTATCACGACGGCTTTGATCCCTGGACGTCCAGCCCCTAAGCTGATCACCAAAGAGATGGTCGACAGTATGAGCGCTGGTAGCGTGATCGTCGATCTTGCAGCTGCAAACGGGGGGAACTGTGAATACACGGTTGCCGATCAGGTGATTACAACCGCCAATGGTGTGAAAGTGGTCGGTTATACTGATATGGTTGGCCGCTTACCAACACAATCCTCTCAATTATATTCAACAAACATCGTTAACTTGCTGAAATTGTTATGCAAGGAAAAAAATGGGTCCATCAATATTGACTTTGAAGACGTTGTTTTACGTGGTGTGACGGTCGTGAAAGAAGGCGAAATAACGTGGCCAGCACCACCGATCCAAGTCTCTGCTCAACCGCAAGTCAAGACCGCACCAACTAGACCTGAACCCAAAAAACAAGAACCCGTTTCTGCGACGAAAAAAATTACTGGCTTAGTTGCTGCCGTTGGCGCTTTTGCTTGGATCGCATCGGTCGCACCTGCGGCTTTCTTAAGCCATTTCACCGTTTTTGTTTTAGCGTGTGTTGTGGGTTACTACGTCGTTTGGAATGTTACTCATGCTTTACATACTCCTTTGATGTCCGTTACCAATGCAATTTCCGGCATTATTGTGGTCGGAGCTTTATTGCAGATAGGTCAAGGGAGTGGTGTGGTCACTTTCCTCGCGTTTATCGCTGTTTTAATTGCAAGCATTAACATCTTTGGTGGTTTTACAGTCACCAAACGTATGCTTGAAATGTTCCGTAAAGACTAAGGGAGTAATATATGTCTGCAGGATTAGTACAAGCCGCATATATTATTGCTGCTATCTTCTTCATCATGAGCCTTGCTGGATTATCAAAGCAGGAATCAGCAAGAGCTGGTAACTACTATGGTATAGCGGGTATGGCTATTGCACTCATCGCCACTATTTTTCGTCCAGATGCGCAGGGCTTAGCTTGGGTATTGCTGGCGATGGTAATTGGGGGCGGTATCGGTATTCATTATGCTAAAAAAGTAGAAATGACCGAAATGCCCGAACTTGTGGCTATTCTCCACAGTTTTGTGGGCATGGCTGCGGTATTAGTGGGTTATAACAGCTATATCGATGCGCCAATTGTACTCGATCACGCTGAACACGTGATTCATTTGGTTGAAGTGTTCATTGGGGTATTTATTGGTGCCGTCACCTTTACAGGATCTATCGTCGCCTTTGGTAAACTGCGTGGAATCATTTCGTCGTCGTCGCTCAATCTCCCTCATAAGCATAAGCTCAACCTCGCGGCCATTGTTGTCTCCACATTATTAATGATTTACTTTGTTAATAATGGTGGCAGCATGTTTGCATTGATTATTATGACTCTGATAGCGTTCGCGTTTGGCTACCATTTGGTGGCTTCGATTGGTGGTGCAGACATGCCCGTTGTGGTATCGATGCTTAACTCCTATTCAGGTTGGGCAGCGGCAGCGGCTGGCTTTATGTTAGCGAATGATTTGCTGATCGTAACCGGAGCACTGGTTGGTTCTTCAGGTGCCATTCTTTCTTACATTATGTGTAAAGCGATGAACCGCTCTTTTGTTAGTGTGATTGCCGGGGGCTTTGGTCAAGATGTGGCTATCAGCGCAGACGTTGAGTACGGTGAACACCGTGAAATAAACGCTGAAGAAGTAGCCGAAATGCTGAAAAACTCTAAGTCAGTGATCATCACTCCAGGGTATGGCATGGCAGTAGCTCAAGCACAGTATCCTGTTCACGAAATCACGGAGAAGTTACGTGCACAAGGCATTAAAGTTCGCTTTGGTATTCACCCAGTAGCGGGACGTTTGCCTGGCCATATGAACGTACTGCTTGCTGAAGCAAAAGTGCCTTATGACATTGTGTTAGAAATGGACGAAATAAACGATGATTTTACTGAAACGGATACGGTTTTGGTGATCGGTGCAAATGACACAGTAAACCCAGCAGCATTAGAAGATCCGAACAGTCCGATCGCCGGAATGCCAGTGTTGGAAGTATGGAAAGCGCAAAATGTCATTGTATTCAAGCGTTCAATGAATACTGGCTACGCAGGTGTACAAAACCCTCTTTTCTTTAAAGATAATACCTATATGCTTTTTGGTGATGCAAAAGAGAGTGTAGACGCCATCTCAAAAGCGTTATAGCATCTACGATTAGGATAATGAAGAAGCCAGCAAAATGCTGGCTTCTTCTGTTTTTGAGCAATCATTATTGACATGGATATAACACGTGCAATGTATTATTAGTTAATAATGTTATATAGTTTTTAATCTAAACCATTAATGAAAATAAAACTTGTTTAAAGCGATTAAGACCTACTTTTGGGCTATTTTAGTTTTAATACCTATTCAAACCTATGCCGATTCGTTGCCAGAACGCATCGACCTTTTTGCGTCGCTTTTTGATTATAGTACCGCTGATGTAAGTTATGATATCCGTACTTTGCAGGTTGATTATCCAACTCGCTTATTGACTCCCGAATCAATGTTACCGCAAACGGCTGAATACCCTTTAAAAGATCTACAGTTGTTATACAAATTATCTCAAAGCTGTACAGGTAAGTTGCCGCTGAGCCCACTCATAACAGAGCCATTAGTCTTCACGAGAGCTATCTGTAAAGGATCTCAATTACCGTCGAAATGGTTTGCGAGAAGCGCTTTGATTCACCCAGGAGGTGGGACATATGCGGCTCGTTATGTGAAAAAATACCCTGAGAAATTTGTAGAGTTGCAACAATATATGCACATACGAGAGCGCACCAAAGCAAGTGTGGATTCTTTGCTTGGCCGCATCCAAAACATGAATGAAGATACGATCTTAGCACTCATATCAGGTGCAACCATGTTTGTAGAGAACAGCGATCTTTGGCTGAGAAAAGGGGATATGTATTACGTTTTTAACGAAGACGTATGGTTAGACAACGCGAGTAAAGCAGGACTCAGCTATAGCATTGCCTCGGAAAATTCGACCTGTTTTATTCAAAGAGGCAACATTTGTTGGAATGTTGAAGATCATTCCAACGTGTTACGGATAAGTATGGTAATTCTTGTCCTAGCTAACATAATACTTGTATTAGGCTGGTCCCTTTATCGTTGGAATTCAAAACGACAGGAAATGAAAAGTCGTATGTTGGTGCTGCAGATTCTTACTCACGAGCTCAGAACACCCATTGCAAGTCTATCGCTAACCGTTGAAGGATTTAGGCGCGAATTTGAAAGGTTACCATCAACTGTTTACGATGAGTTTAGACGGCTATGCGAAGATTCCAGACGTTTACGGCAACTGGCCGAAGCCAGTAAGGATTATTTACAGTCAGAGAGCAGGCCGCTTGCAACAGACTGGGTACCTTCCGTTGAAGAATGGTTACAATACAAAGTGGAAGAAGAGTTTCGTGAAAGCATAGATCTTGTTATAAACAAAGATATTGCAGCTAAACTGAATGTTTATTGGCTTGGGACATGCATCGATAACTTAATTAGAAACGCAGTAAAATACGGTGTTGCTCCAGTTACGTTAGAGGTAACAACTAAACAAAATTCAATCACGATCAAAGTTACAGATCAAGGTCTGTTAAATCATCGAGATTGGAGAAATTTACGTAAACCTTTTGTCAGCAAAAGTGGCTTAGGTTTAGGTTTGACTATTGTAGAATCAATGGTAGGTCGGATGGGTGGTAAGATGACACTCGCAGGACCGCCAACCACATTTATATTGGAGATCCCCTGTGAAACAGACATTGCTTCTCGTTGAAGATGATAAAAACCTTGCCGATGGCTTATTAGTAAGCCTTGAACAAGCAGGGTATGACTGTTTACATGCAGAAACTATTGCAGATGTTAAACAGCATTGGGACAGTGCAGACTTAGTCATCCTCGATCGCCAATTACCCGATGGCGATTCTGTTCAGCATTTGCCAGAATGGCGTAAAATAAAAGAGTTGCCAGTAATTCTTTTAACCGCACTTGTTACGGTCAAAGACAAAGTGGCCGGATTGGACGCGGGGGCAAATGATTACTTAACCAAGCCTTTTGCCGAGGCTGAATTATTTGCACGAATTCGAGCCCAACTTCGTTCACCAGAATCAGAAGGGCAGGATGACACGAAAGTGGTTACACCCAATCTTGTTATTGATAAAGCCACAAGAGAAGTTTTTTTTAAAGAAGATTCAATTACCTTAACGCGTACTGAATTTGACTTACTCTTATTTTTAGCAAGCAATCTCGGGAGAGTGTTTACGCGTGACGAATTGCTTGATCATGTATGGGGTTATAACCACTTTCCAACGACAAGAACCGTAGATACCCACGTGTTGCAATTGCGCCAAAAACTTCCAGGCTTAGAGATTGAAACCTTACGCGGTGTTGGATACAAGATGAAAGCGTGATGCAGAAATCTCGTTTACTATTGGTAGGCATAGCATTTGTGACTATTCCTACCAAAGCACAAAATGTTGAGTGGTTTGATCAAATCACACCGCTTACCCAAGCGCATCAGAATCTTTTAAATAATAATTTAGAAGCAATGTTTAACTCACTTGTCGAAGTGTGGCAGCTTGAACATAACAAAAACATTCAGAGCCATCTCAATGAATTATTATTACAATCATTAACCGTTGATTGCGGTAAAAGTTTAGACAAAAAACCACTCCCTGAATGGCTTAAATCAATCACCATTAATAGGCAAGAGATCCAGAGCCCAGGAAGAGATGCATTTCATGTTGATATAGAAGTGGACGCTGAAAAACCACTTGCTGATATCAGGCTGGCGCAGTGGGTTGATAAAAGTTTATCAACCGATAGCTTGTTAACGACCACTTCGAGTGACAGCGTCACTGGAAAGGCACATTACTTAAAGCGTTATAATCTCAATAGTAAAGTTACAATGGGTTTATACCGTCTTGATATAACAGCCAAAGATCAGCAATCTTGGAGCGCATGGATTGTGCTTGGTGAACCCAAAGCAAAGCAAATTGTACGTTGGGCTTCAAAAGATCAATGGCAAATTGAAAAAAAAGCGCTACTTAATCCATATTGTCCTTTACCTGAACTCAATGTATCGCTGTATGATTATATCGATGGAAAATACTCTGAAATATGGAGTCAACGCTACGAGTCTGAGTATCCTAATGAACTTGAAATCACTAATTTAGCTGCAGACCGTTATGTACTAGCGGTATCAATGACTCAACAACGTTGGCAAGGGCCGATTATCATTGAGCAATCTCAAGTAATCAGTAAAACCTACGATGTTTCAGTAGATGAATAATTAAAGATAATAGACAATGTGCCGTTATAGACACAAAGGAAACGACACGTTTATAACATTATGAAAAATTTCATTAAAATACTCCCACTTGCAGTCGTACTTACACCCTCTTTCAGCTTCGCAGCCAATTATGCAATAGAGGCGCGAGGGGATGCGATGGGTGGTGTAGGGGTTGTATCTGCGAACTTTCTCACTGCTCCATTTTATAACCCTGCACTTGTGGCTATTTATCGTCGTAACGATGACCTAGGTATGATCGTTCCCAGTTTCGGGATTTCTTATAATGATGAAGACCACATGGTCGATGATTTAGACAGCATTTCAAGCTTCATAGAAAAAAAAGATTACACAAATACTGAACAGCTGCAGAAAAGTTTAGATAATTTACAAAATGATAAACTAAAAGCCGAAATTGGCGGTGTTGTCGCCTTTGCCATTCCTAACCAATTTATAGCGGCTAATTTATTCGCCAAAGCCTATACCGAAACATTTGTCACTCCTGATATTTATAGCGGCGAAAATACTGCGTCATTAACTCCTGAGCTACAAACTGTCGAAAACGCAGAGCTCAGCGCAGTGAACGCTGTTTCCGTTGGGGTAACAGAAGTGGGTTTCTCGCTAGCCAAGTACCAAACATTTTTAGGCCAACATATTGCCTTTGGTGTAACACCTAAACTTCAACGCATCTACACCTATGTATATTCAGCAAGCGTAACCGATTACGATATCAAAGATGCACGAGATAATGGCCAAGGTGAAACCATGTTCAACCTTGATGCCGGCGCATTGTGGTTTTATGGGCCTTTAAGAGTTGGATTTTCCGCAACCAATTTAGTCAAGAGAGACATTCAAACTCAATCTTACACTAAGAGTCTTAAGAGCCAATTCGGTAAAACACGAGACATCAATATTGGCTACGCATACCAAATGAGGCCACTTTATACAGTAGGCGTAGGCATTGTTGCAGACTATGCCACATTAAGCGTGGATTATGATCTTAATGAAGAAGAGCGCTACACTAATTTTAATGACAATACACAGATGATTCGAGTAGGTGGTGAAATCGATATAATGCGTCAGTTAAAATTAAGAGCAGGATATAAGAAGAACTTAGCATACGATAATGTTGATGGAACAATCACAGCAGGGGTAGGGATCTCACCTCTCAATCTCTTCCAACTGGACATTGGAGCTAGCTATACAAACGATAATGCGATGGGAGCTTACATAAATTTCCTTGCTAGTTATTAGCTCGATCTCTATAGTCAGGCTCCTAATCAACCGGAGCCTTTTTAAATGTTTGATGATATTCCAACTTTATCTCACCAAGAACAGCAAGAAGCTGTTGAGAAAATTCAACAACTAATGGCTCAAGGTATCAGTACCGCAGAAGCCATAAAAATCGTTGCATCCCAAATTAGAGCAGAAAAATCTGCAGATAAAACGAATTAATTCTCAACCTAACTATTTCCATTGCATAAGAGCGTTCACTCATTAGTGGACGCTTTTTTGTATCGAGAAAACCCCCAGCTAGGCTGAGGGTTCCGTAAAGCTTACAGCTATAAGTCAGTTATATAACCCTGTAGTGGTCAACTAAAATTGGCCACGGTTTTAGAGTTTTCCCAATATAATCGTTCTGATTCATTGGGAGTTAGACCACCGTTATACTGATGTGGCCTGAGTTGGCAGTAATATCCGATAATGTAGC
>NZ_CAWPGB010000043.1:0-1209 GCF_963887575.1 Vibrio sp. 3-2(1) | reverse complement strand
AAGTAATCCGAACTAAATGATGTATATTTTTCAGACACTTCACTAGGTAAAGTTCGAAGGTACTGCTGTAAAAATAACTGACTCTTTTCTTCCATGATTCTCTGAACCTGATTAAAAACATAACGCCCGGCTAAGGGGTTGACAACACATAGCCGAACTTAAAAAACACACTATAAACACTGAACTTCAATTTTGCACTAAAGTCGCCACGCGTTGGCAATCCCTCTTGAGCCGTTTGTTATGTGATTGTTGCACAAGATTTACATTAAGGGCTCAGCTATAATCCATACGCACCAAGTTAACTATAATAAAATGGACATGATATGAAAGCTCTTATTTATGAAACTCTTATTAGCCTTGCAAACCAAGACCCTGAACAACATGCAAAAATTCGCGAAAATCTGTATGAACAGTTGGGCTTGCCTTTGGACAAACAATTAGCTCTATACTCTAGAGCCCTTGGGCCAGCAAGTTCAGGAAAACTTGAAAATGACCAAGCGATCAATAATGCAGTTGAAAGTGCCATTAAGCTGCTAGAAACACCTGAGCACTAGCCTTGCATTACTAAATATCAGCGGCCCACAACGTCAAGGGCCGTTTTTATATGCTCATTTTCTAACAAATTCTCAACGAATTTAGACAAAATTATCACTAGTAATACTTTTAGAGAAAACTAAAACCTCGATTTTTGAGACAACTCCCTTCTTTGACGGCATGCAATAAGAATCTTGTTCTTTTCAATTATCGTTGAAGAATGCCAATCAATGATTTCATTCAACGATCTGAAACATCCCAAACAAATATCCATTTCATCTAAACAGCACTGTTTAATACACGGTGACATGGGCTCTTCGACCTCACTCATTTTCCTATCTTCCATAACAAAAATCCTATCACATTTCCGCAGTAGTCTTTATTAATGAAATCATAGTAAAGAATTCGGCGTACACTAGCACATAACGCCGCGTTAAGGGGCAGCCGACGCTACGAGCAACTTTCCACATAACACCGTAATCACATAAACCAACGCATAATAAAAATGCCACGTGTTGGCTGTCCCTCTTGAACGCTTTGTTATGAGGCTTGGATTCAAGTACGAAGTGCGACACCTCTGAACATAAAAACAGTGAGATGCGATAATCATGAAGTTTGCTCCCGCCAAGAAGTAAAAAACATGAGATACACGCACCTCACTGAGAACGAAAGGTA
>NZ_CAWPGB010000042.1:0-1258 GCF_963887575.1 Vibrio sp. 3-2(1) | reverse complement strand
TGTAGTGGTCAACTAAAATTGGCCACGGTTTTAGAGTTTTCCCAATATAATCGTTCTGATTCATTGGGAGTTAGACCACCGTTATACTGATGTGGCCTGAGTTGGCAGTAATATCCGATAATGTAGCGGGTGATCTCTTGTTGAGCCTCAGCGAAGCTATGATAACCCACAGTTGGCACCCATTCCGTCTTCAAACTTCTAAAGAAGCGCTCTATCGGCGCATTATCCCAACAATTTCCTCGGCGAGATAAACTCTGTTTTATTTGAAAGCGCCACAGCAATTGACGGTATTTACGGCTGGTATAGTGACTGCCTTGATCGCTATGGAACATAACACCTTTAGGCTTACCACGAGACTCATAGGCCATCGAAAGAGCTTTGCCTGTTAGCCTAGAATCCGGTGATAAAGACATCGACCAACCGATCACTTTGCGGGCAAAAAGATCGATAACGACCGCTAAATACATCCACCGATTACCTGTCCAAATATACGTAACATCGCCAGCCCAGACTTCATTTGGAGCCGTAACAGCAAATTGACGACTTAAGTGATTTGGAACGTCAATATGTTCTTGTGAAGCCTTTCTGTAACGATGCTTTGGTTCTTGGCAGCTCACTAAACCAAGAGTTCTCATTAGCTTTGTTGCTCGGTATCGGCTCAGCTTTACACCCTGATTTGTGACTATATCTGCAATGGTTCTCGTTCCCGCAGAGCCATTGCTTGCGGCGTAAGCCTCGCTAATCAAGCTGCGCAGCTTTATTGTTTCCGCATTAATTAACGCTGGGCGTTTAAGCCAATAGTTATAACTACTTCGATGAACATTGAAGACTTCGCATAATATTTTTACGCTGTGGCTCTGCTTGAGTTTCTTGATTATCAAGAATTGTTCAGTGAGTCCGACATCAAGAGAGCCGTGGCTTTTTTTAGTATTTCATTATGCTCTTCAAGGCGCGCCAGCTTCTTTTTCAATTCCCGAATTTCTATTTGCTCAGGGGTCATAGGTGAAGCTTTCGGTGTTTTCCCTTGGCGTTCTTCTCTAAGCTGGCGAACCCATTTATCCATCGTGGACTTGCCCACATTCATGGCTTGGGCTGCTTCAGTCACTGAGTAATTTTGGTCTAAGACTAGCTGCGCTGCTTCTAACTTAAATTCTGCGCTAAATAGTCGTCTTGTATGTTTTGTCATAATGTCACCTGTTAACTTATGAGGTGATGATATCACCTCTAACTAAGTGACCAAATTCACTATGCCACTACA
>NZ_CAWPGB010000041.1:0-1326 GCF_963887575.1 Vibrio sp. 3-2(1) | reverse complement strand
CAGGGAAACCGCATGAAAGTCGTTGATATATAAGGGCTGCAAAGATGCTAAGATTCCGCTTTAAACCTATCACTAATCCCAACTATTGAATGTAACCACATGAAAATAAAGATCTGCTTGTAGATCATTTTCGTTGTTTTCTAATTGCTCCTAGACAATATAGGAGCCTAAATATGAGCGAGTTAACCAACCCATTTATGCACTTTCAAATCATTAAAGATTATCGACAGGAAAATAAAATAGCACACAAATTATCAGACATTATTTTGCTGACAATTTGTGGCGTCTTGTCGGGTCATGACGGTTGGGATGGCATTATTGACTTTGGCAATGCTCGCTTAGATTTCCTAAAACGATATGGTCATTTTGAGGCAGGCATTCCATCGGCAGATACTTTGTCTCGTGTGATGGGCATGATGAATCCGGCAGCGTTGCAAAGAAGCTTTATAGCTTGGATGAAGGACTGCCATACACTGACGGATGGAGAAGTCATCGCTATCGACGGTAAAACATTACGTGGCTCTTATGACCGCTCGAAGGGTAAAGGAACGATTCACATGGTGAATGCTTTTGCTACTGCAAACGGAATGAGTATCGGCCAACAGAAGGTTGATAGTAAAAGTAATGAAATTACCGCGATCCCCAAGCTACTTGACTTGCTCGAGGTAAAAGGCTGCTTGGTTACGATTGATGCAATGGGATGCCAAAAGAAAATAGCGCAAAAAATTCTCGATAAAGAAGCGGATTATTTGTTAGCAGTGAAAGGTAATCAGGGAATGCTTGAGCAAGCCTTTGATGATTATTTTCGAATGGACATGCTTCAAGACTTTGACGGCAGTTCTTACAGTACACAAGAAAAAAGTCACGGAAGAACGGAAACGAGAGTGGCTTTAGTGAACCGTGATTTGTCGGTTTTAGGTGATATTGAGCATGAATGGCCCGAGCTAAAATCAATGGGCATCGTCGCTTCGATTCGCCAAGAATCGGCTGTAGCAACAGAGCAAGATGTGAGTATTCGTTACTATATCTGTTCTAAAGAATTAGAAGCCCAAACGCTGCTTGAAGCGACGCGTTCTCATTGGGGCGTAGAGGCCATGCATTGGTCCCTTGATACCGCATTTAGTGAGGACAACTCTCGTATTAGAGCCGATGATCGTGCAGAGGCTTTAGCAAGGATCAGGCAGATGTGTTTGAACCTATTAAAGAGTGAAACCACCTTTAAAGGTGGCATTAAACGCAAACGGATGAACTGCGCAATGGACGAAAACTACCTAAGTAAGGTTCTCGAAAGCCTTACCGGGCGGTGATGTTCATGCGGTTTCCGTA
>NZ_CAWPGB010000040.1:0-1433 GCF_963887575.1 Vibrio sp. 3-2(1) | reverse complement strand
GACTGCCCACGATAAAACCATCCTCCAACATAGTCATCTGATGGCAACTTGCTCACTACATCTAGTAACTCTTGGACAGACTCCAATTTATTCATAAATACTTGTTCCCAATTTTAGTATGCTAACGTCCGCCTAAGGGGCTGGCAACGCATTACACTAAACTCAATCACAACAACCGGAACCACCGCAGCTCATTGGGACTGGAAACGCCACGCGTTGACAGTCCCTCTTGAGGCGTTTGTTATGCGCAACTCACCGTAACTTCATAATTACGTTCAACATTAGCGGAAACTTTACCCCACGTAGAAGATTTAACTCTTAGCTGATGCTTATCAAAAGCAGCTTGATCTCTAAACTCTTCATACACATCGAATCGATATGGGTTTTCTTCGTTTTGCGTGACTTCAAAAATCAGAGAACCATCTTCTAATCTCGTGAGACGAACATGATTGTCTAGCTCATTGATAACCACAGTTAGCTCTGCTTTTGGCACAACAATGAAGCCTTTTAGAATTACCTTGCTCAATTTCTATCCTTTTAAATTTTGCAAATGTAGCTGATTTTTTATGTTAGGCGCATAACGCCCGCCTAAGGGGCTGGCAACGCATAACACTAAACTCAAACACAACAACCATAACCACTGTAGCTCAATGGGACTGGAAACGGCGCGCGTTGACAGTCCCTCTTGAGGCGTTTGTTATGATCAGCGAGCTAAAGGTTGCTAGATTTCTTTTAACACTCGTGCTGGATTGCCACCAATGACAACATTACTACCAAAACTCTTTGTTACAACGGCTCCCGAGGCAACAACAACGTTGTCACCTAACGTCACTCCTGGGTTGATCGTTGCATGACCTCCAATCCAACAGTTGTTACCTATTCTGATTGGCTTTCCAAACTCTAACCCACTGTTTCTCTGAATCGGATCGATTGGATGAGTTGCCGTATAAATTCCAACCTGTGGTGCTATAAAACAGTTATCGCCAATGCGAACTTCCGCTACGTCCAAAATGACACAGCCAAAATTGGCATAGAAATTCTCACCAACGTGTATATTCAGCCCGTAATCGCAGTTGAAGGTAGATTCAATGTGAATGCTATTTCCTGTAGAGCCCAACAAGGATTTGATTATCCCTACTCTTTTCTCTGGGCAACTTACACTTGTTTGATTTAGCTTCTCTGTGAGTAAACGAGCCTCAAGACGCAACTTGACGAGCTCAGCGTCACTCGGATCGTAATACTCGCCAGAGAGCATTTTTTCTCTTTCTCTCATATACAACTCAGTCCTAAATTTTAATGCTGCTCATAACGCCCGCCTAAGGGGCTGGCAACGCAAACCACTAAACTCAAACACAACAACTGTAACCACCGCGGCTCAATGGGACTGGAAACGCCACGCGTTGACAGTCCCTCTTGAGGCGTTTGTTAGGCGA
>NZ_CAWPGB010000039.1:0-2157 GCF_963887575.1 Vibrio sp. 3-2(1) | reverse complement strand
TGTCGAGTAGACGACACCTGTTACCAAGTGTCGTCCCTCTAAGAACCCAGCGTGCAACTTTCACCGCACTAGGCTCAAGCCTTCACAAAGGCACCTGATGGCACCCAGCAACTTATAAAGCAGCGAGAGCAGGCTCATGCCAAGAGTTACGGCATGGCTTCTTTGATTTTCTCTTAGCCAAGTATTCTTGGTATTGAGGATCAAAAGGCGTAGCGGCACTCCTGATTTTCACATGTCTCTCTATTGGCACCTTAGCTATTTGGAACAGATTGAGCTGACAATCCATATTCATGATCTTCTGCCAACCGTGAAATTGCCATTGACCTTGACGGTTGATGAAGTATTTAAGGGCGATCCAAGTTCTAGATTTTGTTGGATGACGCCTTTTAGCCCAGCGCCATAACGTATGGAATAGCTTGTGACCTACAAATCCGAATACCTGTTTTGCAACGCAGTGTCGATAGTAATTCGACCAACCCCTGAGTTTCGGATTTATCAACTTGATTAAATCGTTAACGGGGATGGTTGCGTGCTTTTTGATGAGTTCGCGCAAGTTACTCAAGAGCATCAAAGTGTTGGATTTACTCGGTTTAATGAGCAGTTTTCCTTTGTACTTCCTATGATTAAAACCTAGGAAGTCAAAACCACGGCTGATATGGGTAATGTGCGTTTTCTCTTCGGAGAGTGTTAAGCCTCTTTCTGCTAAGAAATCAGCAATCAACGGTTTAATATCGTTCTCCAGCACTTCCTTTGAAGCACAGGTGACGACGAAATCGTCGGCGTATCCAATAAAGTTGGCTCTAGCACCCTTTTTTAGTGCAGTAGACTTTATGCGTTGCTCAAGCCCTGCAAGAGTCATAAGCATCAAGGTCGGAGATATGACCCCACCTTGTGGTGTTCCCTCGTCAGTGCGATAGAACAACCCTTTGTCTATAAAACCAGACTTTAGCCATTGTTCCAACATACGTTTATCTACGGCAATGTTGTCCATAAGCCATTGATGTCCGATCTTGTCGAAACAGGCTTTGATGTCTCCCTCAAGAACCCATTGAGCTGATTTCTTTAATGCCAGACACTTGAAGCACTGTGCGACTGCATCGGCAGTGCTGCGGTTTGGTCTAAATCCATAGCTGTTAGGGTCGGCAAGTGTTTCTGATACAGGCTCCAGAGCAAGAAGATGAAGCGCTTGCTGCGCTCTATCGGCCATGCAGGGGATACCCAGTGGTCTGAGCTTGCCATTTTTCTTGGGGATGTAGATACGCTTGAGCGGTTTGGCTTGATAAGCTTTTCTGCTCAATTGATTGACTGCTTTCATGCGGCGCGTATCTGTATTCCAGATAACGCCATCAATTCCAGGCGTTTTACTGCCTTTATTTTGAGATACCCGCTTAACAGCAAGAAGTTTTGCTGATCGCGAGTGAGTCAGTATCCACTGCAACGCTTTCGCTTTGCTGTGTTTACCTTCTCGTGTTGCCTTTGCAATACGCATCTGAAGCTTTAAAACATGAGATTCAACGTCTTTCCAATTGGTGGATTGCCATTGAGCACTGTCAGGAGAGGCACTAATCTCTTTTGAAATCATCATTTGCGTTTCTCCTTGAATAAAGTTCTTCAAATTCTCTTGCAACGGAAGACCAGTCGGAAGTCAGCCCACTTTCGTGATCAGATATGAATCTGTATCTGCATCGTTACAATGCAGCCTTCGCTTTTTCCAACCTCCTATACCTGCATCACTATCGGCCACGAAGGCTTTCCCAGAGGGAGTGATACAGGCTTACCGTGTTCCGTATGTCGCGCAATGTCAGTGTAGATGCCCGCTATAGTGCGGAGAGTTCAACGATCACGAAAGAGCACGGGGCAATCTCTTTCCGACTCTCATGCCTTTTGGCCACAGCGTATTAACCACTTCCGCTGATTCATCATATAACGCACCTTATGCGGATTCACTTATGTTCATCATGCTGACTACCTAGCACTCACCCGATTGTGGTTATCAGGAGGATCGTTCTCTCGCGATTTAGATCCCGACTGGTGCATGACCAGTCTTCGTTACATTGTCAGACTCGCTACTTTATTCAGAGTCCTAGGTTCATCTGGTGATACAGATGGTTCACACATTAAGCGGTGAACAGCGCTTCATACGACCTCACGTCGCAC
>NZ_CAWPGB010000038.1:0-2379 GCF_963887575.1 Vibrio sp. 3-2(1) | reverse complement strand
GTATGCGCCCCATAATCCCACGGGGCGTTTTAATTTCAGTGTGAGACGTTCCAAGGCAGAAGAGAGTTAATATCAGGCTCTGGCTTTGCCAGTTCTTTCATACATTTGACCATGTAATCGTAGAGTATCAGTCCGTTCGCTTTCGCCGTCTCGATGATGCTATACAGCAAAGCACTCGCATCAGCACCAAGCGGATTCGTCGAGAATAACCAATTTTTTCTGCCAATGACCAGCGATTTGATTGCGCGTTCCGCTCGGTTGTTGTCGATAGATAAATGCCCATCTTCAACATAGCGTATCAGCTTAGGCCACTGACCCAAGGTGTACTTGATGGCTTTACCAAGAGGACTCGATTCGATGACTTTCTGCGTGGTTAACCAGTCATAGAAGTCATCCAACATCGGTTTAGCCTGCGCTTGTCTTTCTGACCAACGCTCTTCGACCGAAGCGAGTTTTAATCGGGATTCCAGTGCGTACAGCTTTTGGATTTTGGCTAACGCCACATCCGCTTTACCTGTTTTACCCTTGCCCTGAAGCTTCTTCGCTTCCATGAACTTACGACGTGCATGAGCGAAGCAACCGACATTGGTGACGTTGGTTAATCCATCATAAGCCGCGTAACCATCACTTTGCAGATAGCCTGAGTAATCACCCAAGAAGTTCACAGGACACGCTCTCGCGCGACTGTTTTGATAGTCGAACAAGACGATATTTTTCATGTCAGGGAGTTTAGCTTCAGGGGAGTCGGCTCCCGAGCAGTACAACCACATGTAACATTGCTTCTCTTCCTTGAGCACATTGAGCGGCGTTTCATCGGCCTGAACCACCCCTTGTTCAAGTAAGTGTACTTTTAATGCTTGATAAAGCGGTTTGAACTTTTCACTCACTTGGATAACCCACCTTGCCATGGTGGTTCTCGATAACTCGATACCTGACTGGGAGAACAAGCTTTCCTGACGATACAGCGGAAGCGCATACTGATATTTGCCTAAGATAATATTGGCAAGCAGGCTTTCAGTGGCGAAGCTTTTGGGGATGATACTTATCGGTGTAGGCTGCTGGTGAATATGGCTCGTCTCTGCTTTTTGTTCACACTGACGACAGGCGTATTTCGGGCGAACAACTTCCAACACTTTTAGGACGGCGGGCGTGAACTCCAGCTTTTCACTGCGGTCTTCGCCGATTTTATGCAGAGTGTGTTGGCAGCATGAGCACTGTTTGTCGTGCTCATCTAGGTCAAGCTCGATAATTTCACGTGGCAAGTCTTTAGGAAGCGGTTGACGTTTACCACGACGTTTGATTGTCGTCGTCGTGCTGGTGATAACCTCATCTTCCGATTTCGCCACTTCACATTCCGCCTCATTAAAGAGGTCACCCTGTGCTTCGTTATACGGCTTTAACGCTTCCGAGCGTTTGGCGAATTGACGGTCAAGGGCCAGTTTAAACTGCTCAATTAAGGATTGGCGCTCTTGTTGCCACTCTTTTTTCTCAGACATCAACGCTTTCACCATCGCTTGAAGCTCGGCGATGTCTTGGCTTTCTGGGTTAATGTCGGGCGTCTTTTTCATGGCATTGATTATACTAAAAATACCACGTCAAGGCTTGGTATAACTCACTTTTATCGAGTTCAACTCATTGTAAAGTTGTCTATTTTTATCGGTTTATGGCCGATTATCGTGAAGCCAGATAACAGTCTATCTAAGTCAAATTGAGTCAGGGTGTAGACCTGCTTTTTCTCTTGATTGGGCCATTTGAATTTGGCTTTTTCCAACCGTTTGTACCACAGGGCAAAGCCCGTTTTATCCCAGTACAACACTTTGATTTTATCGCGTTGTTTATTGGTAAATAGGAACAGTGCGCCTGTGCCGAGCGGCAAATCGGTTTCGGACTCGATAATCGCGGCTAATCCATTGATGGACTTTCTAAAGTCCACGAACTCTCGATACAGGTAAACATTCGGGGCGCTCAACATTCGTTTCATGACAGTGCTCCGATTAACTCTGCCAGATACGAGGCAGGTGTACCCTGTGGAATGCTGAGTTCAGCGTCATTAATAAATAATGTCATGTTGGCGACGGGTGTTTGAGTTACTTGGTAGCGAGTCGTTTTTTCAACGACTTCTGCTTTAACAAAGCCACTGATATTGGCTGACTCTGTTGTTTGTAACTGCTGGCGTTTGGCATAAAAGGTAGACAGACTTAGCTCGTTACGCTCACAGAAGACGCGCTGGGATAGATGGCTGGATTGGTATTTTTCAAACAGGGTTTGCCATTCTTTGTTGGTGCGCCGTTTTGCCATTTCAGATCTCCTTGAGGTTGGAGATTTGATCTTAGGACGTACCGATATTGATTAGAATGTGGGGTTTATGATGCGCTTACG
>NZ_CAWPGB010000037.1:0-3079 GCF_963887575.1 Vibrio sp. 3-2(1) | reverse complement strand
CCCCGATGAGGGGCCTACGTTAGAACATCAAAACGACAAGGGTGGTATTTCAAGGTCGACTCCACGCAATCTAGCGACTGCGCTTCTAAGTCTCCCACCTATCCTACACATGTAGGTTCAATGTTCAGTGCCAAGCTGTAGTAAAGGTTCACGGGGTCTTTCCGTCTAGCCGCGGGTACACTGCATCTTCACAGCGATTTCAATTTCACTGAGTCTCGGGTGGAGACAGCGTGGCCATCATTACGCCATTCGTGCAGGTCGGAACTTACCCGACAAGGAATTTCGCTACCTTAGGACCGTTATAGTTACGGCCGCCGTTTACCGGGGCTTCGATCAAGAGCTTCGACCTAAGTCTAACCCCATCAATTAACCTTCCGGCACCGGGCAGGCGTCACACCGTATACGTCATCTTGCGATTTTGCACAGTGCTGTGTTTTTAATAAACAGTTGCAGCCACCTGGTATCTGCGACTCTCGTCAGCTCCATCCGCGAGGGACTTCACCAATAAGAGCGTACCTTCTCCCGAAGTTACGGTACCATTTTGCCTAGTTCCTTCACCCGAGTTCTCTCAAGCGCCTTGGTATTCTCTACCCGACCACCTGTGTCGGTTTGGGGTACGATTGCTTATAATCTGAAGCTTAGAGGCTTTTCCTGGAAGCAGGGCATCAATGACTTCACTGCCGTAGCAGCTCGACGTCGTGTCTCAGCCTAACAAGAAACCGGATTTACCTAGTCTCTTAGCCTACGCACTTGAACCAGGACAACCGTCGCCTGGCCCACCTAGCCTTCTCCGTCCCCCCATCGCAATTATAAGCAGTACGGGAATATTAACCCGTTTCCCATCGACTACGCTTTTCAGCCTCGCCTTAGGGGTCGACTTACCCTGCCCCGATTAACGTTGGACAGGAACCCTTGGTCTTCCGGCGGGGAGGTTTTTCACCCCCCTTATCGTTACTCATGTCAGCATTCGCACTTCTGATACCTCCAGCATGCTTTACAACACACCTTCAACGGCTTACAGAACGCTCCCCTACCCAATACAGTAAACTGTATTGCCGCAGCTTCGGTTTACTACTTAGCCCCGTTACATCTTCCGCGCAGGCCGACTCGACCAGTGAGCTATTACGCTTTCTTTAAATGATGGCTGCTTCTAAGCCAACATCCTGGCTGTCTGAGCCTTCCCACATCGTTTCCCACTTAGTAGTAATTTGGGACCTTAGCTGGCGGTCTGGGTTGTTTCCCTCTCCACGACGGACGTTAGCACCCGCCGTGTGTCTCCCGGATAGTACTTACTGGTATTCGGAGTTTGCAAAGGGTTGGTAAGTCGGGATGACCCCCTAGCCTTAACAGTGCTCTACCCCCAGTAGTATTCGTCCGAGGCGCTACCTAAATAGCTTTCGGGGAGAACCAGCTATCTCCGAGTTTGATTGGCCTTTCACCCCTAGCCACAAGTCATCCGCTAATTTTTCAACATTAGTCGGTTCGGTCCTCCAGTTGATGTTACTCAACCTTCAACCTGCCCATGGCTAGATCACCCGGTTTCGGGTCTATATCCAGAGACTGAAGCGCCCAGTTAAGACTCGGTTTCCCTACGGCTCCCCTATTCGGTTAACCTTGCCACTGAATATAAGTCGCTGACCCATTATACAAAAGGTACGCAGTCACACCACGAAGGTGCTCCTACTGCTTGTACGTACACGGTTTCAGGTTCTATTTCACTCCCCTCACAGGGGTTCTTTTCGCCTTTCCCTCACGGTACTGGTTCACTATCGGTCAGTCAGTAGTATTTAGCCTTGGAGGATGGTCCCCCCATGTTCAGACAGGATAACACGTGTCCCGCCTTACTCGATTTCACTTATAATGATGGAACAGTTACGGGGCTATCACCCTTTATTGCGCCACTTTCCAGAGGCTTCACCTGCATCATTAAAAGCTTAAGGGCTAGTCCAATTTCGCTCGCCGCTACTTTCGGAATCTCTGTTGATTTCTTCTCCTCGGGGTACTTAGATGTTTCAGTTCCCCCGGTTTGCCTCCTTACCCTATGTATTCAGGTAAGGATACGTGCTTATGCACGTGGGTTTCCCCATTCGGAAATCGTAGACTCAAGTGGCTGTTACTGCCTAATCTACGCTTATCGCAAGTTACTACGTCCTTCATCGCCTCTGACTGCCAAGGCATCCACCGTGTACGCTTAGTCACTTAACCATACAACCCGAAGAAGTTTCGTGTTGTAGACAAGTCACCAAGGTTGTCTCTCATTATTTGAATGAGCGAGAGACGTTTGATTTTGCCGGACTCAATTTTGAAAACTTACCGTAGTAAGCTTTCCCAAGAACACTTGAATGTGTTTGGTATCAATACGTTAAACGTATTGATGTTGAGAACTTTTATTTGATAACAACAAACACGTTCGTTGTTATCAGTCAGCTTTCCAAATTGTTAAAGAGCACGATTTGACTTTCTACTAAAGAAAGAAACCATTTTTAAAGATTCTCGTAAGAACATTTAAAGATGGTATCCCGTAGGGGAGTCGAACCCCTGTTACCGCCGTGAAAGGGCGGTGTCCTAGGCCTCTAGACGAACGGGACACTAAGTAAGAATGTTTGGGAACATCCTCGTCTCTTAAACTGTATAAACCATCAATCTGTGTGGACACTCATCAGTGTAATCTTCGTATAAGGAGGTGATCCAGCGCCAGGTTCCCCTAGCGCTACCTTGTTACGACTTCACCCCAGTCATGAACCACAAAGTGGTGAGCGTCCTCCTCGAAAGGTTAAACTACCCACTTCTTTTGCAGCCCACTCCCATGGTGTGACGGGCGGTGTGTACAAGGCCCGGGAACGTATTCACCGTAGCATTCTGATCTACGATTACTAGCGATTCCGACTTCATGGAGTCGAGTTGCAGACTCCAATCCGGACTACGACGCACTTTTTGGGATTCGCTCACTATCGCTAGCTTGCTGCCCTCTGTATGCGCCATTGTAGCACGTGTGTAGCCCTACTCGTAAGGGCCATGATGACTTGACGTCGTCCCCACCTTCCTCCGGTTTATCACCGGCAGTCTCCCTGGAGTTCCC
>NZ_CAWPGB010000036.1:0-4007 GCF_963887575.1 Vibrio sp. 3-2(1) | reverse complement strand
GCTACATTATCGGATATTACTGCCAACTCAGGCCACATCAGTATAACGGTGGTCTAACTCCCAATGAATCAGAACGATTATATTGGGAAAACTCTAAAACCGTGGCCAATTTTAGTTGACCACTACACTACTTTGATATGGAGAAAGCACGTGCCAATCATTTAGATTTTGATACATCTCTTGGTTTTCATAGAAAAGCCCAAGAGTTCTTCCACCAATGGCTAGAAATCTCTAAGGAACTCCAGAAAGATTCTGGAACCGATTGGTTGTTTCCTTATTTTAGGAAGTCAGGTGACATTCAAGGGATGATTGAAGCGGGTCAAAGTACACCTCAAAAAGTCATCAATACTTACACAAAAAAATTGGGGCTTGCACATGTCACACCTTCAAAACTGCGCCAAACGAAGATCGACACGCTGATGAAAGTGACGCAAGACATCTGGCTCGTGTCGATGTCTGCGAACAACAGCATTGAAGTCATTGGGGCTAACTATTCAGATGGCAACGAAGGCGACCATACAGGCAGCTTGGCGGCAAACGGAGAAGCACTCTACGACTTTGCGAAAAATAACACCGCTCCTCATGAGGCCGCGACTAAGGCGAAGTTCAATTATGCTAATGTACTGGACGACTACGATTATAAAAGGTTGCGTGAGGAAGAAAGAGCGAACGACACACAAACCCCTCTTGGTGTTCGATGTAAGGACTCATCGCAAGGTGCTGCCGCCAGAATTAAGATACACCTTGAAAAATTAGGTGTGGGACAGCAAAAGAAGGAGGAGCTTTGCACAGACTTTCTAGGTTGTTTTGACTGCCCTTACCATCGTTTGGTATCAGAGGTAGAAGATATTTGGTTGATGCTCTCCTTTAACGATACGCTGCAACAAATGAAAGATTACCAATCGGTTAATAGCCTGCCAACAGATAAATATTACAAGTTGTGTAATACCATAGAAGCGATTCTAGAAGATTTTAAACAGATTGCGCCTGATAATTACACCAAAGCACAAGAAAGGCACAGCGAAGGCCCTCATCCGCTTTATAGCAACGGGTATAGCCTAATTGACTTGCTGGAGACGTTTTAACTATGAATGATAAACAAAATACCCACGATAACGTCGTTTCATTAAATCCAATTCAGAAGTCCGAAACTGCATTTTTAATTGAGGGGTTAGACAGGCTCGACTCAAAAGATAAACCATACCATGTTAAAAAATGGGATCTTTCAATGTCGCATACTGTTGGCGTGAGTTATTCATTAACAGTGGGTTTTAATGCGACCAAGCCTGAGCATGTTAATGATATACAGGACGCTATATATCTGATTTATCACCATTCAAAAAAAAATGGCACACTGCCTTTATCGGTTAATCAAATGGGCCACTTGAAGACTGGACTACAGCATATTGCCGATTGCTTGGGTGGTACAAATTGGAGTGATTTAGATAACACCAGACAGTGGAAATCATTTACCCCACGCCTTAAAAATAAAAAGTTGCGCGATGGCAGCATAGATAAGATTCTCTCCGCATTAAATAAACTGGCTGATGTTGGTTTGCTTAGTGAATATGTTGATTCTAAGGCGGTAAGAAAGTGCGCAGCAACAAAAGAAGCTGAGCAGCGTGTGGCTCTTCCGCATAAGTTATATCAACGCATCATGAGTCATGCGTTAGAAGTGGTTGAAAAATATCATCCGTATCGTCATGAGATTTCACGGGCGATGGGACAAGCCTATGACATTAAAAAGCGCGTTCATAATGGTGAAAGGCTTGAAACTGATGGTCGCGGCAGTGGCAAGAAAGTTCTTTCGATGACCGCCAGTGGCAAGGGGCAAAGAATAGAAAGGGCAGTAAGGAAAATCGACCACGGCATTCCTGACTTCAAGTTGGCCCTCCAGGCTGACAGCTTAGCTGACATCTTGGTTAGCTGTTTAGTTGTGGTTCAAGGCTTCTCAGGTGCCCGAATTGGAGAGGTTGTATCTTTCAACAAAGACAGCGTAGATACGGCAATGGTGAACGGTAAGCCAGTAACGATACTCACAGGCGAGACCAGCAAGGGGCATGACGGAATACCTCAAATGGCGACGTGGCAATCACACTCTGTTGCGCAAACCGCACTGGAGCTAGCCTATGACATGATGCAATCAACTCGTGAGCTTTATCTGGAGGGCGTTGATAAAAAAGAAGAGCAAGGCGAAGCGCTAGAAAGAATCGCTCACATGAGAAAGCAATTGAGTTCAGCGTTTTTGGTGACTAGAACGGGGGCACAAGATGGTGATAATTACATATTCAAACCTGACAAGGCGCTTAAAAGATTTATTAAAAATCTGAACTACAAAGCAACCCTAGAGGATGTTGAAGAGTTTGATACGCTGAACCCTACAAGGGAGGGGCAATTAAAGGTTGGAGGCACATACACGGGTTTGAGCTCTCATGACTTTAGACGGTCATTTGCCGTGTTCTTTGTGCGTTACAGCTTCGGCACGGCTTCGGGGATTAAATTCCAGTTCAAACACCAGAACATCAATATGTCGGGTTACTACGCAAATAATGCCGTACTTGCGCAGATGAATGACCTTCTGATGGATGATGAGATTCTGGATGAGTTGAAAGAGGCGGGTATTGATTTGGGTGTGGATGAGTTTGATGAAATCTTTAATAAAAGCGAGCATTTGAGTGGTGCCAAGGGCGAGAAGATTATGGAAGAGCGCCTGGAAAAGCTGAAGGTAGGAGAATCCATCATCATGACTCGCGCAGAAATTGAAGAGAATCTTCGTCGTGGCAGCTTTCATATCATGCAACTGCCGAGCGGAGCCTATTGCACTAATGGATCGTGTGACCGTGTGTGTGGCACGCTGCTGTTCCGAGCTGAAATTAAGGAGTGCGAACACAAGGTTGTGACTGATAAGGGGGCGAAAAGGATTGCTAAACAAAGAGAACGTTTGATTGCTAAGTTTACGAACCTTAACACTGGCGAACCACTGAAAAGGTCAATTCTGAATGGCTTGAAGCAGAAGATTCATGTCGAGGAACTGACGCTAAAAGCTCATGAAATTTCTTACGAACCGTTCAATGAGGAAATTATTTTGATTAGCGAAGCATGATCATAATCTTTGAAAAATGTAACAACAATCAAAAGTCATAGGGGTTATGCTGAATGGCTACCAAAAAACATGAAGATCAAATGTCTTTCGTTGATGAGTTCGACTGGAAGCATGGGCGTGGCGGAAAACGTACTGGGGCTGGACGTAAGGCGTCGGCTGTTAAAACAAAGGGTGCCAGAGCCGCTAGTTTTGAGCAGCAGATAGAAGAATACAAGCGTTCAGTGGCGGAGAAACAGTGATGAGAACTCAACAAGATGCACTTAAAAAACTCGTTCAAGAAGAGAAAGGCCTTTCTGCCGAAGCGAAACTTCAATTGGCGTTAGGCCGACTGAAGGCTGGCGCTCCTCTGAGAACTAAGGCAAGGGGGCGTCTAACCCTCAATAAAATCAACAATGAGGCGGGTTTAGGGCGTAGCTACATTCATAAGTTCAAGGAGTTCGTCGACAAGGTGGCTAACCCTGCTATCGAAGCACATAACGAAATGCTAGATAACCCTGATTTGTCTGTGGCGGCTTTGCCTATCACAGAAGATATGAGCGAGATAGATAGGCTCAAAGAAGAATTAAGGCAGCAAATCGAACTCAAAGAAGGTTATCGCAAAGAGAAGGAGGAGGCTTTAGCAATCAATGATGAACTAGAAACATTGAACAAGTCGCTAATGTACCGAGTGTATGAGCTACAGGAAGAACTCACTGCCAGAGTTGCTGAATATGAGGATTATAAAAAGTAATAAAACATTTATGTCCATAGACGTGTTGACGGGGCATGCAACACGAATTTGTCGAGTAGACGACACCTGTTACCAAGTGTCGTCCCTCTAAGAACCCAGCGTGCAACTTTCACCGCACTAGGCTCAAGCCTTCACAAAGGCACCTGATGGCACCCAGCAACTTATAAAGCAGCG
>NZ_CAWPGB010000035.1:0-4417 GCF_963887575.1 Vibrio sp. 3-2(1) | reverse complement strand
TCGCCTAACAAACGCCTCAAGAGGGACTGTCAACGCGTGGCGTTTCCAGTCCCATTGAGCCGCGGTGGTTACAGTTGTTGTGTTTGAGTTTAGTGGTTTGCGTTGCCAGCCCCTTAGGCGGGCGTTAGCTTCTTAAAGGCTAGAATCATCAAAATCTAAGCTCATTTGTTGTGAAAATTCAGCTTTAAGCGTTCAAGTAGCACTATTTGGCTTTTTAGTTTTGCCTGATGCTGATTTGGTAGAAAGTGTTGAATGTTCAGCAGTTTTCAAGTCGCTGAAACCTATCAAGCTTCGATGCTTCAGTGTTGTTTGACGTTCAGCGCGGTCAGCTTAGTTTTACAAAATACTGCATCATCGCTGTGATCTTGCTTTCTTTGTCGCGGACTCTTAACCGTGGCCAACTTAGCCTTGAGCGTTTTGAGTTTTGGCAGTCAACTTCACAGCTTTTGGCGTTGGACGTGTGCATGTTCGATGCATTTGCGTAAAATACTTTTCAAGTAAAGGTGTTAAAAGTCATTGTTAAACAATGTGCTACGAAGCTAACAAACGCCTCAAGAGGGACTGTCAACGCGTGGCGTTTCCAGTCCCATTGAGCCGCGGTGGTTTCGTCTGTTGTGATTGAGTTTAGTGGTAATGCGTTGTCAGCCCCTTAGGCGGGCGTTATGTACTTTCTCGAAAATTAACCTAACCAACGTATGAAATTAGGTCGTAAACTTAGCTTAATTAAAGGGTTAGGTGATAGATATGGCATTTTCAGAAATTGAGCAACAGCGTTACAGAAAGGCAGTGGAGAAGTACCTTGATTCTTGTCGACCGCCAGAAGAGATCCGCAATCAACTTGAT
The DNA here is from genome assembly GCF_963887575.1 of Vibrio sp. 3-2(1). Lineage (NCBI taxonomy): Bacteria > Pseudomonadati > Pseudomonadota > Gammaproteobacteria > Vibrionales > Vibrionaceae > Vibrio > Vibrio sp. 3-2(1). The sequence continues at coordinate 3,574 of NZ_CAWPGB010000035.1, read as the reverse complement.
ATTGGGTATCGGTTAGAGGGGCAGGTCATCGAAATCTTCGAGATACGTCCTAAGTGGAATGATCCATCCGAAAAAATGGAGTGCCCAGTAGCCAAAGTCAAATATTATAAGTCGCGTGACGCGTGGAAAATTTACTGGATGAAATCCGACCAAAAATGGCATTCGTATGAGCCAATCCCAGAGATTCAACTTCTAGAAGCTTTCTTGGAAATATTAGAAGACGATACTTATGGGTGTTTCTGGGGATAGAACCAACCACTTACATAACAAACGCTTCAAGAGGGACAGCCAACGCGGGGCATTTTTACTATGCATTGGTTTTGTGTGATTGCGGTGTTATGCGGAAACTTGGTAGTAGCGTTGTCTGCCCCTTAAGCGGGCGTTAGCACACACATCTCATAAACCAGAGTTTGTATTCTGTTACGGTATTTCTATTCGATGACTCTTGATCTTGATCTTGGTCTAGTATCGAAAAGTAACTTTTATTTGAGAGGCTGAAAAATGAAAAAAACGTTAATGGTGCTGATTATGATGACAGTCTTGGTTGGTTGTGATGATGCAAGTAAAGCGATTGATGAGGCTAAGGCTGCAGCTAATAAAGCAGTCGATAGCCTGCAGCAGAAGGCCGATTCGTTTGATTTGAATAATCTCAATCTCGAAGTTTTCGGTGATGCGACACAAAAGGCTCAAGAATTTGCTCAATCAATAGAGTCATTAGTTCATACTGATTTTACTGACCATCAAGCTGTCGCTGCAGCGACAGAAAAGGTTTCTAACTCTTACAGCTGTTTAGTTGAGGTATCTTCTGAAACTACAGCGGAAAACTTGCTAGATAAAATCGTATCTTCAATTAAGAACGATCAAGTGTTGGCAATCATCGAAAAAGGTGTTGTACAAGCCAAAAATGCGAAAGAGTGCATTATGTAATCACGTGTGTGCTAACAAACGCTTCAAGAGGGACAGCCAACGCGTGGAATTTTTACTATGCGTTGGTTTTTGTGATTACGGTGTTATGCGGAAAGTTGGTAGTAGCGTTGTCTGCCCCTTAAGCGGGCGTTATAACGCAATGGGGAGATAAGCGAGTTGTTCAAGTTTTTCGAAAGTGATCGTTACATTATGTGGGTATGTGTAGTTGCCATATTTTTGAGTGGTTCTGCATTCTCTTTAGTTTTCTTAGGCACTGACTTATTGGCAGTGTTAGGTGCATTGGCGAATGTCGCAACTATCTTTGGTACATTGTTTGCGGTAACAGCATTTCTGCGTTGGAAACGAGATCGGCATGCCAACGAGTTGCATGATCGACTTATGGAGTTAGCAAAAGCAGTAAGTGATAGCAATGGGCTACTTTATCTAATTCCCATTTCACTTACTCAGAAAAACAGGGAACGGTTCTCTAGGGCTGCTCGTCAGATATTAGATACTTATTATCAACTGTCTTCATTTGAACGAAGCTTGTTCCTTTACACAACAAAGCGTGAACTTACTTTTTCAAGTTTAAGTTGTCCATATACAGCAAAAACACTTGATCACTTTTCAAAACTTATCGGCTTAATTTCTATGCGAGAACAACGCGAAATTGGAGAGCAAGCCGACTATGTAGTTGAGTGGTATGATGCTGTGCTTTCAACAGATAAAGATAAACAGTTGATTGATCAACATATTAAAGCATTGACTAATCAACTACCGCATTTACATACAGTTGCACACGAGCTTAAATCTATAGATGTGTCAAAAATTGCGTTATAACAAACGGCTCAAGAGGGATTGCCAACGCGTGGCGGCTTTAGTGCAAAATTGAAGTTCAGCGTTTACAGTGTGTTTTTTAAGTTCGGTGGTGCGTTGTCAACCCCTTAGCCGGGCGTTAAATTGCAGTCAAGGATGGTGGATTATCAAAATTGATATTTATGATGTGTTTATTGGCGAATCGGCCTTTGGTAATCCTTGCGGGGTACTAGAGCTAAATGGCTGGTTTTCCGATAGCGAGTTACATCAAATAACCCGTGAAGTTGGACAGCCTGTGACTTCTTTCATTACTCACGTCGACGGACAGTTTCACATTCGTTGGTTTGCATTGGATGGTGAAATTAATCTTTGTGGTCACGGGAGTTTAGGCGCTGGTGCAGCGATCCTTTCTAAGTACCAACTGGAAAATGTAGTTTTCAACAGTAAATACGGTGAAGTTGTGATTTCTAAAAGAGGTGACCAATATTCATTGGTATTACCAAGCTGGGAAGCAAAGCCTTGTGCTGTTCCAGTAGAAATCTCTGATTTAGCGACGAATGCGATTGATGTTTTTTCTACCCGAGACTTAGTCTTGGTTTTGCCTTCGGTTGAGGCTGTCATGAATTTCCAGCCAGATGATGATCGCTTGAGAGAAATCAACGAATACCATGCTCTGATTGTAACGGCTGCAAATGGTAATAGTGGTTATGTTCTAAGATACTTTGCTCCCAAAATTGGCATATCTGAGGATTTAGCAACAGGCTCAGCACAATGCTCTCTTGCACCGTATTGGTTTAAAAAACTTGGCTCCGACGCATTGAATGCGCGTCAACTTTCAATGTCAGGTGGTTATTTTGAAGTAGAGAGAACAACTGAAAATTCAATTACAGTATTTGCCCAAGCAAAGCGGCGAGCAATTGCAATTTAACAAACGCCTCAAGAGGGACTCTCAACGCGTGGCGTTTCCAGTCCCATTGAGCCGCGGTGGTTACGGCTGTTATGTTTGAGTTTAGTGTTATGCGTTGCCAGCCCCTTAGGCGGGCGTTATGTGCTTATGGGTAATATTTGCAATGATCAATGTATCAAAATATTGGAAAGATGATTTACTGAAACTCGCAGAAAAGCTAACCCTTAGGCTAGTTCAGAAGAGGTGGGGCGAGAAAAATATCTACACGCTAGAGAAAGACATATTTTTAGGTTTCTACTCAGTTAGAAAATTGATTGAATCTCGGAAAATATCTGATTCAGTGAAGAATCAAAATTATAAAGTTCGAAAGATCAATTTTTCGGGAGATCCCGACAAAATAATACCTAGTTCGGTAGATTCAGACTATGACTTAGTAAGCAGCACTGAAATTCATACATTAAATACAATGCAGATATGTAATCAGTTTATTCATAGCTATTACTTTGTCCCGTTCTTCCCAACAGGTACTAGCCCTGTTGGATTCTTTGTTTGCTCAGATTTTGATAAGAAAAACTGTATATATTTCATAACGATTTTTGACGTGGTAGAAATTTTTAAAACTGTTGGGGAAAATTACCCAACAACTATGACGATTGAAAAACTTCAGAATGGAAAAATAAGAACAAAAATTGAGTAACGCACATAACAAACAATTTAAGAGGGATTCCCAACGCTTGGCATTTTTGCTTCTACTTCAAGTTTAGTGTTTATGGCACAATGCTTTAGGTTGGGTGGTAGCGTTGCTCACCCCTTAATTGGGCGTTAGGCATAAGGAAATTATGGAACTCATTCAGCTAAATGAGAGTGAGCTAAAAATGTTGCGTGATGGTCAATCTGAGCTCAAGTATATAATTGACGGAATTCCACCAAATCATGTTTTAGAAC
>NZ_CAWPGB010000034.1:0-4991 GCF_963887575.1 Vibrio sp. 3-2(1) | reverse complement strand
GCTACATTATCGGATATTACTGCCAACTCAGGCCACATCAGTATAACGGTGGTCTAACTCCCAATGAATCAGAACGATTATATTGGGAAAACTCTAAAACCGTGGCCAATTTTAGTTGACCACTACAATCACACAAACCAACGCATAGTAAAAATGCCCCGCGTTGGCTGTCCCTCTTGAAGCGTTTGTTAGGGCTTGCTACCAAACCTCAACACCGTCAGTATCAGCAATAATAACTTCTTTCTTCGTTTTTAACTGTGCTTGGCAATGTTCAAATGCTAACTCTAAGCGGTGGTAATTCTTTTTAGTTGGCTTAAACTCACCGACAACTATCTTTTCTGCGGGGCTCTGGAGCATAGCTTTAATAATATGATCATCCTTTGAGTCCAAAAATGAGCAACCGAATGTAAATATTGTACCTTCACACTCTTTGATTCGATTGTATGCATAATGCAAATAGTAGTTATTCTTTATCGCTTCTAGTTTTTGCTCACCAGTACCTTCAGACACACACATTGGGAATACACCATTCTCAATGTTTCGTTCCAAACGAGCTAAGATAGGATTTGCTCTTGAGCTACGAGACTTAATTGCCCCAACACCATCCCGATAAAGAAAAAGTGAACCGTGCAGAAAAAAGAAGTTGGCATTTTCATCAGGCGAAAATACAAGCTCATCATCGAGCTTTGAGAAGGAATCTTTACCCAAATGTTTATTTTCAAAGCATCTGACCCAATACAGCAGTAGGTCGTAGTTTAATGAAAATACGTTATCAAAGTTACCTAAAAATGTTCGGCACTTTTCAACACGTTTTTTTCGCTGCTTTTCTTTTTTAGGACTGCAATCGGTTGTAAAAGCAGATGGGTGAGAACTAGACACTGCAATTACAAGCTGTTCTCTCAAATGTTGGATTTGAGATTGCAGCTCTGCTGTTAAGTCACTTGTTGGTTCATACATGGCTATAACATCTATAGCGTTATTTAGCTTTTGATGAACTAATTCGAAGTCATAAAAGCTCTCCGCCAACAATCTATGCAATTGACTACCTTCTTCGATCTCACAGAGATCCAGAAGCGTGTTCCAATTGAAGTTATCTTCTTCGGCAGCAATATCATATGCGATGCCAAAACCATTACCTAAAATTACGGCTTTTTCACCATCACACTTTTCCAGTTCTTTATGGAACTTTGCCATTTCTAATTATCCTAACTTTTTCGAGAGCCCTAACGCCCGGCTAAGGGGTTGGCAACGCACCGCCGAACTCAAAAAACACACCGTAAACACTGAACTTCAATTTTGAACTAAAGTCGCCAAGCGTTGGCAATCCCTCTTGAGCCGTTTGTTAGGCCAACCGATTGACACCGACACTTTCAAAACTAAAGAACGAACTTTTTTATAAACTTAAAACCAACTAACCGATTCATTTATAAACCAAAATGCTAAATCAGCAAAGAAACAAAAAACTCAAATTGAGCGGTTTGGAAGAAAAGTGACGAGCGTAGCATTCTCGGCGGACGTTTGGATGCTGAAGGTTATTTTGCTGCTAAACTCACAACGAAAAGCAACTCAACGCGATCAAGAAACAGCAAATATGTGATGACGATTTATTGCTTAAGCTCAGCCTGAGAACATGGCATTTACCGTTCAATTTCGACTCGTTTTAGCTGATAAAAACTCACCTTGCCTAACGCCCGGCTAAGGGGTTGACAACGCACCGCCGAACTCAAAAAACACACTGTAAACACTAAACTTCAATTTTGCACTAAAACCGCCACGCGTTGGCAATCCCTCTTGAGCCGTTTGTTAGGCCAACCGATTGACAACGATACTTTCAAAACCAAAGAACGAGCTTTTTTGTAAACTTAAAACAAACTAACCGATTCATTTATAAACCAAAATGCTAAATCAGCAAAGAAACAAAAAAACTCAAATTGAGCGGTTTGGAAGAAAAGTGACGAGCGTAGCATGCTCGGCGGACGTTTAGATGCTGAAGGTTATTTTGCCGCTGAATTTACAGCGCTAAACAACCCAACTCGATCAAGAAACAACAAATATGTGATGACGATTTATTGCTTAAGTTCAGTCTGAGAGCATGGGATTTACCGTTCAATTCAAACTCGATTTAGCTGATAAAAACTCACTTTGCCTAACGCCCGCCTAAGGGGCTGGCAACGCATAACACTAAACTCAATCACAACAACCGTAACCACCGCGGCTCAATGGGACTGGAAACGCCACGCGTTGACAGTCCCTCTTGAGGCGTTTGTTATGCTTAAGCTTCAACACTTTACATTCGAACAAGCCCAAGAGTAAATCACTGAAATCATTGGCTAAACTTCGAATTCCCTTTAATTAGAACTGGCTCAACTTTTACCTATGAACTGACCAATGCAGGCTTTCATTTAGCAACTAGGTCAATGTGGAAACCCTCTCCGACAAACTCACTCACCACGCATGGGCGCAATAACTCAATGAGGCAATCACGCTGAAACGTACAGTGATAAACATATTGCCGTTTCATTAGGCAGCGCAAAACAATGCTCAATTGCCGACAAGCTTTAAGCCCATAAGTAAAGGCACCAAACTACTCAAAGCGACTTGAGCCAACAATACTAACCTCGCACAGACTCAAAAACCCAATGAGGCAATCACTCAGAATTTACAGCGCCAGATACATTGCTGTTTCATTAGGCAGCGAAAAACAATATTAAATTGCCGACAAAACCTGAACGAAATGCCAAAGGAATCGACAACCTCAACCTACTGATTTTTATGGATTAAGCATAACGCCCGGCTAAGGGGTTGACAACGCACCGCCAAACTCAAAAAACACACCGTAAACACTGAACTTCAATTTTGTACTAAAGCCGCCACGCGTTGGCAATCCCTCTTGAGCCGTTTGTTAGGTATTTATTGCTGCCGAACGTAAATGAGCCGATTTGTATCAAAGCCACGCTCTTTCGACATTTGAACGAACTTCTCCAGAATGTCTGGTTCGACTCTAGGCGTTCTTGAAAGTAACCACAGATATTCTGTATTCGGCCCTGATACGAAGGCATAACTGTAGTTTTCACGCTCTAACTCAAACACCACGTAAGAGCCATAAAACGGACCAAAAAATGAAACCTTCAGATAACCGTCTGTTGGACTATTTACAAAGTAAGCTTTGCCTTCAGCCTCTTTCCACTCACCTTTCTCTTCGGAATAACCACGATTAAGAACCGAAACACCGCCATCATTTCGAACACTGTATTCCGCAGTAACCTGACTTAAACCTCTTTCAAAAGAGTGATCAAGTCGAGCAACCTCGTACCATTTACCTAAATAATTGTTCAGTTCAAAATCCGACACAGGCTTTACTGATTCGGGCATACCCAAGCAGCCGTTTAATAAAACAGTACAAATAATCAACAAGATTGATCTCATGATGCCTCCAAATACCTAACGCCCTGTTAAGGTGTGAGCAACGCAATACCGATGCTACCGCATGCCACCTTAAACACTAAACGCAACGCATAGCAAAAATGCCACGCGTTGCGAATCACTCTTAAACAGTTTGTTATATTCATTTACCAATGCGCCGCTTCTTCAGCGATTTTTTCCATCAAATCAGAATTATCAACTTCGTACTTTGCAAACACTGACAGCGCCTTAGTTTTAAAATTGTGTTCGCCGAACCTAAACTTTCTTTGCTGAACTACCAGCAGATTCAAGTGGTACAACAGATCTACCAAGAAAAATACTATTTCTTTAGATTTGGTAGGTGACACTTGGTAGATACTTGTGTTTAGGATTTTTTCAACACGTCCAACATCCATCTTGCAGATTCTTTCCCATTGAGAACTTAGATTCAACATGAACTGACGGTGGTCTGTACTAGGGATATTTTTCGTTTTATATAACTCAAGAAAGAGTGTGTTAAGCACGCTAAAATCCAGTTCCAATGGTCCGCTAAAGCTTTCATTTTTAGCCAGGTCTATTTTTGATTTTTCATACTCAAAGACTATAGCAACTAAAAAAGCCCCCATGATGTTAGACAAAAACTCAGCTTCTGTGTAAAAAGCACTCTTCACCTTACTTTCTCTTTTTACATCAAGGTATAAGCTCGCTAAAAGCCCGCAAAGCGAACCAACGAAAGCACCAACTAATGCTCCGGAAATGGACCAAAAACCATCGTTTGACAGTTTTTCCATTAATAACTCGACCACCTAATTTACTCCAATGAATATAACGCTGCGTTAAGTGGTGAGCAACGCGACCACAATCCTAACCCATTGCGCCTTAAACACAAAACTCAACCTAGAGCCGAAACTCCCAAGCGTTGGAAATCCGTCTTAAACGCCTAGTTAGCTGCTGCACTTTCGCTAGCAAATTACGCCAAAGTGCCTAATTTTAAACACATTATTGCTTTCAAACGGGAAAGTAAAACAGACAGCTGTGAAATTAAAACCCAATCCACGAAATGCGCTTGGTAAAGAAGAAATGACCGAGAAAATCACCATTCCTGAGCTCGGTAATTTGCAAAGAATTCTATCGAAAAAGCCAACGACAAAGCACACGAAACACATTTAGGCATTCATGAATTGAAGCAACAAAGAAACCACGCCAACGAACTTAACAAACACAACATTTCCCGTAAGCAGACTTCGTTAAGTTCAAACACTTCCCGAAAAGTGCCACTGGCGAGATAGTTGAGAAACTGAGAACTGTCCGGTGTGTAGCTAGAAAACCGAAAGCCTTGCCACCCTAAATTCACCGTTTTTCTTAACCCCAGCTAACGCCCGGCTAAGGGGTTGACAACGCATCGCCGAACTTAAAAACACACCGTAAACTCTGAATTTCAATTTTGTACTAAAGCCGCCACGCGTTGGCAATCCCTCTTGAGCCGTTTGTTATGCAGTTTTTTAACCAATACTCAGTATAAAGAACGAATTGCTTAGCCAAACTTATCTTTAGCTGCCACAATTCGCACTGTCATTTACTACCAACTG